>NC_007484.1:2843014-3162352 GCF_000012805.1 Nitrosococcus oceani ATCC 19707 | reverse complement strand
GGTTAAAGCCTTCAAAGGGGTCATGGGAGGCATCATAGGTAGCATTAGTCGCGCAGCCAGCTGATAAGCCGAGGAGTATTCCTAGTAGCGTGAGCTTGGCCCATAGTGCCATTATAAATGTATAGTTCATAACTCCTCTCAACTTAACTTCAAATTGACTCTCTCATAATTTATTCTTGCATTTATCGTCATATTCTAGGCTTAGATTAGAAGTGTCAAGAAAAGCAATTCGAGTACCAAGCTGTGCTTTTTGTTGATTTAGAAGATTATTCACCTTATATTTTTCGCGCTTTGAGCGAATTTAATCATCGCATGCGGTGAAAGGGGGATCAACCCTTTAATAGGGGATGGCTATCGGTTCCCGTAGTGGCCCTCTTTTAAAGAGCATATTTTAAAATAGTAAGGCAATGACATTTGACTTGGGCGTGGACCTCAATGAAACTTGAGAGGCTATTAAAGGGTAAGGTCAGTAGGAAAATTATTACTAAAGCTTGGTGATGAGCGGCGAGTCTAGTAATCGTTGCGAGCTGCTATGAATAACATTGGGAATATAACCGAAATCAGGATATGAGTGCAGAACTGGATACCCCGCTAGTCAAGATCCGAGGGCTACATTTTTCCCACGGAAATCGCCCTATTTTCAAGGGGGTAGATATTGACATTCAGCGAGGTAAAGTGACCACCATTATGGGGCCCAGCGGGACAGGTAAAACCACGCTCCTACGCTTGATTGGGGGGCAACTATCTCCTGATGCAGGGACGGTGGAAGTCGATGGTCATCAGGTTTCTGCGCTATCCAGTGGGGAGCTTTATGCTTTGCGTCAACGTATAGGGATGTTGTTTCAAACAGGTGCTTTACTTACTGGTCTCTCGGTGTTTGATAATGTCGCTTTCCCATTGCGAGAGCATACTCGTTTATCCGAGGCCATGATCCATGATCTGGTGCTTATCAAGCTTCAGGCCGTGGGGCTGCGTTGTGCCCGCCAGCTCATGCCTAGCGAGCTTTCTGGGGGTATGGCCCGGCGGGTAGCATTAGCGCGGGCGGTTGCATTAGATCCTATGATGATCATGTACGATGAGCCTTTTACAGGCCAAGATCCCATCTCCATGGGTACTCTGGTACAGCTTATTCGTTTGCTCAACGATGCTCTTGGACTAACGAGTATTATTGTTTCTCATGATGTCCAGGAGGCAACTCTTATATCGGATTATATTTACATCTTATCAGGGGGACGAGTAGTGGAGCATGGCACGCCTAGCGAGATTGATCGTTCTTGTTCTGCGGCTGTTAAGCAGTTCATGCGAGGGTTGCCTGATGGGCCAGTGCCATTTCACTACCCCGGCAGGGACTACGCTGAAGACCTATTGGATATGGAGAAATCCCCCCCAACCCGTTCTCTAGGGCGTTTAAAATACCTGCTGAGGCGGCATGCCGCACCGGAGGTATTGTGATTGAGGCTCTTCTCCGCCTAGGCCGTTGGGGGCTAGGAACTTTTGAGCGTTTGGGCCGGGGCCATCTTTTTCTAGGACAGCTCTTACTCAGTATTGCTACCCTCTTACTGCGTTTTCCCTTGCTAATTACCCAAGTGTATTCAGTAGGCGTCTTAACCCTGCCTATCATTGTGGTATCAGGGGCTTTTGTTGGCATGGTCTTAGGACTTCAAGGCTATAATACGCTAGTTGATTTTGGCGCCGAGGAGTCACTGGGAGTGATTGTCTCGCTTTCTCTGGTTCGAGAGCTGGGGCCAGTGGTCAGTGCTTTGCTTTTTGCGGGGAGGGCGGGTTCTGCGCTCACTGCTGAAATTGGACTTATGAAGGCAACGGAGCAGTTGTCGGGGATGGAGATGATGGCAGTTGATCCTGTGCGCCGAATAGCTGCTCCCCGCTTTTTTGCAGGCTGTTTTTCTATGCCGCTATTGGCGGCGATCTTCAGTGCCGTGGGGGTGTTGGGAGGATATTTCGTGGGAGTAGGATTGTTGGGCGTGGATGAAGGCGCTTTTTGGTCGCAGATGCAAGCTAGTACCGATTGGAAAGAAGACGTGCTCAACGGTGTTATCAAAAGTATTGTTTTTGGAATCGTAGTTACCTGGATAGCTGTTTTTGAAGGTTACGACGCCGTCCCTACCTCTGACGGGGTTGGGCGAGCGACCACCCGCACCGTGGTTCATTCCGCTTTTGCTGTGCTGGCATTGGATTTTGTGCTCACCGCCCTAATGTTTGGAGCCGAATAGGTATGAGACAGTCTCGAACGGTAGAATTGGTTGTGGGCCTATTTGTGGCCGCTGGTTTGGTGGCATTTTTTATGCTGGCTATGCGGGTAAGTAATTTAAGCTTGGTGGCGCAAGAGAACACTTATTCCGTAGTGGCGGAATTCCAGAATATTGGAGGTCTTAAGGTGCGTTCTCCGGTGACCTTGGCTGGGGTCACTATCGGCCGGGTAGTGTCTATCCAAATAGATCCCCAAACCTATGGAGCCCAGGTGAGAATGCATATTGAAGCTCAGTATGATTATCTGCCTGAGGATACCTCGGCCAGCATCTATACTTCTGGATTGTTGGGCGAGCAATATATTGCCTTGGAGCCAGGAGGAGCCGAGGCCTATCTTAAAGAAGGCGGTGAAATCACGCTTACCCAATCCGCTCTGGTGCTTGAGGAGCTTATCGGTCAATTTCTCTATAGCAAGGCTGCTGGAGAGTCTTAGTCATGCCAGGCTGGGTTGAAATGATCCAAGGTTTATTTCTTTCTCGCTAAGTGCAAATAGTGAATGATTTTCCATATTGAACCCCAGCAGAAGGGACATTTTCGGATTGTAGGTGAATTGACCTTCAACACGGTGCCGGAAGTAGCTGAAAAGGGGCTAGCGCTGTTTAATGAAGCAGGGGCGGATTTGCGCATTGATTTACGGGAAGTTTCTCGTACTGATAGCGCCGGTCTTGCTTTGTTGATTGCTTGGCTGCGCTACGCCAAAAAGGAAAATAAAAGCCTTCAGTTTTTAAATATTCCAGCTCAGATGCTAGCGATTGCTCAGATCAGTAGCCTGGACCAAATTCTTCCTTTGGGTGAGGAACAAGCGTTGGACCAACCACCATTAGCTTTAGGCCAAGATAAAAAACTCACCTCTCCCTCGAACTCGTGATTTTTATGGGCCTATAGTCGCTGGGTATGGCAAAAGGATTGTAAACTATAGAGTTTTTCCTATGCAGAACCGGAAGTGTAAAAAGGGATTATGGAGGAGAGAGAAATTAATGTGGAGAAACGTGATGGATAAGTATCGCCAGCGGGATATAGGCTTAGCCGTATTTTTGATATTAACGATTTTTGGCTTTAGCTCCTCTTTCGTCCAGGCTGATCCACTACCTACTGCCTCAGCCCAGCAATTAGTGGAAGAAACCTCTGAACGCATGCTCCAGACCCTGCGGGAAAAAAGGGAAGAGCTAGAGGCTCATCCGGAGCAGATCTACGATTTGGTCAAAGAAATCCTTGTGCCTCATTTCGATTTTCAACGCATTTCCCGGCTAGTACTTGGAAAGCACTGGCGGCAAGCCACAGTGGAGCAGCGGCAACGTTTTGTAGACGAGTTTCGGACCTTGCTGGTTCGGACCTATTCTACAGCCTTGCTGAAATATAGTGACGAAAAGATTAATTACTTGCCATTGAGAGGACCGAAAGAGGCTGAAAAAATCCCTGTTCGCATGGAGATCGAGCAGGCTAGGGGGGGATCACCCATTTCCATGGAAGTGGATTTGTATGAAAAAGGGAAAAGCTGGAAGGTATATAATATAAAAATTGGTGGCGTAAGTTTGGTAACTAATCACCGGACTAATTTTGCTAATGAGATACGTCATGGGGGGCTTGATCAGCTCATCGATAAATTAAAGGAAAAAAATCAAAAAGCTGGCGGTTAATTTATTTAGTATCCAAGGAATTTAAACCACGGGGGTGACATGTCTAGACCGAGGGGGTATTCTCTGGCCTCATTATGACTGAATTGGAACAACCCACATGAATGCTAGCGAAATCAAACGCATGATAGAAACCGGCTTGCCCGAATCAGAAGTTGCCGTGCATAGTGAAGATGGCCATCATTTTGAGGCGCTTGTTGTGTATGAGGGTTTCAGAGGTAAGAGCTTGCTTGAGCGGCACCGCATGGTGTACGAGGCATTGGGCGACAGCTTCAAGTCTACCTTGCACGCTTTGGCTATCCGTACCCAGCTTCCTGGAGAAGGCTAGGGAAAGGGCATTTCTCCTGCCTACTGCATCCAAAGCGGGCAAGCACACCTGGGAAGCTGATATCTTATGGATAAACTTTTGATTAATGGTGGTATTTCTCTAAACGGAGAAATTCGCATCTCGGGTGCTAAGAATGCTGCCTTGCCTATACTCGCAGCAACTCTACTTGCGAGCGAACCCGTTAAAATCTGCAATATCCCTCACTTGCATGATATCACCACGACCATGGAGCTGCTTGGACGCATGGGAGCTCAGCTCATGGTGGATGAGCACCTTAATATTGAGGTAGATACACGTAATCTGAAAGAATTTTATGCCCCTTATGAGCTGGTCAAAACGATGCGCGCCTCTATCCTGGTGTTAGGACCACTATTAGCCCGCTATGGAAGAGCAGATGTATCCTTGCCCGGCGGTTGTGCTATTGGTTCCCGGCCCGTCAACCTTCATATCCATGGTTTACAGGCTATGGGAGCAACCATTACAGTGGAAGAAGGGTATATTTGCGCTCGCTCCCAGGGACGACTAAGAGGAACCCGACTGTTTATGGATCGCGTGTCGGTGACAGGAACCGAGAATTTGATGATGGCGGCCACTTTAGCTGAAGGGACGACCTTTATAGAAAATGCCGCTCGTGAGCCAGAGGTGGTGGATTTGGCGCACTGCCTTAACCAGATGGGGGCTAGAATTAGCGGCATGGGTAGCGATACGTTGGTCATTGAGGGAGTTGATTCCCTTGGTGGTGCCTCTCATACGGTGCTTCCCGATCGTATTGAGACGGGTACCTATCTAGTGGCTGGAGCCTTGACGGGTGGACGAGTGAAGCTCAAAAACACCAGCCCCGGAAGTTTGGAAGCCGTATTGTTGAAGCTAGAGGAAGCCGGTGCTGAAATCAATACGGGGAAGGATTGGATTGTTTTAGATATGAAAGGGCGCCGGCCCCGTGCAGTGGATATTCGCACCGCCCCCTATCCCGCTTTTCCTACCGATATGCAGGCTCAGTTTACTACCTTGAACATTGTCGCAGAGGGTAGTGGCACAATTACCGAAACCGTTTTTGAAAATCGATTTATGCATGTCCAGGAGCTACAGCGGATGGGAGCGGTTATTCGGCTGGAGGGTAATACTGCTTTCACCAACGGGGTGGAAACGCTGACGGGTGCTCCGGTGATGGCAACTGATCTACGTGCTTCGGCCAGCTTGGTTTTGGCAGGACTGGTCGCTAAGGGGGTCACTGCAGTGGATCGTATTTACCATGTCGACCGCGGCTATGAGTGCATTGAGGAAAAACTGCAACAATTGGGAGCCAAGATTCGCCGCGTTTCGAGCTATACTCCCGGCAAGATCTATGCTGCTTATGGTTGAACCACTCAAGCTGGCGCTATCCAAGGGGCGAATCTTTCAAGAAATACTGCCTTTGCTGGCGATTGCTGGTATCTATCCCCGCGATGATCCGAAAACTAGCCGTAAATTAGTGCTTGATACCAATCAGGCTGATCTTAAGCTAGTGATTATCCGTGCGGCCGATGTGCCTACCTATGTGGAGTATGGGGCTGCTGATTTTGGCGTAGCAGGTAAGGATGTCTTGCTGGAGCATCCGGGGAATGGGTTATATGAGCCTTTGGATTTACGGATAGCTTGCTGCCGTATGATGGTTGCCGGTGAGCCTGAGGTAACTCCCCGCTCGGGGCGCCTGCGAATTGCCACTAAATATGTACATAGTACCCGCCGTTTTTATGCCGAGCGGGGTGAGCAGGTAGAGGTAATCAAGCTGTATGGCTCCATGGAATTGGCGCCGCTAGTGGGGCTTGCCGATCGCATTGTTGATTTGGTGGATACAGGCAATACCCTTAGGGCCAATGGCTTAGCCCCGTTAGAACATATTACCGATATCAGCTCACGCTTGGTGGTCAACAAGGCTTCCATGAAGATGAGACACCAGCGTATCAAGAAATTTATTTGCCTAATGGCTGAAGCTGTGGAGAAGCAGCATGGTTGAGATGACGCGGTTAGACATTGCCCAGGGAGATTTTTGGCTCTGTCTGGAGCAGCGCTTGGCTTGGGAAGGAGTCGCGGATGAAACGGTGGTGGCTACCGTGAGGGAGATTCTCAAGGCGATCCGTTGCCGGGGGGATGAAGCCTTGCTGGAGTATACCCAACGTTTCGATGGCCTAGAAATAGCCCGTGCTCCAGAGCTTGAAATCCCAACCTCTCGTTTACAGGCGGCGTTAACAGCCATTTCCAGGGAGCAGCGGGAAGCGCTTCAGGTGGCGGCTGAGCGGATTACCACCTATCACCGCCATCAGAAGCAGGAATCTTGGAGTTATACCGAGCCGGATGGTACTTTGCTGGGTCAGCAGGTGAGGCCCTTGGACCGGGTGGGACTCTATGTACCTGGCGGTAAGGCGGCTTATCCTTCGTCCGTATTGATGAATGCCCTCCCGGCAAAGGTAGCAGGCGTTTCCGAACTGATTATGGTGGTGCCAACGCCCAAGGGTGAAATGAACGATCTCGTGCTAGGAGCAGCGGCTATTGCGGGTGTGGATCGGGTGTTTACCGTGGGTGGCGCACAGGCAGTCGCTGCCTTGGCTTTTGGCACTGAAAGCGTACCCCGGGTGGATAAAATTGTCGGTCCGGGTAATATGTATGTTGCCACTGCTAAAAGTATGGTTTTTGGCCAAGTGGGAATCGATATGATTGCCGGGCCTTCTGAGATTTTGGTACTCTGCGATGGGAAAACCGATCCGGAGTGGATTGCTATGGATTTATTCTCCCAGGCAGAGCATGATGAGGCAGCCCAGGCAATTTTACTCTCCCCCGACGGTGTTTTTTTGGATAAAGTCACGGAGGCCATGGCGCGGTTGCTACCTACTCTGGAGCGACAGGAGGTTATTGCGAATTCCCTGCGGTCCCGCGGTACCTTGATTAAGGTAGAAAATCTGGATCAGGCTTTGGAAGTTATCAACTTTATCGCTCCTGAACACTTAGAGCTTTCGGTGGAAGATCCTCAAGCGTTAGCCTCCCGAGTTCGCCATGCCGGAGCTATCTTTATGGGACGCTATACTGCTGAAGCTATCGGCGATTACTGTGCCGGTTCTAACCATGTGCTGCCCACCTCACGCACCGCTCGTTTCAGCTCGCCCTTGGGCGTGTATGACTTTCAGAAGCGCTCCAGCTTGATTCAATGCTCCCCCCAGGGTAGCCAAACTTTGGGGCGCGTGGCTTCGGTATTGGCGCGCGGCGAAGGGCTAACAGCCCATGCCCGCTCAGCAGAATACCGCTTAAAAGGGTAACTTGGAGTTTCGCCATGACTGATAACAGTTTTGTATCTATAAAACTTCATCAGCCTGGAGAATTCGCGGTTCTCAGCGGTCCTCGACGGAGGCATGACCTCGGCCTTGGGGCTTTGCCCGCTCCTCGCGCTCGATGTGCCGTTTCACTTTGCACGCTCGCTAGGGGGCCGTTCGCCCTCCATGGAAAACTCTAATGACAAAAGACCGGGTTGCCCAATGGATTCGTCCCGAGATACAGCGACTCTCTGCCTATCGGGTCGCCGATGCAGCGGATTTAATCAAATTGGATGCCATGGAAAATCCCTATACTTGGTCGCCGGAATTAATAGAGGCTTGGCTGGAGCGGTTGCGGCAAGTCAGCGTTAACCGTTATCCAGACCCACAGGCTCGCAGCCTCAAGCTTCGTCTCCGGCAGTATCTGGCCCTGCCGGAAGACATGGAGATGATTTTGGGGAATGGTTCCGATGAACTGATCCAGATGGTGTTACTGGCCGTGGCGGGGCCAGGGCGATCTGTGGTTGCGCCCGAGCCCACTTTTGTCATGTACCGGCAGATTGCTGCTCTACTGGGGCTGCAATATCAGGGGGTAGCTCTGCGGGAGGATTTTTCTTTAGACTTACCGGCAATGCTACAGGTTATTCGGGAGCGGGTGCCAGCAGTTGTCTTTATCGCTTATCCCAATAATCCCACTGGTAATCTCTTTTCCGCTGAAGAATTGCAAGCCATTATTGAAGCTTCTCCTGGGCTTGTCATCGTGGATGAAGCCTATAGCGTGTTTGCAGGTGAAACCTTCATGCCCCGGTTGGAGGACTACGATCATCTCCTGGTCATGCGAACGCTCTCTAAGATTGGCCTGGCAGGTCTCAGGTTAGGGATGTTGATGGGAAATCCAGCTTGGATCAAGGAGCTAGAGAAAGTACGGTTACCCTATAATATTAACCAATTAACCCAAGTCAGTGCCGAGTTTGCTTTGGAGCAGCCGGGGGGGTTAGATGAACAGGCCCGGCTCATCTGCAAGGCCCGGGCGCAGCTGCAGAGGGCTTTGCAACAGTTACCGGGGATTCAAGTTTATCCTAGCGATGCAAACTTTATTCTTTTCCGTACTCCCCCCCATCAGGCTGAGGCGATTTTTACTGCCATTAAGGAACGGGGGGTCTTAATTAAGAACCTTTCCGGCCAGGGTGGCCTGTTAACGGATTGCCTCCGGGTGACCGTAGGCACGGCAGATGAAAATCACGCCTTTTTGAAAGCGCTAAAAGCTGGGCGAAAAAACTGATGGCCCGACTTTTACTTTTTTCCATTCCCCGCGCCAACGACCAAGCATGATAATAGCTTGCAAGGCGGGGCTGATTGTCCCACTTATTTAGAAATCCCAAGAGCGGCGGGTAGCCCCGTCTCTAACGTCGGATAGCGGAGTTTTACGCCGAGTACCGTTTTCATCTTCTGGTTGTTTAAGCGGCGGGACTCATTTAAGTACTCCAGCAGCTTCGGGGAGAAATTCCGCCGTGCCTCGGCCAGACTGACACAGGGTGGGCGGGGTAAGCCCGCTGCGTCGGCTAGACGGTAGAGATAGTCCGTCATGCTGGTAGGTTCATCGTCGCTGACGTTGTAGATGCCTGCAGGTATGCTGCTTTGGCCCGCACGCACGGCAATGGTGGCCAGATCGTCGGCATGAATGCGGTTGCTCCACGGCGCCTGGTCTGGACAGACGACCGGATTACCCCGGCGCAGGCGCTCTAGTGGCAGGCGGCCGGAGCCATAAATTCCTGGTACACGCAGGATGATGAGGGGGAGGGCGTAACGGCGGGCGAAGAGCCTGAGTTGCTGTTCGGCATCGACCCGGCGGCGGGAGCGATCATTACCGGGATGGACTGGGCGAGACTCATCTACCCAGGCGCCCCCGCAGTCGCCATAAACACCCGAGGTGGAAATATAGACGATGCGCTGGGGAGGCGCCTTCTCCAGGACTTTGAGTAGGTGGCCCGTTCGAGCATCGGAAGCTCCAGAAGGAGCAGGCGGAGCAAAATGAAACAGGAGTGCTGGTTTCTGGGGCATGTCATGCAAAGTCTCCGGCTGGTCTAGATCGCCAGGAATGGCGCAGCACCCTGCCGTGTCGCGAGGGGTTCGGATCAGGGCCGTCACTTCGCTTCCATCGCGCTGCCACAAGGCTGCGACTCGCTGGCCTATGTCACCGAAGCCAACAATGAAGGCGGGCATTCTAGAAGGGGTGGAAACCATTTATTTGATGAAGAGAGTCCAACAGTTTCTAAGCTTGCTGAAGAGAATAGCCGCGCAGGGAGAGGGCGAAGTCCTGCAAGGCTTTTATCCCGGATTCCTCGGCCTGGCGGCACCACTCCTGCAGGGCATACAATAGCGCCTCCTGGCTAGACCAAGCCTGGGACCAGAGGGCCTGGAGCTGCTGGCGAAAGCGATACACCGTCTCCAGGCGCTGATTATCCTTGAGCATGGCGCTCAGCTCCTGCTGGGCCTTGGCATCCATCAACGCCTCATGGCGCAGCAACCAGTTACGGGCCCGCCGGTACAGCGCGTTGCCTGAGAAATGAGCCGCCTCCTCTTGGAGTACCGGAGCCATCACCTCCCGCCCATAGGCGGTCAACAGGCGGAAGCGGTGAGCCACCACGGCCCTGAGCGTGTCCACATCCACCCACTGCTTCCCGGGCTGGATGAGCAGCTTGGGGGCTACCTTTTTCACCCGGGCCAGCTTCAACGCCGCCAACACCCGAATGTAGAGCCAGCCGATATCAAACTCATACCACTTGGAAGAGAGCTTGGCGGAACTACCATAGGCGTGGTGGTTATTGTGCAGCTCTTCCCCCCCAATCAATATCCCCCAGGGGAGTAGATTGGTGGAGGCATCGGCCACCTCATAGTTCCGATAGCCCCAGTAGTGGCCCAGTCCGTTAATCACCCCCGCCGCAAAGAAGGGAATCCAGTGCATCTGAACCGCCCATATCACTAAACCCGCTACACCAAACAAGCCCAGGTTGATGAAGAGCATCAGCACAATCCCCGCGTAGCTATGTTTCGTGTAGAGGTTGCGCTCAAGCCAATCATCCGGGGTGCCATGGCCATACTTCTCCGTTACCTGCGGGTCTCGGGCCGCCTCCCGGTAGAGCGAGGCGCCTTGCCATAGCACTTTGTGGATACCCACCCTCCGAGGACTATGGGGGTCTTCGGCCGTCTCGCATTTGGCATGGTGTTTACGGTGCACCGCCGCCCATTCCTTGGTCACTATCCCGGTGGTCAGCCATAGCCAGAAACGAAAGCAGTGGCTCACCGCCGGATGCAACTCCAGCGCCCGGTGAGCCTGGTGGCGGTGAAGATAAACCGTCACACTGATGATGGTCAGGTGGGTCAGGACCAGCGTGACCGCAAAATAGCCCCAAAAGGACAATTCTAAAACTCCAGAAAACATGTATTCAATTCTCCGATTTGATGTATAGAGCAATCATTGGACTGTTTTTGAGCAAGAAAAGTCAAAAAATAATTTCAATTATCTTTTTAAGGGCACGGATAAGAGGAGTCTTAAATTATATTTTCTTAAATTTTTTCCGGCTAGGGTGAGAAAATAGATCAAAATTTTATGGCTGTGAAGAAAAATTAGCCATGTTATAAATCTCGCCTATAGGTTATGGTCCTATTCCATCTTTTCATTATTTTATATTTGTACTGTTAAGTCCATGAGCATTGAAATTCCTTCTGATCTCCATCTTAAGCTGCGCAACCTTGGGGCGGGGGATCTCCATCAGCTTGAAGCATTGATGGAAAAAGTCTATTCCGACATCGGTGGCGCTTGGCCCCGGGAGTCTCTTTTATCTTTGTTTAAAGAATTCCCAGAGGGCCAGATTTGTATCGAAGGCAATGGTCAAGTAATTGCAGTCGCTTTGACTGTGCGTTGCAGTTATGAACGTTTCAGCCGGGTCCATACCTACCAGGATTTAATTGGGCGGCGGGAGCGTATTCGCCATAATCCTAAGGGCGATGCGCTGTATGGCATGGATGTCTTTGTCGATCCGGATTACCGAGGTCTTCGGCTTGGGCGCCGCCTTTACGACGCCCGCAAGGATTTATGCCGAAACTTAAACTTGCGGGCGATTTTGGCTGGCGGCCGCATCGTTAACTATCATCGCTACACGGAAAAACTGACGGCTACGGAGTATATTGAAGCGGTGCGCCGGAGGGAAGTCCATGATCCCATTCTAAGCTTTCAGCTTGCCAATGATTTTGAGGTCAAGCGGTTAATGAAAGACTACTTGCCCGAGGATGAAAAATCCCGCGGTTTTGCCACGTTGCTGGAATGGAACAATATTCTCTATGAACCTGAAGGACTTGCGGCGGAGGAAATTCGTAAATCTGTAGTGCGGATCGGCATCGTCCAATGGCAGATGCGACTCACCAACTCTTTTCAGGCTTGGCTGGATCAGGTAGAGTTTTTTGTGGATTCCATGGCGG
Source organism: Nitrosococcus oceani ATCC 19707 (assembly GCF_000012805.1). Classification (GTDB taxonomy): domain Bacteria; phylum Pseudomonadota; class Gammaproteobacteria; order Nitrosococcales; family Nitrosococcaceae; genus Nitrosococcus; species Nitrosococcus oceani. Next base: position 3,150,359 of record NC_007484.1, on the reverse strand, counting down.
ATTATCAAGCCGATTTTGTGCTTTTTCCGGAATTTTTCAATGCGCCCCTTATGGGCATGGGCGATCAGGAAGATCAGTTTAGCGCCATTCGGTTTTTGGCCCAGTACGCTACCCCTAGTTTGGAAGCCCTTTCCCATTTCGCCGTCACTTATAATATCAACATTATCGCTGGCAGCCTTCCGGTCTTGCAAGGCGATACGCTTTATAACAATGCATACTTATGTAGCCGTGACGGCACGGTGGATATGCAGCCCAAGATTCATATCACGCCCCACGAACGCCGCGACTGGGTGATTCAAGGAGGAAGTACCCTGCGGGTATTCGATACCGATGCGGGACGCATTGGTATTTTAATTTGCTATGACGTGGAATTCCCAGAGTTAGCGCGGTTTCTTGGAGAGGAAGGCATGGAAATTCTTTTTGTGCCCTTTTGGACCGATACTAAGAACGGATTTTTGCGGGTGCAGCGGTGCTCCCAGGCGCGGGCCATTGAAAACGAATGTTATGTTGCCATCGGCGGTAGTGTTGGCAACTTGCCTCAAGTGGAAAATGTCGATATTCAATACGCTCAATCAGCGATTTATTCGCCTTCGGATTTTGCTTTTCCCCACGACGCCATCATCGCCGAAAGTACGCCTAACACCGAAATGGCCTTGATAGCTGATTTAGATTTGGACAAATTAGTTCAGTTGCGACACGAAGGCTCGGTCACCAATCGCAAGGATCGTCGCCCTGATCTCTATCAATTATGTTGGCTGTCCGAAAAAAATAAAAGTTGACAAAGCAATTATTAATGATAATAATTATCATTATAGTTGCATTTTACTCGACCTCTAGTGCTTTTAAGCCAGCAAGCCACGGATTTGTGGCATTCTTCTCCACTTGGCGCTTGGCCCAGTAGGTGACCTACTGGGCCGTTTTTTTAAACGGGTATTTCCTCTCCGCGCTTAATTGGGCACCCTCAGAAAACCTTGATGTTCAAGGCGCCCCTCTCATGAGCACAGCCAGCACCTTTAGCTTCACCCCGAGCTTATAGGGGGACTCGCGGTACCGCCGCTAGCAGTTTTTGTGTATAAGGGTGAGTGGGTGCCCGGCAGACCTGGTCCGTAGGGCCTTGTTCAATGATACAACCATCCCGCATTACCGCAATTTGGTTGCTAAGGTATTCTACTACGGCGATGTTGTGGGTAATAAATAACAGGGTGAGGTGGCGTTCCCGCTGCAACTCCAATAGCAATTGCAGGATTTCCGCTTGTACCGATACGTCTAGGGCGCTAGTGATTTCATCGCAGACAATAAACCGGGGCTCCAGCACCAGGGCCCGGGCGATAGCGATACGCTGGCGTTGACCACCGGAGAACTCGTGGGGATAACGCCACAGATGATGGGTCTTGAGTTGAACTCGCTCCAGCACAGCACTAGCCTGTTCGAGACGTTCCTCGCGGGAATCGCCGATGCCGTGGACTCCCATGGGCTCAGTTAAGGTTGCTGCAATGGAGAGGCGCGGATTGAGGGAGGACATAGGGTCCTGAAAGATGATCTGCAGCGTTTGCCGGTAACGGCGCAATTCCCTGGGCTTCAATGCGGTTAGATCGGTGCCCGCGTAATGAACTTGGCCGCTGGTAGGCTCTACCAGACGGAGTATGGCCCGCCCCAGCGTGGTTTTGCCACAGCCCGATTCGCCCACCAGTGCCAGAATTTGCCCGGCTGGAATAGCCATATTTATCCCATCCACGGCCCGGACATGATCGACTACTCGCCGTAGTACTCCCTTACGCACAGGGAAATGGACCTCCAGGTTGCGCAGCTCCAACAGGGACGGTTGCTTAGTGCCGGTATAGGAGGGCGGCGCATCTATGCCGCTCTCCCTTGCCGAGGTTCGTTGGCGCCGCTTAAGATTCTCGGGCAGGGCAGCGAGGAGCTGGCAGGTGTAGGGATGCTGGGGGCGGTACAGAATCTCATCCAGAGTACCTGACTCGACGATTTTCCCTAACCGCATCACCGCCAATCGGCGAGCCATCTGGGAGACCACCCCAAAGTCGTGGGTAATAAATAGGATACCCATATTTCGCCGTGTTTGTAGCTCACGCATCAAGCGCAGAATTTCAGCCTGCACGGTGACATCCAAGGCCGTGGTGGGTTCATCGGCAATGAGTAGGTCCGGTTCGCAGGCCATGGCCATGGCAATCATGACCCGCTGGCGCTGGCCGCCAGAGAGCCGATGGGGATACTCGTCAATGCGGAGTTCTGGATTTGAAATTTGCACCTGGGCCAAGGCGGCCACGGCCCGTTCCCGCGCCTCCGTCTCCTCCATACCGGGGAAGTGGAGTTGCAAAGTCTCTATGATTTGCTCGCCCACCGTGAAAACGGGGTTGAGGGAGGTCATGGGCTCCTGGAAAATCATGGCGATGCGGGCGCCGCGGATCTTTTGCTTGCGGGTCTCTGGCAGGCGCAGCAGATCCACCGGCTCATGGCGCTGTTTATCCTGCCGCCAATCGAGCAAGATGCGCCCTTCAGGATGGTGGCTAATGTCCCTGGGCAATAACTGGATCACTGACAGGGCGGTGACCGATTTGCCGCTGCCCGACTCCCCAACCAAACAGAAGGTTTCGCCCCGTTCAATGGTAAAACTTATTCCATCCACCGCCTTAACGGTTTCGCCGCCGGCTTGGAGGTAAGTTTTCAGATTTTCGACTTGGAGTAACACAATACTTGGCTAGCTTTGGCGTTCCAATGGTTACGATTTCTTCAGGTAGGGATCGATGGCATCCCGGAGGGCTTCGCCAATCAAGTTATAAGCAAATACGGTAAAAAAGATAGCCCCTCCAGGAAAAGCCGCCATCCACCAGTTGAAGGTGGAGGATTTCACCGCCTGGTTGAGCATCTGTCCCCAGGAGGGATCGTCCACCAAGCCTAGCCCCAGAAAGCTCAACACGGCTTCTGCAAGAATGGCGGAGGCTACGCCAAAACTGGCAGCCACCAAAATGGGGCCAATGCCATTAGGCAGCATATGCCGAAATAAAATAGAGCGCAGGGGCAGTCCACAAGCCAAAGCGGCCTGGACGAAGTCTTGTTGCCGGAGACGGAGGAACTCGGCCCGTACATAGCGAGCGTAGCCTGACCAACTGGTGAGGCCGATGATGACCATAAGCAAGTATAGACTACGCTCAAAAAAAGCGACGAAAGTAAGCAGGAGGAACAGGGTGGGGACCGCTTCGAAGATTTCTACCAGGCGCATGCCGATAATATCCACCACCCCGGACAAATAGCCCATTAGGCCGCCAATGAGGATACCCAGGAGCAAGGCGATACTGGTGGCGACAAAGCCGATACCGAGAGCGATACGCGAGGCATGGATCATGCGGGCCAGGACATCCGCGCCGTTTTCCCCGGTCCCGAACCAGTGATTCGCTTGGGGTGAGGCCAGGGGCGGTTGCAGTCCAGTTTCTCCCCGGTCCCGTTGATAGTCTTTAGGAGAATAAGGGATAGGGGCGTATAGGACCCAATCGTAGTCCCCAGCTGCCTCTTGTTGTCGGTATTGCTCATAGATAGCAAGGGCTGGTGGCTGCACCAGTGCGGTGCTCAATACCCCGGCAAGAATCAGCATACTCCCCACTCCACCCAGCCAGGCGCGGAACGAGGCCCGCGCCAGCGCCAGGATAAGGGCGGTGAAAAATAAAGCCAATAAGGTTACATCAGCGGGGCTAAGGTAACGCAGTAGGGGGCTGTCCATCTGGCCGTCTTGACTGAGCAACAGGGGGTGGCTGCTGGCTAAGAAGGGGGCGAATACGGCCAGGATGCCCAACAGCCCGATCCAGGCTAGCCCCAGACGTGCTCCCCACTGGGTGAGCACTTGGCGCGTTACCTGGGCCATATAGCTCTGGCCCCGCCGTGGTGGCGGCGGTGAAGAGGCAGCGCGACTCATGGTTTAGTCATAACTTACGCGGGGATCGGCAATCGCGTAACAAAGATCGGCGATGAGATAGCCGGCTAGGGTTAACAGGCCACTGATAAGGGTAATAGACAGTACTAATTCCCGGTCTCGGGTTTGGACGGCCTCTACCGCCAGCTTGCCCATTCCCTCGATGGAGAAGATAGACTCCACAATAACTGAACCAGCTAGCAAGCCAGGAAGAAGCGTGGCTGAAACGGTAATAAGGGGAAGGAGGCTGTTGCGAAATACATGCTTCCAGAGCACCGTATTTTCGGCTAGACCCTTGGCTCGGGCGGTACGGGCATAGTCAGCCATGAGATTTTCCAGTACGGCGGTGCGGGTGAGTTTGGAAAGAAAGGCGAAACCACTATAGGTTAGGCACAGGACTGGCAGCACCAGGTGCCAGAGTCGATCCAGCAAAAAACCACGCACAAACTCCCCATCTCCCCCTTGGGCAGCAACAGTCAAGCCTAATCCCGCGCCCAATAACCCTAATAATCCCAGACGCAGACCAGCGTAATCCGTATAGCCGAGTCCTCCAATTATCAGCGCAAGCAGCACCCCGAGGGAAAGACTCATTCCCAAATGGGGGTGGGGTAGGCCAGCGCCCATCCAGAACCCCAGGCCCATCCCCAGCCCGGCTAACAGGCCAACCCGAAGCAGGCGGGGCGCTTTCGCCAGTCCGACACCCGCGCCCGCGCCCGCCACGCCAGCGACGAGCAGAAGAGCCGCTTCCCCCAGGGAACCCCAGTGGGGCAAGAAGGGCATGTCCAGCGCTTCGCGGGTGTTTAGACCGGCCGTGGGAAACCAATGCCAGTATTGATTGCTGGCAAAAAAGCCGATCAATAAAACTCCAGTCAGCATGACGGGGACGGACCATAGTCCTAATAGCAAAGCGCTGGAGCCTACATCGAATACTTTGCCCCGCTCAGTAGCGGCACGGACCCCAACGGCAATCGCCAAGGTGTAGATAAAAGGCAAGGAAAGGATGTTGAGCAGCAAGGTGATAGGCACCCGCTCCTCAATCAGCTCCAGCACAGGCCGGCCGTAGCGGAAGCTGGTGCCCAGATCGGAGCCCTTCCAGAGGGAAAAACCGCTGATATGGTTTTCCTCATCAAAGGTAAATCCTGCGGGGGAGGCATTGTTCAGCCACCGCAGATACTGGATGGCTGGCGGTGAATCCAGACCGTACAGTTGATTGTAATAGTCTTCTAATGCTTTTTTAGCCTGGGGTTCCAGATTTTGGCCCTCGATGAGGCTTTGGGCGCTGATGCCGCCGGGGGAAGCGGCCATTACAGCGAATACCACCAGGGTGATGCCCAGCAGGGTCGGAATCATCAGGAGCAGGCGGCGGATGACATAGGTAGACATCGCGGCGGATACCCTAGCTTAGTAAGTATACTTCTGCTTGGATTCCGGGACGTACGCCTCTACCGGGGTCATGCCCAGATTTAGGCCCAAACGGGTGATTCCCAGATTGTGCATACGCTGGTCCACAAATACCAATGATTTACGCCGCATCAAGAAAGTATAGGGCTGGTCTTCATACAAGATACGCTCGCAGGCTCGCCACAGGGGCATACGCTCGGTTTCATCCACTGTCGCCCGCGCTTTTTCAATAAGTTCGTCCAGTTCTGGATTTTGGTAAGCAATGAAATTATCGCCGCCGGCTACGGTTTGGCTGCTGTGGAACATTTGATAGATATCGATTTCCACTCCACTGGTCCAGCCCAGGGTGATAGCATCAAAATTCTTTTTGCTAATTTGATCCAGCATGACCGACCACTCGGTGGGTTTGGGCTCAAGCAAAATTCCGGCTCGGGCGTACAGATCCTTAAGGAATAGCACCTGACGGCGGGTGTCATCGGCATCCTGGAAGAACACCAGTTCAAAGCGGAAAGGCTGATGATTAGCATCTTCCAGAACTCCGTCCCCGTCCCGGTCGGCGTAGCCCGCTTGTGCCAATAATGTTTTGGCCTTAGCCAGATCGAAGGGCCGGGGGGTGAGGGTGGAATCATGCTGAGGGCTGTCGGGGTTGAATGGACTGACCGCCGCTTCTCCATGGCCCAGCATGATTTGTTCAATCATGCTGGCGCGATCAGTAAGAAAGGTCATGGCCTGGCGGACCCGTCGATCAGCAAAGCGGGTAGGTTTGCCGTTTCGCTCCTGGTTCCAGGCAATGTAGCTATAGCCCGCTGCGGGACTCCTGTATTCAAAATGCTGGGTGCGCGCCGCCAATGCCTGATCTTCCCGCAGTTTTTGATACTCCAGCGGGCGGGCACTGTAGATATCGATATCCCCGTTGCGGAAGGTGGTCAGGCGGGCGCTGTCATTGGCAATCACCTTCCATAGCAGTTTGTCGAAAGAGGGCTGCACCGGCCCCCAGTAGCGGGGGTTGCGTTCCAGCTCCACCAGACCTTGATCCGGAGTCCAGCCTTTAGGATCTGGGAGGCGGTAAGGACCGGAGCCAAGTAGTAAGCCTTTGGATTGGTTAAATTTTTCCGGCTTCTCCAAATAAGGTTCGTAGAAATGTTCGGCCAAGATGGCCAAGCCACCGGCCAGAGCCAGACTATTAAAGTAGGGTTCCTTGAATTTGAACTCCACCTGGTAGGGGCCCAGGGCGGTGACTCGCTCTATTTTTTCATAGTAAGCCCGCTCCCGGGGCGCGGCAATAGCGGGATTCATGATAAAGGCGAAAGAGAAGGCCACGTCCTCGGCAGTAAGAGGTTCGCCATCGGAGAAAGTGAGTCCTTCCCGTAAGTGGAAACGAAAAACCAGTCCATCCTCGCTGACTTCCCAATCCCGGGCTAGCAGACCTTGCCAATCCAAAGTTTCCGGGTGGCGTGTCAGCAAGGATTCCAGTATGTAGCCTTGGACTTCGGCGGCATAGGCATCGGTGGAGACGAGGGGAGTCAAGGTCGTCAGTCCCGCGCCAAAAGCTTGCACGAACCAGTCGCCGGGATGGTAATCGGGTTGTTGGGTAGCGGCATAGGCGCGTTGGAATGCGGGTGGGATAATGGCCGTATCCTGATTTCCCATGGGCGCTAGGGTGAGCCCGCCGCCTGTGCCGCGTAGCAGATCGCGCAGCCCGCGTAAATCCCGGGCCTGCTCAGTCAAAGTTTGTTCCATTTCAGCGAGCTTGAGCCATTGCCGATCAACCATATACATGGTGAGCAGAATGAGAAGGGCCAGCAGACTCAGAAATAGAATCAGAAAGAAATCTTTAACCGTAAATCGTCGCGCCATAAGAGAATTCGAAAGATTAGTTTCAATTAGCTATGAGGCAGCTTTGAATAGGATGTTGACATTATTTCTGCTTCATTGATAGTTGAAAATTTGCGATGGTTAAAAATCATAAATATTTCATCACGCGGAGACTGCCTGCCTTAGCTGGCACCTGCCTGCTGTAGGCAGGGAGGAAGCGTGAACCCTTTCACAATCAGCCTTTAACTTTTCGGGACGGTTTACAGACGCCCACGCCTGCTATGCTCACCCCCAATTCGAACGTGCCTTAAGGGGCAATAGGCCGGGTTAACGCACTCAGTTTGCATCTTATCGTGCGCTTACTCGTAGTGAGTACACTATCACTAGTGTAAGGCGCAGTCTACCGAGAGGCGGATTTCCTCCGCTCCTTGAAAAGGGGGACCGCCTGCTTGTTGCAGACAGGGGCTCTCCAGCCGCTAATTTTATGAAAAATATATTGTTTATGTTCGAGGAGGAGCGCCCGCAAAAAAACCCGCCTGCCGCGTTGGCGGCAGGCGGGCTGTTTCTACTCCAGCTCGGTTAAAAACGCCTCGTTAGAAACGTCTTTGACGGTCACCGAAGCCATCATTGCGGCGAAAGCCTCCGTTGTTGCTGCTTTCGTTGCGGGGGCGTGCTTCGTTAACCACGACTTGCCGACCCTTGATATCAGAATCATGCATTTCTTTAATGGCTGCTTCAGCGTCTTCTTTGCTCGCCATTTCGACAAAACCAAACCCTTTGGAGCGGTTAGAGAATTTGTCTACGATTACCTTAGCTGAGGAAACCTCACCATAGTTCTCAAAAGCTGCTCTTAGATCTTCATCCGTTACTTGATAGGAGAGATTTCCAACGTAAATATTCACTATAAAATATTCCTGAAATTCAAAAACCGTGCCATTTGTCATAAATACCATCGAAATCCTGACTAATGGCACATAAATCAAGATTTGATGTGGGCAAGTAAAGTACTCCACACATCTCAAGCCCATATACATATATTAGTCTAAGATGGAAGGGTTGACAAAAGAAATTTTACTATGGTTCTATTCGGGTAGCCTTCTCCTACATGCAGGCGTGGATTAAGTTGCCTGTGCGGCAGTGAATCACGAGTGGTGGTTCTACCTCTCAACTTCAGGACTTACGCAAAGCTCATTTTTAGAGAGGGGTTTTTGATTTGCTTAATAAGGTGGTCATCCAATAAACCGTGCTTGAGCTGATAGACAGTCTGTGCGGTTTGTTCGGCGAGCGCTTTGAGTCTGATTCAGACCAAGGACGCGCAGCCGATGTGATTGCGCTGAATGGGCGCCTTAGGGCATGGGCGGCGCTCCAGCCCGGTGAGCTCTTTGTCTTCGCGGTGCAATAGCCTTGATCTTCCAACGCAAGCCGCACACTTGTTGTGGGGCTTGCGTGGAATTCTGATGCACCATCGCCCTCGGGGTCTTAAATGTAGCCATTGATGGCATCGTGGTTCAATCTCTCGCAGTGACCCGCAAAGTGCGTCAGTGTATCGTTGATCGGGCTGACCAACCGATATATTGGCAATCATCCAAGCGCGTTGAAGGAGTACAGGGAAGTACGGCGACCCCCTAGCGAGAGTGCGAAGTGGAACGGCGCATCGAGCGCGAGGGTCCCATAAAGTGATGTTGGCGGCGGGCAAAATTCGCGGTAAAATAAGCGCGGCTAGAGGGTGCTTGCAACACCACCTAGCCACTTGCCACCGACCCAATGAGAAAAGCATTGAGGCCATGACCGAGCACGATTCTACCACTGTTCAGCGGTCCTATACATTCCGCTTCTACCCCACGAGTGTCCAGCGCCAGCAACTGGCTATGGAATTCGGCCATGCCCGGTGGGTATGGAACACCTGTCTGACCTGGCGGGGCCGTCAATATAGGGTACATGACAAGCGCGTGACTGGCGTTGATTTTAGCCGCCAGCTCACGTTCCTCAAAGGGTTAGGCCCGTACGCTTGGCTCAAGGAGGCCAGCGCCACCTGCCTGATCCAAAAGCTCAGGGACCAGGACACGGCCTTCAGGCATTTTTTTGCGGGGCGAGCGAAGTATCCCCGTTTCAAAAAAAGAACGCATACCCAAAGCATCCGCTATCAACTCGATCAACGTCAGGTAGCAGGCATGTATCGAGCGGGCGAGTTTCTTAAATTGCCCAAACTCGGGGCACTCAAGCTCAAGTGGTCCCGCAAGCCCCAGGGCATCCCCAAGATGGTGACGGTCACCCAGGATTGCGTCGGCCGTTATTGTGTTTCGTTCATGTGCGAGGAAACCCTCCAACCCCTACCGCGAAAGCCAAACGGTATCGGTGTTGATTTAGGGGTGTGCGATGTGGTGGTGACCTCCGAGGGCTGGAAGTCCGGTAATCCTCGGCACCTACGCACGCATACCCGGCAACTCAGAAAAACCCAGCGCAGGCTATCCCGCAAGCGTAAGAGCAGTGTTCGTTGGCATCGTCAGCGGATACGGGTTGCTAAAGCTCATGCCAGGGTGAGCAATACCCGCCAGGATTGGCTGCACAAGCTCACCACGGCGCTGATTCGCCAGGCGGGGTTCATTGCCATGGAAACGCTCAACGTCAGGGGCATGATGGCCAATAGACGGCTATCCAGGGCGCTGGGCGATGTGGGCATGCACGAGCTCAAGCGGCAACTGGCCTACAAAGCCCAGTGGTATGGCCGGGCGTTTAGGCAAGTGGATAGGTGGGCGCCGACCAGCAAAGCCTGTAGCGAATGCGCCGCGGTACAAGAAACGATGCCGCTCAATATTCGCGAGTGGACTTGCCCGGACTGTAAGTCAGTCCATGACCGCGATATTAACGCGGCCAGAAATATTTTAAGGTTAGCTACGGTTGGGAGGACCGGAAGTGATGCGCGTGGAGGGGTACACAAACCGGAGGTGGCTTATGGCTGCTGAAGGACTCCGTGGAAACGCGAATTGTAGCAAGGCGAGGGAGCTTGTCGGGAACAAGCGAACGAGACTTAGCCGCAAACTCCAAATGAGCGTGTTATATTTGAACGATGAACCGCTAAATAATTGGAGATAAAACCGCCATGTCCATGCAAAGTCCCTCGGCAACCAAAGCACGTGCTCTCGGAATCAACCATATAGCCTTGGAAGTAGATGACGTCAATGCAGCCTTAGATTTTTACGGCCAGATCGTCGAGTTTAGCTTGCGGGGACGGCATGAAGGAATGGCGTTCATCGATTTAGGCGATCAATTTATCGCCTTGACGGAAAAACGCACTCAAGAGCCGGATAAACACCGCCACTTTGGTTTGGTCGTCGATGACAAAGCCATGGTCAAAAAAACGCTCGAGGCACTCAATATTGAGACTTTACCCGGTGCATTCCTCGACTTCATCGATCCCTGGGGCAATCGGGTACAAATCGTTCAGTACAGTGAAATTCAGTTTACCAAAGCGCCCCATGTTTTACGTGGTATGGGAATCAAGCAACTCGATAAATCTGATGAAGCAGTACAAGCCCTTGCTGAAAAAGGAATGGCCCCAGAATAAATTGAGGACCAGCGGGCGCATTGGAACAGAAACCTACAATTTTGAAGGGGGAAAGTTACTTTCCCCCTTGAAGCTCTCATCCCACCTTTTATCGAGTTAGATAAGCCGTTTCCGTTGACATAGGCAGACAAAGTAGAGATGGTGATGCCTAACCGGGAGACGGCTTCCTTGGCCTAATTACCGGGTTCTTCCATAGCGGTCGTCACCCATTGATAGCCGTGGTATCAATCTGTACCTTTTCATTTCGTCATAGTTGAATATGTGCAGCATGGCCATGCTCTAAACATAATCAAATATTACGTAATATAATATTTTAAATGTACCCTAGCGAAGGAGACCCCAAGTGGCCCGCCCCGGCGTGACCTATCGTGAGGTGGCCGAAGTTGCCACCACGCTTACCCATCAAGGCCAACCCCCCACGGTGGATGGGGTGCGGGCGGTGCTCGGCACCGGCAGTAAAAGTACGATTGGCCCACTGCTGAAACAGTGGAAGGCTCAACAGGCAGAGCGGGTGAGTGAGGCCGAGACGGGCTTGCCCGCGGCGTTGGTGGCGGTGGTCAAAGGGCTCTACGAGAGCCTGCAGCAGCAGGCCCAAAGCCAGATCGACACCGTGAAGGAAGAAACGCAAGCCCAGGTGGAAGCGGCTCGGCAGGCGCAAGCGGCAGCGGAAGCGCATCAACAAGCGTTAGAAAAGGAGGTTAATCGACAACAGGCGGCCTACCAACGCCTCCTCGAAGAAAAAGAAACCTTAAACATCGCACTGGAGGAAACGCAGCGGGCTCAGCTTACCCTACAGGCCGAGGCGGAGGGCTTGCGGGAACGGTTAGAAGACCGTACCCAGGTGGCGCAAGACCTCAAACAACAGCTCACCCAGGCTCAGACTAATTTGGAGCATTACCGGGAAGCGGCGCGTCAGCAGCGGGAACAGGAGCGGGCCGATTTTGAGCGGCAGAATCGACGCCTGGAGCAGATTTTAAAAGAGAATCGGGCCGAACGCCACCTGCTCCAGGCGAGCTGCACGCAGCTAGAGAAGGACCAAGCCCAGCTCCAGGCGGAGCGAGATCAGCTACGAGCGGAGAACGCCTCTCTCCATGAACAAGGAGGGCAATTGCAGCAGAAGCTTGAACAAACCCAGCGCCAGTGGGCAGAAGGGGAGGGGCGGTACCAAGTCTTAGCCCAGACCCATCAAGAGGTCATCACTAAGCTGGATGCTCAGGAAAAGGCGTTCCTTGAGGCAGAAAAGCAAAAGGCAAGGGTGCAAGAGAAGGTGGCGGCCTTGAGCGCGGCACTTCAAAACGCTCAGGACAAAATAGAAGGGCTGCAAAACGAAAATCGGGTCTTGGCCCAGGAGAAAGCTGCCATTGAGGGGCAGTTTAAACAACGGCAGCAGACTTGATAAGGGAGATCAGGCATGGAGGGGGTTTTATGCCTATGTTATTTTAGAATTAACTTAAAGTTGACTGAATAACGCGATGCCCCCGACCTCTCGATACGGCCCGCACCCCAACCGGCCCGCGGCGAACAAGCAGTTTACCAATCGGGATGGGCCGATTAAAGCCTTTCAAGCGGCCCGCCAGGCCCTCGCACCCGACCAGCATGATGTGCTGACGTTCCATGGCGTTGGCGGGCAGGGCAAAACAGCCCTGGGGAAGAAATTTAGGCAAATCCTGGAGGAAGAGACGCCCCGTGCCGCGCTTTGGGGCCACGTGGATTTAGCGGACACGCACCTGCCTACGCCCGACCGGATTCTTCTCGAATTACGCCGCTCGCTCCGGCGCTCGGGAAAAATAGAGTTTCCCGCTTTCGATGTCGCCTTTGCCCATTACTGGCAGCAAGCTTACCCGCATTTAAAATTTCAGGACACCCATCGGGATTTGCTCACCGATAAGGAAGGGGTTTTTGCCCACGCTCTGGAGTCGGCGAGTAGCTACGCGGAAGCCTTACCGGCGGGCATTGGCCTTACCATGATAGCGCTGAATTGGGTGCGCCAACGAATGCGCGATTTTGATAACCGCTATCGTCCCGCCCTCAGGGGTTTGGAAACCTTCAGCCCCACGGAGATTCTCGACCGCCTTCCTTATTACCTCGGCCTCGATTTATGCGGCTATCAGCGCCGGCAAAGGGCAAAACAGCTCATTGTTTTTTTAGATACCTATGACGCCTTATGGGAAACCTTCACCCAGGGCGCCCGCTGGGAGGTGGATGCCTGGGCGCGGGAGCTGGTCGCGAGCGCCCCCGGCGTGCTGTTTGTGGTCTTCGCAAGAGAGAAACTCACCTGGGATACCCATGAACCCGATGCGTGGCGGGGATGTCTTCACCATCAGCCCCCCCTTGCGCCGCTTACTGATGAGGATGCCGACACGTTTTTGCGCCAAATTCCGATAGAAGAGGAGGCCGTGCGCCAGACCATTATCCAAGCGGCCGAGGGCCATCCGTTTTATCTCGACCTGGAAGTGGAGCACTATCTCGATTTAGTGGCTGACGGCGCAACACCTCAACCGGAGCACTTTGGCCAGACAAAGCAAGCGATTCTGGCGCGATTTTTACGCTATCGGGCAGGCGAAGAACAAGCCACCCTCAAGGTGTTATCGGTGGTCCGCTCCTTTGACTTTGAGCTATTGGAAGCGCTCGTCCGAGCGTTCCAGACGGGCTTTCCTCCCACTGAATTCTTTAATTTTGTACGCTACTCTTTTGTAGCGCCAGAAAGCGGCGAGCGGTATCGCTTGCATTCGCTGATGCAAGCGCATCTTCTGGAGAGCTTGGAGCCAGCGCTTCAAAAAAAGATCCATGACTTTGCGTTTACCTATTATGACGCGCGATGCCAACCCGAATCCCCCAAAGACCTTCAGCCAGCCCATGAAATCGCGTTAGTCGAAGCTTTTTACCACCGGGATATGACCGATCCCCAGGAGGCGGCCGCATGGATTAACCAACGGACAACTGTCTTTTACGAAGCGGCCCGGTATTCGTTAGTCGAACCCCTCTACCAACGGGCCTTGGCTATTCGTGAACAGATCCTCGGCCCCGACCATCCCGATACTGCCACCAGCCTCAATAACCTGGCGGAATTGTATCGCGCCCAGGGGCGCTATGCCGAGGCCGAGCCCCTCTATCAACGGGCCTTGGCTATTTGTGAACAGGTCCTCGGCCCCGACCATCCCGACACTGCTCGAAGCCTCAATAACCTGGCGGGGCTGTACAAGGCCCAGGGAGACTATGGGCAGGCCGAGCCCCTCTACCGGCGGGCCTTGGCTATTTGTGAACAGGCCCTCGGCCCCGACCATCCCCACACTGCCACCAGCCTCAATAACCTGGCGGGGCTGTACGATAGTCAGGGACACTATGGGCAGGCCAAGCCCCTCTATCAACGGGCCTTGGCTATTTATGAAAAAACCCTCGGTCCCGACCATCCCCGCACCGCCACCAGCCTCAATAACCTGGCGGCGCTGTACGATACGCAGGGAGATTATGCGCGGATCGAGCCCCTCTATCAACGGGCCTTGGTTATTCATGAAAAAACCTGCGGTCCCGACCATCCCCGCACCGCCACCAGCCTCAATAATCTCGCGGGGCTGTATAAGGATCAGGGAAGCTATGCCCAGGCCGAGCCCTTTTATCAACGGGCCTTGAGTATTTGTGAAAAAAACCTCGGCCCCGACCATCCCGATACCCATACGGTGCGTCAAAATTATCAAGCGCTGCTTGCCGCCATGGGGCAGCAGAAATAGTCGGAGAGGCCGTCTGCTCCGCGCTCAGGAAATCGACGTAAGGACAGCTTGCACAAATTCAGTAGGCAGCTGGTTAATCAACATGCTGCGATCTTCGTTGGCGATGTAAACAACGCCAAGCTCACTAAAAACCCGAATGGCAAAATTAGTATTGGATGCAGGCGGGGCCATGCTCAAAACACAACTGGAATATAAAGCGATAGCGCGTTCAGTGGTGTTTGAAGTGCTCAACGAATCCTACTCCACCCACACCTGTTCGAGTTGCGGCACCCTACCCGATTCGAGGCCGAAAGGTATCGCAAGTCTTGGAATAAGAGAATGGACATGCTTTGAGTACAGAGCAGAGCACGACCGTGATGTTAATGCGGCCATGAACATTCTCGCGGCAGGGCATTGCCGTCTAGCTGTAGGAATCCCCTCCCTTTAGGGAGGGGAGGAGGTCAAGAAGATCAGGCCACTTGACGCGGCTGAACTTCGCTTTCTATCCGGTTTGCCCGCTCAATTTCAGCTACACGCAAATCGTGCTCCATTTGCAAGGTCATCCAAAATTGGGGTGTCGTATCAAAATAGCGCGCCAGGCGCATCGCCGTGTCCGCCGTTACGCCGCGCCGCTCGAGTACGACATCGTTGATGCGGGGCGTGGGTGCATGCAATGCCTTGGCCAGTGCATTGACGCTCATTTCCAATGGTTTTAGGTAGTCCTCGCGCAAAATTTCGCCCGGGTGAACCGGGCGCATCCTGTTTTTAAACATCGCTTTACCTCCTCAGTGATAGTCTACAATTTCAACGGCTTCCGGTCCCTCGTCCGTCCAGATAAAGCACACCCGCCATTGCTTGTTGATACGAATACCGTATTGTCCGGCGCGGTCGCCTTCTAAGGCTTCCAGTTGGTTGCCTGGCGGGGAGGCGAGATCTCGCAGTTCCCGTGCAGCGTTTATCTGGGCTAGCTTACGTTCGGCTACCGCGCGGATGTTTTGCCACCGGCGGGATTTTCCAGTTTCAAATAACCGTTGGGTTTCTTTGCAGCGGAAGCACTTGATCATGAAGAAATTTTATAACGTTTATCGTTAAACATCAAGCTAATAAGCAAAGAAATAGTGACATTTTTTGGCAGAAGATGACACTCATAAATATTTCATCACGCGGAGACTGCCTGCTTCCCGCCTGCCTAGCGGCGCGGGCAGGTAGCTGGCAGAGGAAGCGTGAACCCTCCTTTGTTTTGTATTAAAATTAAATGAGCACCTGGGTGCAGGTTGTTTAAACCGTCCTGTCGCAACCAGTAGGTCGGCAGGCACAACCTGCAACACGCCGCCGCTCTTGTGAGCCCTGCCCCCTACGGCTACGCGTAAACCGGCGAAGATGCCTTGCGGGATTGCCAGGTGGAAACCCGCTGTAAAAGGCTGAGTTTGCAGGCCGTCCAGCATGGCGTAAGTCCTAGCAAAAAGCCGTCTGCTTAAGCTGACGGTCGTTTACAGAGAGAAACTACCAGCGCCCGCTGGTCGGGATTGAGGGATTTGCGCCGACCCCCTAAGCGGCCCCGCGCCGCGGCCAGATTGACGCCCATCACAGCCCCTGGAGGTCGGACCCCCCACGTAAATACCCTCGCAGCGTGGCGGCGAAAGTCATCCGCCCCAGGGGGGAAAGGCCCTATCTATAATCGATCCCTCTTTTCATCGCTAACCGCCCATGCCTGGGGCGTTGGTTTCTCTTAGCACAGGCTTGCCGGTAGAAACTGCCTGCATAATAATTTCCACGGCCCGATCCGCCCCTCCTGCGCGCTGGATAGCTGCTTGGAGCCGGAGGGCTTGTTTTCGGTAAGAATCGTGGGTCAGCACTTGGACAATGGCCTGGCGCAGCCGGGGGACACGCAGACCTTTCAGGGGAACCCTAACCCCCGCGCCGGTCCACGCTACCCGTGCCGCCACGCCAGGCTGATCGTTGGCAATGGGAATGGCGACCAGGGGTACCCCATTGCTTAAGGATTCTAAGGTGGTGTTCATGCCGGCGTGGGTGATCGTCAGCGCGGCCCGTTGGAGCAGTTCTAACTGGGGTGCATAGCCGACCACCAGCGGCGCACCCGGTAGGGTCGGCAAGGCTTCGGGAGGGGCTGAACCGCCGAGAGAAATCACCAACTGGGCATCGAGTTCCTCACATGCGGCGGCAATTTGCTGAAAAATACCCTTAAAGCGGCCGAGCACCGTGCCCAGGGAGGCGTAAATCAGCGGTTGTCCTGTCAACTTTTCCTATGGGAACGACACTGGTTTCCGACTTTCTGAAGCGTGATAGGGTCCCGTGAAATGGAACCAGGGAGGCAATTGTTGCCGGGGAAATTCCAATTCAGCTGGTTGTTGACTGATTTGCGCCAGTGGCGAGTAGGCATCATTGGGATGAGAAAGGGGGGGTAATTTCCACGCGCGGCGATATTCCGCCATGACTTCAGTGATGGGTTGGGTCACGCGGCTGAGCAGCCCATAGCCGAGTCGGTTGCGTAGCTGGGCCCACCAGGCCGGATGATAGTGCCAGGAGGTATTAAAAGGCGGAATGGTTGGCTCTCGATTGAGCACCAGAGCGCTGCAGAGGGTGACGAAGGGAAGGTTTAAACACTCGGCAACCGTACCCCCTCCTCGCGAGACTTGGTCGACCAGCAGCGCGTCTATCCCCGCGGCTTTAATCACTGCCGGGGCTTCCCGCAGGAGCAAGGCAGCGTCTTGTTGAAAGACCTTGACCGCATAGCGAAGCGCCGCCCGCCCATTTAAAGTGCTCGCTTGCGCGGTGAGCTCGGCCATGGCCCCCGCAGGTCTTTCCGCTTCACCAATAGGCCGAAATTCCAAACCTGCGGCAAGCGTTGGGGATTCGGCATCAAGTAAACCCACAAGGGTTACGCGATGGCCGCGCTTTTGCAGTGCTTGTCCCAAGGGTAGCAACGTATTGAGATGCCCCGTCAAAGCGGGGCAAAGCAGACCAAAATGCGTCATCGAGAAATCCTTTAAAAAACCAGTCTACCGGAGGATCGGCAACGAGGAGTACCTTCCACAGCGCCTCGTGGCAGATTGCCCGAGTTTAGACCTTTTTTGCAAGAGAGGGGTTTTGTGTGAAACGCCTCCGAAAGTACCAATAGCGTAAAAAATCAGCGATCGGAGGCTGGTAGTCAACGATAAAGCAGCGGCACCGAAACCCCCAAATTTACTCTGGGCGCAACTCAATATGAAGGGAAGGTTTAAACACTCGGCAACCGTGCCCCCTCCTCTTCAGGGAGGCAAGTGCACGGAATGTCAGAAGTCAGCAGCACTACACCGACGTGCTAGACATGACTTAGCCGTCATGCAAGGCGGTGATGAGCGGGCACGATACATCGCCTTGATGCGTGTGGCATTCGTTGACTAGCTCGGTCAATACAGCCTCGATCCGGTGCAGGTCAGCGAGCTTGGCGCGCACATCATCCAACCGCTGCGACGCCAGCGCCGCTGCCTCGCTGCAATGCATACCGTCTTCCAGCTTTAGCAGTTGCCCGATCTCGTCTAGGCTGAATCCCAGTCGCTGCGCCGCCTTCACGAATTTAACCCGCGCCACGTCGGCGTTGCCGTAGCGCCGGATGCCCCCAGGAGGCCGCTCCGGCGTCGGCAACAGCCCCTTATGCTGATAGAAGCGGATCGTCTCCACGTTGACCCCGGCCGCCTTGGCAAAAGTGCCGATGGTCAGGTTTTCCGGTGCTTCGTTCATGATTCTTGACTCCGTAGTTGACTACGGAAGTAAGATTAAGCCATCAAGCGGATATTCGGAAGGAGAGCCTCATGTCGACATCCTCGGAAACGAATAGGGAGTGACCATGAAGAACCCCCAAGCCCTGCTCCGCGTGAGTGTGATAGGCACCATCCTGGTGGCCCTGTGCTGCTTTACGCCGATCCTGGTGATTCTGCTCGGCACCCTTGGATTGGCGGCACTGACCGGCTATCTGGACGTGGTGCTACTTCCTGCTCTGGCCTTCTTTATCGGCCTGACCTTCTATGCACTATGGCGCAAGAAACAATACGACGCCTGTTGTAACCATGACGCACCCCCGTCAAGGAAGTCTTCTCATGAGTCATGAAAACAACCTGCACATCGCCGTGATCGGCAGCGGTGGCGCGGCCATGGCCGCCGCCCTGAAAGGGGCCGAGCGCGGCGCCCGCGTCACCCTAGTCGAGCGCGGTACCCTTGGTGGCACCTGCGTGAATACCGGCTGTGTGCCTTCGAAGATCCTGATTCGCGCTGCCCATATTGCCCATCTACGCAAGGAAAGCCCCTTCGACGGGGGAATCAGTGTCCAGAGGCCGGTCATCGATCGGGCGGCGCTGCTTGCCCAACAGCAGGGCCGTGTCGAAGAACTGCGTGATGCCAAGTATGAGCGGATTCTGCGAGGCCATCCCGCCGTCACGGTGCTGCACGGAGAGGCCCGATTCATGGATGCGCATCAGCTAGCGGTCACGCTGACTGAGGGGGGTGAACAGACCCTTCGCTTCGATCGCGCCTTTATTGGCACCGGCGCCCGCCCGGCAGAGCCGCCGGTGCCGGGACTGGCCGATACGCCTTACCTGACCTCCACCCGTGCCCTGACACTGGAGTCCGTACCCGAACGGTTGCTAGTCATCGGCGCTGGGTTTGTCGCCCTGGAGCTGGCCCAGGCGTTCGCCCGGCTGGGCAGCCAGGTCACCGTGCTGGCTCGGAGCCGAATGCTTTCTAGGGAAGACCCGGCGGTGGGTGAGGCCCTGGAGGCGGCGTTTTGCCGCGAGGGCATCCAGGTGCTGAAAGAGACCCAGGCGAGCCGGGTGGACTACAGGGACCGGGAGTTTGTGCTGGAGACGAACGCCGGGACATGGCGAGCGGAGCAACTGCTGGTAGCCACCGGACGGACACCCAACACCGAAGCCCTGGACCTGGAAAGCATCGGCGTGGAAACTGCCCGGGGAGCGATTCTAGTGGATGAGCATCTGCAAACCACGGTACCGGGTATTTATGCCGCCGGTGACTGTACCGATCAGCCGGAGTTTGTCTATGTCGCCGCTGCCGGGGGCAGCCGGGCCGCCGTCAACATGACGGGAGGCGAAGCTACACTGGACCTCAGCGCCATGCCAGGCGTACTGTTTACTGACCCCCAGGTGGGCACCGTCGGCTTGACGGAAGCCCAGGCACTTGAGCAGGGCTTTAACGTGGAATCCCGGGTGCTGGATCTGGAGAATGTACCCCGTGCGCTGGTGAACTTCGACACCGCTGGGTTCATCAAGATGGTAGCCGAGCGGGATTCCGGTCGGTTGCTAGGCGTCCAAGCAGTGGCAGGAGAGGCTGGAGAGCTGATCCAGACCGCCGTGATGGCGCTGCGCACGCGCATGACGGTGCAGGAGATCGGCGATGAGCCCTTCCCTTACCTAACCATGGTGGAGGGCCTCAAGCTCTGCGCCCAGGCTTTCACTAAAGATGTGACACAGCTGTCCTGCTGTGCGGGATAGCCAAGAGGAGGAAATGGTCATAAACCGTCAAGCCAAGCTCGGCAATTACGTCTTCACGTAGTAGTTCGCCAGGGTGCGGAGGATTCATCATCATCTGACTTTTAAGTCAAGCTTAGGTAAATTCTTGGCTCTGTTGAAGGACTCACCTTCTTCGATTAGGAGATTACCCTCGGTATCCACCGAGATTCGGCAGTCAGCGCCGACCTCGATCACTTCGGTAATGGCTTTCCAGCCTTTCTCAATTCGCTCTTCGACGGCGTTATCAATGAAGTTGATCAACCCTAGGGACAATATTTCCCAGAACCAATTTGAATCTGCATCGATCTCAACGTTCGATGAAGTAATCAGTAGCTGACGATTATCACAGGAAAAGGTAAGATCGAAGTCCACGTCTACTTCGGGGTTGGGGCCAGGGGCACTAGCGGCGAGATCGAGATCGATGTGGAGAGTCTGACAAGAGGCCGCACCAGCCGGACAGCCGTAGCTCACCTCGACAGCCGGACCATGGAGATGCCCCCAATAAAGTTTATTATCATGGATATCGTCGCCAACCATGCCCTCAAGGCGACTTACCATCTCCTCATTCTTAATCCCGTTATTCGCTAGAAGCAGTTTGGCCCCGGTATGGTTGTAGCTGTTCCAATCCGGATGTGCGCGCAGTGCCCCATGCGACACAATATGGGTCCGGGAGTGCCCACCTTCACTGTCCAGCCACAGGCAACCCCCAGAAAGGTTACTAAAGTCTTGCGTAAATAGATCGAGCCCATTGACCTGCAAAGTGAAGTCCTGAATACACCATCCATCATCACCTGTTTTAGAAATGTTGATTTGGTTGATATCGCCTATTTCACCGAGGTAATCGAGATTGAGATCATAAGCATAGGTGGTTCCCCGCTCGAAGTCATTGCGGCCATAATCCAGCCATGTCGAATTGTTGCGCGGGACAGCGTTGGCGTACCCGTTGAGGTTGACATAAACTTTATCGTCTGTGTTGGCATTGGAAACATTGGCGGTATGAAAAATGATCTGGGCACGCCACACGGCATATCCATTGCCATCTTTAGTGAAGGCGCACCGACTAAGCGGGTTGTTACCCCCATTACGGTTAAAGGCACGCACACGGTAGCAATACAACGTATCTGGCAATAACCCGGTGTCTGTATAGGTTGTCGTCCCGCTCCAAGGACCCCAGCTAGCCTGGATAGACCAGGGGCCGCTGGCACCTACCCGCCGCAGCAATTGATAACCATCTTCATTGTCCGCCCTATCCCTCCACCGTAGCTCAATTGAGGTGGCTTCCCGCTCTACCAAAGTCACGTTTTCTGGAGCATGGGGTATAGGATTATTGCAGTCTTCTAGACAACGGGCTCTATCGGCCCGGCAGAGGGGAACACAAATGTTGTGTGGTGAATGTGCGGTGCAGTCATCAAGGCATAAGTGATGCTGATCCCCGCAGGCATTCTCACAGGACTGTGCCATGGCCTGGGTAGACGTAAGGAACACAACCATAATCAAGGCCGCAAAGACAGCACAGAACCTCTCCACCAGATATGTATTTGCCATTTTTCTCCTCCTCCGAGCTATTGCCTTTGCCTGGGCCTATCACATTAATGAGCTATTTCTCATCAGCCGATTTAATGCAGTTATTTTCTTGTTTCTTCTCCTTCTTCACCTTAAGGATGATAGCTTGGAATTAAGGCGCTCTCTGTAGATTAATCCATGTCAATCTTGTGAAATAATGAACATTATTAAGCCTCTTAAAAACGGAATATTTTGAAATCTTAATAGGCGTTGACCACCATCATCACCGGCGTAAAGTCTAAATAACGTATCCCCGCCTGATGGTGCATCTCCCGGATTCTGCGCTTGTCCACCACCAGCTAGATATATCGGCAATCATCCAAGCACGTTAGCGATATGCTCATGTCCTAAACTCTACTGCTCTTTCAACACCATGGGGACCCTTAAATACGCTTTTGCGTAAGTCCTGAACTTGCTTCTTTCTAAACCGCCTGTGCGGCGGTGAACATCCCCTTTTCTCACTAATTAACTTTTATAGCTTTCTAAACCGCCTGTGCGGCGGTGAACACGCGCTTGACTTCCAAGCCTAGCCCCAGGGTTTTCTAAACCGCCTGTGCGGCGGTGAACGATAGATAAACCCCAATCTTTGGTGAGTAGGTTTTCTAAACCGCCTGTGCGGCGGTGAACCGATAACACGGGACTTCTGTTCTTTTTAAATTTTTCTAAACCGCCTGTGCGGCGGTGAACTACCGCCACCGCCCAGCTCAGAATGCTGTCTATTTCTAAACCGCCTGTGCGGCGGTGAACAAATAACTCCAGAGATATTGATGTACTTGGTATTTCTAAACCGCCTGTGCGGCGGTGAACAGTAAATTAAAGCTAAAAACTGTAGCAACCATAAAGTCTTGCGTCGAACATTAGCCTAAAACCTTACTTTTTTTAAATTCATTTAATTATTTGTTATTACTGGCCTTTTTATTCTATAAAATAAAGTAAGGTCAGAACATGGGTACGGCCGAATATTTATCTTCAACCTTCCTGGCTAATCCATAGCTACTGAACTGACAAATATTCGTATTAATCTGAAAGCTTGCCGTACTAATATGAATAGGCAGTCGTCGGCCATCCCGTTCTAATAGTAAATAAGGTGGCCGTTCCGCTTTCTCGTTATCTTGCAGCCTGCTCTTTGCCTCTATTCTCAAGTTCGTTTCCGGCTGGTTTGGGGCATGTTCGGCGCGCCGGACTCGGCGGCGCATTTGCCGTTGCCTAAACCCTGCTAAATCTTTCTCTGCGCTACGATCACGCCGATAAGCAATTGCATTCGCATCAGAAGGCACGGCTGCTATTGGTTCGATTGTAATCATCCCACGCCCTTCAAGATGGGTAATGCCGCTATTGCGTTGCAACTGCTCCAACTCCCGAGGCGTCCCAAAACAACGCACAATGCTTCCAGGGGAATGTTGGCTAAGCTTCGGGAATCCAAGGCCAATATTTAACGACTCGGATTTCAGCACACCATGTATCCGGGTGAAAAGCTTGCTTAGAATAAAGTGCGTATCTTCAGGCTGTCCTATTGACTGGATTTCAAAATAATCTGAAAACATGGGCAATATTTCCCCTACTTGGCTTTCTTCTCTGCTTTTTTCTCTCCGCTAAACACCCCCCCGCGTATTAACACGGCCATAAAATAATGGGCTTGACCGGGTATGGCTTCAGCGTTCGGCGCATGCTCGATATCATCTTTTAGAGCGGGTAAATTTTTTAAAAGACTATAGAAGTCCGATTTTCCATGATCCGGCAACCGCACGGCACGGGCTCGGCGCTTATCGACGGTAAAGGGATCAACCGCCAGCGGACGATCCGCATTGGCGTCCGGATACCAATTATCAATGGTACGGATAGCGTTACCGATTTTTTGACTATGCATGGCAGCGACCTGTTGATCGGCGACTTGCACAAAAAATAGGGTCTTGGACTTTTTCCCTTGCCCCCGCGAATCCTTATCAACAAATTCCTGACTGGGGTACACTTCTTGCCCGAGGCCAATGGTTACCCTAGCGCTGACTTCCATAAGGAAAAAAGAGGTTTTACCGCTGAGTGCGCTGGCAATATGATCAATCCAAGGTTTGAGCTCATCCATCCGTACTTGCGGCAGAGTGGGTTCCGCACGGTCAATAATCTCAAAGGTTTTTTCTTTGAGCTCGTTATAGGGCGCACGCAGGGTGATTTGACGCTGGACGCCATAACGATTGCGCCATAAAAACCGCCCATTTAGAAGATTAGCCAAATAACGCTCGGCCAGTAGGGTAAAACCGCCTTTTTCAGCGTACGCTTGCGCTATGCTTTCCAGGTCTTCTCGAAATTCAGCACCTTCGCAGGCTTCAGGGCCGTTGGCATTCGCCAAAAATTTAAGCGTAAAACGAAGCTCAAAAGTATCCGCATCGGCGGGCAGATGACAGCTATCCACTCGTTGAATATTGTTGTCGCCGGCCATCATTTCCTTTTCAATAGCGCCTTCATCACGCTGTTTATCTTTTTTGTAGACTGAGCTGTAGTTGGCGATGGTGCCTAATAAGGTTTTATCCTGGATAAGCAATGGCCGGTTATCGGCATTGGCCACCCAGAAGGTGCCTTCGCTGGGAACAATGCTGCGGGTATAGTTGAGTAATGAGGGAAGCTGAACAGTCGCCATAATGGAAACTCCTTAGTAGTGTTTAAAGCGCTTGCGTTGAAAGATAAACTGTGCGGCTAGGGGGGTCGGTTTCCCAGCGCCATAGTAGATTGTTCTCCGTGAGCCAGTTGTCGGTCGTGGAATCATCCTGGGGCTGTAACAACTTTCGTGCCCAGACCAACTCAGCCAGACTGTGTACAGGTTCGGCGTAGGCATGATTCGTGGCAGAATTGGTATCTGAAGACCCATGGCTGCGGTTACGGCGCGGTTGGGGTGATTCCAGGAGTTGGTAGCCGACGCAGGTGGCATAGAGCCAATGGCGAGGATGCTGGCGCCGCTTGGAGGGGGAAGGGTGAGCGGATGTAGTTTGGGGTTCTTTATCCTCCACCGGAAACCAAGCCGTGGCATTGATTAGGGCCGCAAAGGGATCAGGCGCATTGCTAATGAACTCAGCGCCATTACCAATAAACCAGCCAGGCGGCAGCCGCCCCATTTCTCTGGCTAGTTCGGATCTTTTGCTGTAAATTTTTGGTTGACCTATTCCAATAATATCCCCCCCTGCTAAACGACGAGTCTGTAAAAATGCCGTTGCGCGGTTTTTCAGCCACTCATCCAAGGCGGATTTATCTTCTAGCTCCAAAGCCACCACCAAACTAAGGGACAGAGAACCCTTGACCTCTGGAAGGAGAGGCGGGTTAAGCAAATCATCCCGGGCTTGACTGAGCCCATTGCCCTTGCACAAGGCAAGGGGATTTTTGCTCAAGCCTTCATGGATTTGCCCGTCATGGAGGCAGACCGCGAAGCCTTTCAAATCGGCGCCAGCCTCCGCCGCGTTGTCGGCAAGCTCGAAATACACCAAATAATCGGCAAAACCCGCCATGGCGGTTAAGGGCAATGAACGGGTGAGGTGGCTACTTTCCCAGTTGCAGCCAGTCACATGTAAGGTGGGTAAGAGAAGATAATAAGAGCTCATGCTACTGCCCCCTCCGCCGAGTAGCGCCTAGCCAACAGGCTTTCCAAAGCGTCTTGAATCAGCTTATCGATTTCATCGCTCAGGGGTGATTTCAAATGAAAAGTAAGCGCCTTATAGGCCGCTTCTTGCCGTGCTTCGTGAGTGCCGTGCTCCGTTTCCGGATTTTTACTGATCCCCGCCAAAGTTAAAATCCAGTTGGGCAGATTCTCGGCTTCAAGTTTTTGGCGCTCATGAACAGCATCTAGGGAATCGGATGATAGCCAAGCAAAAAGCTGTTCCTGCACCTCAAGCTCCGGCAATAGCCATTCAGCGATCCGCTGTTCAAGGCGCTGGAGATGGTCTTGCCGATTACCGTAGCGCTGAGTCCAATCTAGCTCCAGCCACCATGTAAAACGCTGCGCCTCTTTTTTCGGCAGGGGCTGGAACAGCCGCCCTCGCTGCAAATGCCAAAGCCGCCGCTGCCGTTGGGTGAGATCAAGCCGGGGGATGGTCATGGTTAATTGCCGCAGATTACCGCCCAGTTCATTCATCAGGCTGCCGGCATTTTGCGGCTTAGCACCACCAACACCTATCCGGTGAAAATTCAGGTTGGCGTCTTGTTCCCGCAATTTAGTCCGATGCTGTTCAAATGCGCCGATAACCGCCGTGGCGGCAAGGGGCGTGATGACGATAAAATCGTTATTTTGGCCTGGATCAGGAATAAAAACTTGTTTTAATTGCCGATCCAAGGGCGCGGAATTGGTGACCGTTAAATGTGCCTCCGCCGCTTCCTGGAAGGCTTGCCACTGACTTTCCTGAATGCCCAAAGTCAGCACCGTTTCGCCCAGACGCTCATCCTGGCTAGCGGCGCGCTCAATCACGCTGAATACCCCGGCCGAGTCTTCATAGGTGAACGCCAACCATTGATAGTGGGCGGTATTGGCGCCATTACCGGAGCCGGAGAATTGGCGCGTTCTGAGGTTAGCCGAGGTCACCAAGCCTGCTGGCGGCGGTGTTAAGGAACGGGCCACAATGGGTCCGGAACTGACCTTGTCGTTGCGGGACTTGGGATGGTGGGTGCCCATATGGGAAGCCAAGGCGGCCCAAATAAACATATCCCCAATAGTTTTAGGGGTTACCTTGGCAGTCAGCGCGGCCTTGGCGCTTTCCGCGCTTAGCAACTGCTCTGGGGAAGTGGGATTGCCGTAAGCAAAATTAATCGCGGCAATAAGCAGAGGGGGAACGTCCTCATCCGTAACCTTGACAGGCGCTCGGCAATGGCCTAGCAGTTGGGCTTTGAGCTGTTTCAACTGCTCGGCGGATGAGCCTTCACTGGCGCTAAGCGCCTGGGTTAAATCATCTATCAACACGGTTTATGACTCCCTTGCCTTAAATTATGGAGAGCAATATAGTCCTGTCTGCTGGTTAAAACAATACCATTTTAGTTTTATAATTAAAAAAATCTATTTAGATATAGTGTACCCATTGATCAAGTCCCTTTTTACAACTGGGCGTGCTAAAGTTATCGCCGCCTTCAGGCTAAAAATGAGGCTTTATGAATAGGTTCACCGCCGTGAAAATGGATTAGAAAAAAGGGAGGCGGTTTAGAAAATTTTAGTTTTTTAATTGAATAACCTTTCACCGCCGCACAGGTGGATTTGATGACACAGACAGGGTTATTTCATGCCGATACTGCCTTCGCACCGCCAGGGGCTTTATTATCTGGAGCATTGCCGAGTGATGGCCAAAGACGAGCGGGTGGTGTATGCCTGCCAGGAAGGCGCGTTCACCAAATTTTTTGCTATCCCGCCGGCGAATACCAATGTCATTCTGCTGGGTAGCGGCACTTCCCTGACCCAAGCGGCCGCCCGCCTGCTGGCAAGCGAGCAGGTGATGGTGGCGTTTGTGGGCGGCGGGGGAAGTCCCTTATTTCTGGCTTCTCAAAACGAATACCGGCCGACTGAATACTGTCAAGCGTGGATGCGTTTATGGCAGGACAATGACCAGCGCCTTAAGGTAGCTAAGACATTTCAAAGAAACCGGGCCGAATTTTTAATGCAGCAATGGCCCAAACTGGCAGAGCCGAAACCCCATAAAGCGAGTCTGGAAAAGCTGGCCGAGCGTTATCTGGCGGACATTGAGCTGGCCGGGGACAACGGAACGATCCTGGCCCAGGAGGCCAAGTTCGCAAAAAAACTTTATAAATTTTGGGCGAACTGTACCGAGACTGAAAACTTCACCCGCGATCCTGGCAAGCGGGATTTTAACGACCCCTTTAACAGTTATCTTGATCATGGCAACTATCTGGTCTATGGGATTGCGGCAGCGGTTTTATGGGTTTTGGGAATTCCCCATTCCTTGCCGGTGATTCACGGCACTACCCGGCGCGGGGCTTTGGTATTTGATGTGGCCGACATCATTAAGGATACATGCGTGATGCCCATTGCGTTTCAGCACGCTGCGGCAGGCCGCAGTGATCAAGAGATGCGCCAGGCGTGCATTGCCTGGCTTGACGAAAGCCACGCTATGACCTTTCTCTTCCAGTCCATCAAGCGCGTGGCCCAGCTGTGATTATTTTATTCGTCAGCGAATGCGAAAAAGCTGCCTGGAAACGCTCGCGCCGCATTCTATCTCGCTATGCGGTGCAAATCGGGCGGCGCACTTGGCTAGCACGGATTAGCGCGGAAGGTTTGCAAAACATACGCCGGGAATTAACTCAAGCGGCCAGCCGGCATACTTCGGTTGCCTGTCATCGCGTCAAGGGGCGCTACCAAACGGAGTTGGCCTGGGTGGTGGGCAGCCGCCGGCATTTTAGCCGGAATGGTGAGTTTGCCTTCAGCCATAGCGCAACTCCTTTGCCAAGCGTTAACGAAGAGGCCGCGCCCGCCGTGCGGCTACTTAATCATCTTTGTATATTGGCCGGGCTTTTTCATGATCTGGGGAAACATGGCGCTTGCTTTCAGCGCAAACTACGGGATGAAAACAGCAACCAAAGCGATCCCGTGCGCCACGAGAGAATATCGCTTTTGCTGCTGTTGCGGCTTATCATTTTAACTGCGCTACCTGCCGCCGAGGATAACCCACCACCGGTCGAGCCTACCCCCAAAAGACGCCGGCGCCGGGTTGCCGGCGCTAATCATAACCTCTCCAAACCTGCCCTTGGTTTGGCCAGTCTTAAAGACGAGCAATGGCTCGCGGCGCTTACCGACTCCAAAAAAATTTATGAAGCCCTGCATCGGATATGGAAGGAAACGTCCCATGATCACTGGCGGGAACTCATACCCATTGAAGGGAGCACGTTACGCCCACAATGGAGTTCGGCAGAAGGTGATCGGGGTTTAGCGCCTTTGCTAAGCGTGCTCTGTTTTTTGATCATATCTCATCATAAATTACCGGACGGACATGAAGATAGCTTTGCGCCGCTGGAGGAAACCTACCTTAACAGATCTCAGGAATTGCAGGATGGGCTACGGCTAGCCACGGATTATCGTCCCGCCTGGTCACAGTCGCCAAGATGGGTCAATGAGATTACCAAACATGCCCGGCGTGCCCGTTACCTCTTACAGGAACACGCGCTTCCTATCCGGGATCGCGTGCTTTGGTATAGCGCTGCCCGCTATATGGCTCGCTGCGCCCTCGTTTTGGCGGATCACAGCATTTCCAGCCAGGCGAAAAGGGAACTCCCCGTCCCATCCCAATCAGCCCAGGCGCAGGTTTGTTTCGCCAACAGCCAACAAGGGCAATTACGACAAACGCTGGCCGCCCATTTGGAACGAGTCGGCAAACTTTCGGGAAAAGCCTTCAACCAGCTGCATCAACTTCAGCATAATCGTAAAGCCAGCACCATTGAAACCTCTCCCCCCGCCCTGACCGTTCCAATTAAAGAAGAAGCCTTTAGCTGGCAGCAAAAAGCCGAACGCAAAGTGCTCCAAATCCAACGGCAAGAAGATAACGCCAAGGAAGGCTTTTTCGCGCTCGTGATGGCCGAAACCGGCTCTGGCAAAACGCGGGGTAACGCCCGCATTCTGGCTGCCGCTAACCGCCATCAAAATTATCGGTTAACAGTTGCTTTGGGACTGCGCACCTTGACCTTGCAAACTGGCGATGAATACCGTGATGATTTGGGGTTTGGCAAGATGCCTGATGCCGTAGGGGATCAATGCGCGATCATGGTGGGTGGCGCTTTAACGACCGCCCTTCATGAGATGGCGAATGCTGGGGAAGAGGCAGGCGCCGAAAAAGGAAACCACCTGTTTTCCCAGGAAGAACAGGCCGGCGTTGAAAGCAGCGCCCTGGACGACTCCCTGTATGAAGGAATCACCGGCGAATTTGATTTCGATTACGATCCTGACGCCCCCTGGCCGGAAGATATAATCGCGCCCAATAATCCCAAACTTAATCACCTGTTACAAGTTCCTGTTCTGGTCTGCACTATCGATCACTTGATGCCGTTTCTGCAAAGCCAGCGGGCATCAGCGGCCGTCCTGGGTTTTCGCATGGCGGGATCAGACTTGATTATTGACGAAATCGACAGCTTTTCCGCCGAGGATTTGCCCGCATTATTAAAACTTGCCTATGTGGTGGGTTTCAACGGGCGGAAATTGCTGCTTTCTTCCGCTACCTTGCCACCGGCCACCGCACGCGCTTTCTACCGCGCCTACCAAACCGGCTTTAATCGTTGGCGGCAACTTCAAGGCATGGAATCGGGTCCTATCCGCTGCGGTTGGTTCAGCCATCATGCCGCCCATATCAAATTAGCCTCTGTCGCTGATCATGCTGCTTTTACCAAGCAACATGATCGATTTATCCAGGCCCTGTTGAATACGCTACAGCAACAACCCGCGCGGCGGCGGTTGGATACCGTTCTCATACCCATTGCTGAAGGACCGGCAGCAGTTTATCAAAACATAATGGAGAGTTGCAGGGAATTGCATCAACAGTGGGCGAGCCACGATCCGGAAAGCGGCGTTCGCTATTCCATCGGCTGCGTTCGCTGGAGCAATGTTGCCCATACCTGCGGATTTGCTAAGCACTGGCTTAATATGCCTGCTAATTTAGATGATATTCAGGTAAAGCTGATTTGCTACCATGCCAAACATTTACCGCTCATCCGCCATCACATTGAACAAACATTAAATACTCTTTTGAAGCGTAAAGAAGGGCGGCAAGCGCATGATCATCCAACTTTGCGCGCCCATTTAGAAAATTGTCGGCAACAGGGAAAAACTCACTTACTGGTTATTGTGAGCACCTCTCCCATATCGGAAGTGGGACGGGATCACGACTATGACTGGGGAATTGTCGAACCCAATTCTTACTGGTCCTTGATTCAAATGGCCGGGCGCATTTGGCGGCAACGGCGACATTGGGAAGCCCGTCAACCCAACATGCGGATAATGAGCCAAACCATGCGGGGCTTAAATAAGCAACCCATGCGCTTTACCAAACCCGGGCCGGAGTCTAAGCACTTTAAACTATCTGACAGGGCCGAGACATTAGCGCAGATATTTGATCTGGAGAGCTTGCAAGAAAGTATTGATGCCCGCTTTACGCTCCAAGAACCGCTGATTCAAGCTGAGAAAATCAAAAACCAGTATATTTATCCCGATATGCGCCAGCTTGAACATGGTCAGTTACAGAGACTTTTGGAAAGTACCGAGCAGTCAAAACAGGCTATGTCTTTTATTGAAGGCGCTCGTCCGCAAATGGTATTGACCCAAAGACATAGTCAGTGTTGCCCTTTCCGAAAAGATCAAAATCCGAACTTGCTCTGGTTTGATCGGGAAGACGACGGTGTCTGGAAATATCTTGATAAGAAAGAAAAAAAAGCTAAAAACGTAAAGGATAAAGTTCATGAAAAACGCAACTACCCATGCCTTGCGCAATCTTATTTCTCCCCTGACGAACTTTCCCGGGATTCCTTACATGAAAAATGGCGGGAACAATTAGCCCGGAGAGGTGTGACTGACTCCCATACCATTAACGCGCTGCCCCTATCCATCGGGGATAATTTCGAACAAGGAAAACAACTATATTATAGTGATATTATCGGCTGGATTTTTTCTTAAGGAAGCGTTAAGAACTGCCCGGGTTACGCTTCCAACGGCACTCTCAAACCCGCCACCATTTCCAGGTAATCGGGATGTTCTGGCGTGATAAAACCCCGGCGTATCAGAAAATCGATAATCACCAGATTGCAATTTTTCTTAAATGAATTGGTCTCCCGGACTAACGCCGCTACTTTTTCCACGGGCCATAGATAAAACTCCTCCACTTCGCCATCCTGGCATTGGGGGACGAAGTCAGGGGGCAATTCCAAATCGTAGCAATACATCACATCCGGTTTGAAACCCTGGGCGGTTTCCATGCGGTAAGAAATATAGCCCACGGAGAGCGCCTGGGCGGCAAGTTCAGGGGGAATGGCTGCTTCTTCCCAGCACTCCTTGGCTAGATTTTCCCGCAGCGGGACTCCATGGGGCACGCCCCCAGCCACGAGATTATCCAGCTTATCCGGCGCGTTCCATTTATTGGGGGAACGTCGGCCAATCCATATTTTCAACTGGTCCCCGTCATTGACGAAACCATTTAGATGCTGGCCAAAAGCCCGGATGCCAAAGTAAGGGGCCGCCCCCCGGTCAATGGCAAATAGCGCTGCTTCCCGGGAGGAAGCGGTCACCGGGTATTCTTCCCCATGCCAGCGGGGAAGAGCGCCTTCCTCCACCAATGCTTTTAAGACAGTTTTTACCTTCTCTGTCCGGGTTGCAAAAGAGTGGAGATCAGGCGCGAGATATACCGCTGCCGGAGACACCCGAAAAACCGCTGGCCAGCTTCGGAGTTTTTCCGCAAAGGAAGATCGGATATGGCCTATCTGAACCTCGTCTACATAAAAGGGGCGGAAGTCCTTTAGCGTATAGCTATTGCAAGCCTTAATCTGATGGAGGTAGCTCATCCCGCACTTTTACCTATCAATAATAGGACTATACTCATCCTTGATGAAGATTACGCTATTAAATATAAATATTTGGCAGAAGTTAGCATTTCTGACGGTAGTGGGAATACTCTCTCTGATGACCGGTTGCCGATCTACACTACCCGCCGCCGATAGTCCGCCTCTTGGTAACCCAGCGCAGGCTGATGCTACCTACGTGGGGGAGGGCATGTGTGTAGCCTGCCACCAAGTTGAAAATAGCCATTGGAGTCACACTGTCCACGCGAGAGTTTTTTATCTTAATCCCCAGAATTCGCTCCAAACCAAGGGCTGTGAAGCCTGCCATGGACCCGGACTAACCATATTGCCGAACCTGCCAGCAAATCCAAAATCATGGCTTTTACCCGGGGCTCCGAGTCTTCTATTCTCCAGCAAAACGCCATGTGCCTCCAATGTCACCGGGGCAGAGAGAGGATTTACTGGCTAGGCTCCACCCATCAAGTCAACGATCTCGGATGCAGCGACTGCCATAACCCAATGGCGCAGTTCTCCCAGGATGGGCTGCTAAAAAAAGCAAGTATCAGCCAAACTTGCTTTACCTGCCATCAACAACAGCGGGTCCAGTTTCGCAAACGCTCCCATATGCCTTTGCTAGAAGGCAAGCTTTCTTGTGTTGATTGCCATAATTCCCACGGCTCAAACACCACGCCCCTTCTCAAGGCCGATACGGTAAACCAAGTTTGCTACCAATGCCATGCTGAAAAACGGGGACCGTTTATCTGGGAGCATGCTCCCGTTCGGGAAAACTGCTTAAATTGCCATTTACCCCATGGCTCCAACCATGAAAATTTACTGTCGGTAGCGCGGCCCTTTTTATGCCAGCAATGCCATACCAATCGAGGGCATCCCAACGATCTCTTGACCATGACTAACCTTCCCGCTGGTTTAAGGCCCGATGCACGGCTGATGAACCGAAGTTGTCAAAACTGTCATGCTCAAATCCATGGTTCTAATCATCCCTCGGGGGTTCGTTTCCATCGCTGAGGCGATGTTATCAAAAGCCCCATGCGTGCTTCTTGTTCTTTGGCTATGTTTGGCCATAGCCGAGACTACCCAAGCGAATTCAGCAAACGGGGTCAATACCCTCTTTGCCAATACTCTCAACCCCACGGGGATCGATACCACGCAAAGACGGGATGAACGGGGTTTAGCGACTTTCAAAGAAACTTTTTCCCAATCTCCCACGGGCTTGCTGTATGCGCCTCCTTTTAAACCGCCGGAATTTGGAAAAATAAACGCCTGGCGCTACCGGGGCAGCCTGGAAGGCGGTTTTCTCCTGGACGATGATGGGGACACACCCGAGAACTTCATCGAGTATAGTGACTGGAGCGAAGGCCCCCTTCTCAATTATTTTAATCTCTCCGCCTGGCGGGAAGATAACGGTTACTTTCTTGATTTATCGGGGGGCGGAGTGGACAGGAAGGATCAATATTACCTGGCCCAAGGCGGGCAGTATGGCTTATTTAAGCTGATGGGGTTTTTCAATGAAATCCCCCATGTATTCGAAACCAATGCCATCACCTTATTCGAGGGAGTAGGCAGCGACCAGCTTTTGCTGCCCCCCGGGCTAATCCCCGGCGATAACTCAACGGCAGATATTCGCACCGCATTGGAATCAGCTTCCCGCCGCTCTCTGGATTTATCCCGGGCCAAAGGAGGGCTGGGGTTTGAGATCACACCCAGCACCCGCTTTAGAATGTATACCCGCTATACGCAAGAGAACAGGACGGGCGGGCGCCCTTTTGGCGGCACTTTTCTTGCCCCTTTTTATGCGGCGGCACGGCAGGGGGGGTGGTGGAAACAGTGGAACCGATTGACTACCGAACCCATAATTTACTCGCCGGTATTAATTATGGACACAATCAGTACCAACTAAATTTTACTTATAACGCTTCCTTTTTCCGCAATCATAACCAGGCACTGAGCTGGGAAAACCCATTCCAAAATCTGCCAGGAGATTCTTTCGCCGTTGAGCGAGGCCGTTTTGCACTATACCCTGATAACGATTTTCATAATGTGAAACTAGATTTCAGTTATGTACTCCCCCTCAGGGGACTGTTTACTTCCACTGCCGCTTGGTCCCGCATGCATCAAGATGATGACTTGCTCCCCCCCACCATCAACTCGGGCCAATCCGCAGCAGGTATTGACTTGAGTAACTGGAATACCACCGCGGCTCTGGGACGGAAAACTGCCAACGCCGAAATCAATACCTGGCTATTCCAGACAGGCTTGAGGCTAATCCCCTTTGATCCTCTCACCCTGCGAGCGGATTTTCGCTACTATGATGAAGATAATGACACCGACTATACGGCCTTCAACCCCCTGGCGGGCGAGATTGGCTATATTGTGGAGGATGGAGCTGATCCCGGCCGTGGCTTTGTCTTTAATCCGAACCAATCGGCCATACCTTTTCATTTTCGCAATGTTCCCTTTGCCCAGCGCAAGATAAATTGGTCCTTTAACGCCGATTATCGTCTCATTCCCAAAACGGTTCTGAGCCTAGGCTACCAACGGGAGGAGATTGATCGGGACTATCGGGAGCGGGATAAAACTACCGAGAATCGGTTCATAGTCCGCACCTCTAATCGTTCAGTTTCCTGGGCTACGTTTCGCTTTTCCTATGAATTCTCAGACCGTACGGACAGTCCCTATCGCTTTGACCCCTATACGTCGTTTTTTACTAATTCTCTGCCCGGATTTAGCTCCCGTCCACCCGCCGGGACAACTCCTTTCACACTGGCGGATCTGCGTAAATTTGATTTGAGTGACCGGAAACAACACCTTTTCTGTGGCCTTGCGAATGTGCTGCTGCGGGAAGATATGGATCTCTCGCTTTCCTTCGCTCGGGTTGACAACGATTTTGATGCCCGTTTCGGCCTTCTTCAGGATGAAAGCAATACCGTCAATCTGGAATGGAATTACCAGCCCTCTGCCCAACTGAGCACCTATGTATTCGGCAGTTATCAAACCAAAACCAACGCTATGGCCAATATTAACGATGCAGGCTTTTCCACTGATCCGAATGCAGGTGGGGCCACCTTTCCCTTAAGGGCCGCCTGGCAGGAGAACGTGGATGAAACTAACTCTGCCCTTGGGTTTGGTTTTTACTACCAATTTGATCGCTTTATCTTCGATGGCAACTACTCTTTTAATTGGTCACGCAGTGAGGTCGATTATGAGGCAGTCTCAAATCTGGCGCTGGCAAACCCTGAATTGGCTTTGGATACGATTGGCAATTCCTTTCCCGATCTACGGTATACCCGCCACATACTGGAGACGAATCTGCGCTGGAACATCAGCAAAAACTTGGCGTTACGTTTATTACACCGCTATGAACGGGGGACCATCCGCGACTGGCACTTTGAAGGACTGAATCCATTGATTAATAACCATCTTTTTCTCATGGCCACCCCTAATGATTTTGAAGTTAATGTTATTGGTTTATTGATTCAATATCGAATTCCATAACCCCATAAAAACCTTCTATACTTTTAGAGGAAAAAAAAGAAGAAGTTGTATGCAGGAAAAGCCTGAAATTTATCGGGCACCTGTTTTTATGAAATATCTTTAACGTAAATGTTGTAGCATTTTATTGTGGAGTCAATACGGAGGGGATGATTATGACACAGGGGAAAATATGGATTGCGGCAATAGGGCTTATCATGGCTTCAGGGAGCAGCCTGGCTCAAGAGGGGCCTATTACTTTCGATGATCGAGCTGGGTAAACGGAATTTTCCGAGGGAGGGGCAAATTTCAGTGGCGGTATTGTACTAACAGAAGGTGTCCCGGCGCTTTATTCGTCAGGGGCCTTCGCCTATGCGCTAGAATCTGATGATGACACGGCAACGGTAACATTTGATCAACCTGCTGACAGTGCCACATTCTTTTTTGTTCATGAGGCTGGATCTGCGCCAGCCACGGCGACCGCATTTAATGCCACGGGCGATGTTATTGCCAGTGCCAACAGCAACGCCCCTACCTTCTTCGCGGACCCGGAGAATTTTGTCACCCTAAATCCTCCCCAACCTATTGCCCGGATAGAGTTCACCGGTTTCGGGCTAATGGTCGATGATTTCAGTTTTACCACTCAAGGAGGGCCAGGTAGCATTAATTTTGGTCATAGTGGCACTTGGTATAATCCTAGCACCAGCGGCCAAGGCTTTTTAATTGATGTGATTCCATCGAGAGGAGAACTATTTGTAGCCTGGTTTACGTTCAATTCCGACGGTACCGGACAACGCTGGTTTACGGCTCAAGGTCCTTTTGAAAATAACCGGGGGGAACTCACTTTGTTCGAAACTACGGGAGGCGTTTTCAACGATCCGACTCCGGTAGCTACCACCGAAGTAGGCACCCTGAATATCGAATTTCAAAGCTGCACTAACGGAACGGTAAGCTTTAATATTCCTGACGAGGGCTTGCAGGGGATCATTCCGCTCGTTAAATTAGTGCCAGATGTCATTTGTAATGATCTTGCGAATGGATCGCTAATGGTGAGCGAGTAACTAAAGCAGCAGGCAACCCACGCATTAAGCCGTGGGTTGCCTCTCTATGATTGAAAATTGTTCTCCGTGGAAAAGCGATTGCTTCCCTTTTTTGGCTATGGAGCTTGGGACTGCTGTTTTGGCTAGCTGCGCTTATACGCCATGTCACCACCGAACTTGCTTGCACGAACAAACGCATGGTTGCGAAGCTTGGCTTTATTAGCCGGAGAACCATTGAGCTCAATCTTAAAAAGATTAAGAGCCTCCAGGTCGGTCAAGATATCCTTGGTCACATATTCAGCTATGACACCATTATGATTTCCGGTGCTGGCAATCCGTAGGCCCCCATTCCGGGTATCTAGCGTCCGATGATATTTCGTCGCTCCTTCATGGAGTACCAAGATCGTGAAGGTAACGACTAACAAATCACCGCAGCGGACGGCCCTGACGAGCCGTCGCTGAGCGGCATTGCCCTATGATATCATATAAAATATCATAGAATACTTCATGAGCAAGGCTGAAAAGTTACTCGCGAAGATGCGAACCAATCCGCGCGGTTGGCGCATCGACGAGCTGGAAACGGTGGCGAAACGCTTCGGTATCGATGTTCGGAAAACTGGCGGTAGCCACTTTGTCTTTCTGCATCCCGATTCCGAACTGGCCGTAACGATTCCGTTCAAGCGCCCCATCAAGCCGGTGTACGTCACCCAGTTCCTTGCTTTGTTGGATGATATTGGAGCGGAAGAATGAAGAAGCATATTGAGTATCCTTTTGAGTTCCGCCCTCTCGCCGATGAAGAAGGCGGTGGATGGCTAGTGAGCTACCCAGATCTGCCGGGCTGCATGTCGGATGGTGAAACGCCTGAAGAAGCCATGGCTAATGGCAAGGATGCGCTGGCGGCTTGGCTCAAAGCCGCAGAGGAATCTGGGCGCGAGATTCCGAATCCCAGCGATCTACCTAGCGGAAAGTTCATTGCCCGAGTTCCGCGCAGTTTGCACGCTCGATTGACCGCGCGCGCAAAACAAGAAGGAGTGAGCATGAATGCCTTGGTATCGTCTTTTCTCGCCGAGAGCTTGGGCCGCCGGGAGGGCACAAAGCGGTGATGGTCAACTAGGCGCCGCAGCGAGCAACCGTTCGACTGGCAGAATCTCCTGCATCATCAAAAGCCGTGGGCCTATGTATGCAAGAGAACCCGCCCGTCAACTCCCCCACCAGGTTCTAACTCTGGAGTACATGCAATGTTTCCTGCTCTCTTTCCCAGTCATCGGCGCTTAATACTATAAAAGCCTCGCTAGCCCGCCGCGTAACCTTGAGGGGTCTATGCTTGCTAATCATCTATTCTACAAGTGTTTTCAATTTTTCTCTGAATTTGTTTACGCTAAATGGTATCCATAAAGCTGCCGATAATGTATGTGATTTCCGTATTAATATAGCTTGAAAGTCTTAACAAGGCTAAGCTTTAAGGTCAGCGTCAAGCAATCCTTTAGCAAGGATTTCTGGCGCATTTCCAAGAAAGAAGTTACGAGAATCTTCAAATCCATAGAGGCGCTCATTATGAAATTTCGGCGATCATCTACGAAATTAAAGATGAAGAGCTGATCGTAGTGGTTGTCAAAGTAGGTCACCGACAGGATGTGTACAAAAGTAGCTAACAACAACTTCAACTCGGACACATTCCTGTGCGCTTCTAAATTCAGGCATTAACGTCACTCAAAAGGGGTTGAAATGAGTCGCTTTAAAAAACAAAAATGAGATGGTGTCAAGAAGCAGGGAAGGGCCTTGATCACCCGAATTCCTATGTCAGTCAAAATATTATCTTGAGCCTTACCCGCCCGAGTTGATACCGCGTAATTTGATTTAATTTCCCGGTTTCCCTAGCTTCCCTCAACTCACCCCCGTTCTTCTTCCTTAAGATTGCTTCCGTCCTTAATAAAGAATTCAGATAGTTTCCGCATTGTTGTTTTCAATCGGTTGCCGTGGGATGCGATAACCAATAAACCAGCGCGATAGGTTCTGCGCAGGACAGTTAAAGTTTGCTGGCAGGGAGACGAACTTACTGAAAGTCAGTCTACCGTATTTTGATATGCCTGTGGATAAATTATTAACAAATATGCAGGCAAACTTGCCTGAATTTTAAGTTGATATCAAATTATCAAAGTAAATTTACCTAAAAATAAAGTTATCATGGCAAAAACGCCTAATTTACTAGCTAATATCAACTTATCAAGGCAACCAGTTCGACTGGCAGAACCTCCCGCATAATCAGGCGCCGTGGGCCTATGTATGCAGGAGAACCCGCCCGTCAACTCCCCGATTATGAGTAAAGGAGTTACACCTTGAAACCTAAGTTTTGGAAACTGTCGCAGGGCACCGCAGAGTTCGGTGTTAATCAAATCATTGAGTCAATTGACCAAAGATTGGTCTATGTCCACAAAGATACGAAAGCGAAAGCTACCTCAAATAAGTCGCAGGCCCAGCAATTTATTGACGCTAAAATCGGTGACTATTTTTATCTTACCCATGGGAATGCTGGTATCTATGAGCTCGGTCAGTTCACCGGCCCTGCGAACATCTTTTCTTCTCGGTGCGAGGGGTGGCTCGACCGCCCTTTTCGGTTTATCAGCGCCTCAATATCAAAAGAGAAGTACATGGGACAAAAAAAGTGGTGGGCACCGAGCGATAATTCTACTTTTACCCCCGTCCCTGACAATGAGCTGGCATTATTTGAAAAGGAAATTTTAACTCCATTTTTCAGCATTGATCTTTCAAAGTTTGGAGTAAAAATCTCATAATAATTCGCGTAAGACGGACGTCCCTGACGGGCCGCTGCTTCGCTCCGCGTTAAATATTGGAGACCGAATGAAGATAGTTAGTATTTTTAATAATAAAGGTGGAGTCGGAAAGACCACCTACATGTACCATATTGCCCACCTTCTTGAGAAAGAAGGGAAGACAGTTCTGATTGCAGACTTAGATAGTCAATGTAATTTATCCTCTTACTGTATCTCGGAAACAGAGCTTGAACAAAGCTGGAAGCCAGATCGAGGAAATAGTATCTGGAACGCTGTCGAAAGGGTTTATCAGGGTATGGGGGACATCCGGAAAAGACGCCCTTCCAGAGTAAGCAGCCAATACCCGAACCTCTTTTTGGTTCCTGGAGATATTTTGCTGAGTAATTAGGAGGACGTATTGGGTGATACATGGAATTCCGCTAAAGGTGGTGCTGAACCTGCGCTACGAGTCCAATCGGCGATATACAGATATGTAAAATGGTGCGGGAAACAGGTTGATGCTGATGTGATTCTGTTGGATCTTGGACCAAACCTTGGCGCACTCAATCGCGCGATTTTGGCTGCAAGTGATTACTTTATTGTACCGATGTCTCCAGACCTGTTCTCAATAAGAGGTACTGAAAATCTAGGAAACAAGCTCGTTAACTGGGCAAATGAATGGGGACAATGCAATAGTTCATGGAAAGGTCAAGGGTTGGATCTTCCTGCTGGCAAGCCGACTTTTCTTGGGTATGTAATGCAGCAGCACAACGTACGTCAAAATCAAGATGGTATGACGCGAGGTTGGTCAATTTTCGGAAGTAGGGTTGAGCAAGCAGTAAGAGACAACATTATTGATAAACTCGATCCAATTAGTCAGGTGCATCATTGGGTTGACAATGAATGGAATCTTGGCCGCATTCCGAACCTTCATAGCCTAGTCCCCTATTCTTTAGAAGCACGAAAGCCAGTCTTTGACTGTACTTCAAGGGATGGTTTGACAGGAGCCCACATAACTAGAGCAAGTGATTCTACTCAGCATTTTAACCCTATCATGATTAAACTGAGGCAGGTTATTTAACAAAACGCGGCACGCGGATGTCCTTTACGCCACTGCGCTTCGTGTTATGTGTTCCGGCTGAACTGACCATAGATAGTCACTAATGGAGAGTGAACATTGAAAATATCGAGTTTAACACTTAAGAACTTTCGGGCTTATAGCAATGTCTTTGTGAAATTCGATGATAATTTCAATGTCATCATTGGTAGGAATGACGTTGGTAAATCAACAATCCTTGAGGCTTTGGAAATATTCTTTAATAACGAAACGGTAAAAATGGAGATTGGTGATCACAATGTCCACGTGGACGATCCTGAAATGTCTATTCAGGTCTCTTTTCGTCCAGAAGATAAGCAATATACCATAGACACTGTGCCAACTGATTTACATAGAGAGTATCTCCTCGATGAAAACGGTAAGCTAACCATTAAGAAATCTTGGGATTGCTCAAAAGATAAATTGACGGCCACATCATTAAAAACTTATATAATTGCTAATTACCCAACTGCATTTGAAGAACCTTTGATATCTTTAAAAATTGCTGACCTGAAGAAGTTGTTAGATGGTTACGCGGATAAGCACGTAGCACGGGAAAGGGTAGCGCATCCCGCCATATCTTACTGAGACTCACTCGATAAACCCTCGTTTCACCTGATCAGCCTCGGCTTATCTAGGAGAATAAGCCGAGGCGGCTATTCAGAATCGGCTGAATCGTAGCTTTGCTCTAGCAAGAATGTGCTAATACGCATCGTTGCCAAAATAATAATCAATCTATGCAGTACGGTAAACGTCTCCATTAGGTTTTTCTCTTGAGTGCCAACGAAAGCAAACTACTTTGGCAACTCATTCCCGGTTGAGAACTCTTGGTTTTGGTAACAACATTACCCGGTTTAGAATTAGTAAGGTGAATTAATAATTCCCTGCAGTCACTATGAAAAAAGAAAAAGTTGACATATCCCCGGTATTTTAGAAAAAATGCACAACAAAGCGCTGCACCGGACGGCAATTCCGCTGGTGCTTCATAGCGGTAGGTGAGCTTCGGCGCTAGGGCTCTAGCAAAAGTGGTGGTGTCCAGGTTGTCTATTATTATCACGATGAGCGCATCCCGCTTTACTTGCTCACTGTCTTCGGCAAAGGCGAAAAGGATAATCTCTCCAAGGCTGAACGCAACGAGCTAGCCAAACTGGTCCAACTACTTGTCAAGGCATGGAGGATATAGTTATGAGCGAAGCATTTGAAAGTATTCAAACCGGTCTAAAAGAGGCCATAGCCCACGCGAAGGGTAAGAACTCTGGCGCAGTTGTTCACGAGTTTTCGCCGGTAGACGTTAAAGCCGTCCGAAAGAAAGTGGGCATGTCGCAGCGAGAGTTTGCGGCATCATTCGGCATTAGCCTGGGTACGTTGCGGCATTGGGAGCAAGGCGATCGCCAGCCGCATGGCCCTGCCCGCGTGTTGCTGAAGGTTGTTGCCAAAGAACCTAAATTAGTTTTGAGCGTCCTCGCAAGGTAAAAACATAACAATGCCATTGAGATCGAGAAGCGATCTTTCGATGCGTGGGCAGAAAGTTAAGAAATTTGATGAGGTGCTTAAAGAAATAGGGTTTGATTTGGAGAAGCAGGAAGCCAAAGAACGAGGGCAAGTATCCTGTTTGGTTTAGACTATCGGAAAAGACTATCCAGCACGTAGGGCGGGAAAGCGTAGCGCATCCCGCCATATCTTACTCATCATGAACTAGGCCAAAAGAATAACCAATCTATGCAGGACGGTAAATGCATCCATTAGGTTTTCTCTTGAATGCCAACGCAAGCGAACTACCTTGGCAACTCATTCCCGGTTGAGAACTCTTGGTTCTGGTAACATCATTACCCGGTTTAGAATTGATACAGTCAATTAAGGACTTCTCGCTGTTGCTATGAGAAAAGAGAAAGCTGAACTAGAAATCTCCGAGAGATTACAGATTCATCATTTTGAATCGTATATTGAAATAGTTCGAGCATGGCGAAGCTGGACCACTCCGCTCTTGGCGGTATTCACCGTATTTTGGAATGGGCTCTTGGTGTACTGGTATTCTATACTTAACGAAAACAGTCCCCTCATTGTGATACTTTTTCCGTTTTTGCACGTTGCCGCTGGAATCAGTTTAGCGTACTACGTTGCGGCCTTGTGGTTGAATAAAACCCATATATATATAGGCGCTGAAAAAATAGTGATCCAACACAAGCCAATCCCCTGGCGTGGTAATAAAGAGATACCAGTATCTGCTATCAAACAGCTATATGCGAAAGAAAAAATTTTCCATTCCGCAGAAGGGAAATCAATTTCCCACGAAATTCATGTAATTACCCACAATGGAAAAAATATTAAACTCATTGAGAAACTCGAATCAGGCGAGCAAGCCTTCTACCTTGAACAAGAAATCAAAAAATTTCTGAAAATTAAGGATACTCCTAGAGGAAAATAGTTTGGGGATTTCTCCTGACGAATAGTGGGTATCTCATCTGACACTATATAAGCAGCTAGGGCAGTCCTAATTTATTTAGGAGGGTTTTTATTCAAGGAGATAAAAATCAAGAACCTCTATAGCTAATCGGCTATGGCCCAGCTATTCTTCCCACCATTCCGCAGAAAGTATTCACCAGAGCGGCACCGTCTAGAATCGGCGGAACATACAAATATCGCATGATTTCTCTGCCGCCATTTTTATCCTGAGCAGAGAGCTACTCCCACGAAGGTAATTTTTTCACTAGAGACACGGTTATTTTCCGCACACGATAAGCTGTACTGAACACTATACTTAAAATCGGCATTCTAAAAATTTCGCGAGGAGGATTGAAGGGAAGATTTCTAGTGGTTTGGAATAACGGCTATATCTAACCGATATGAGGTAACGACCATGAAACAGCTACGAATGATTGGGGCCTTTTCTGTCTTAATAGGTTTATGGGGTTGGCTTGCTTCCAGCGGAATTTTTCAGGCGGCTCAGGCAGAAACGGCAAAGTACCCAGAAACGATAAAAACGGAATTTCAATACGCTGCCAAAGTCGCCTGCTCCCTATTACTCCCGCATCAAGATGGCACTTTGGTCAGAGGTACCTACCGTACCATTGTTAATATCCATAACCCTACTAATAAACCTATTACTATTGCCGCCAAAGTGGCGTTGGCCACAGCATTTGGCTCTGAACCAGGCCCCTTCGATGTTACGCCCTTCAAAAAGGCCAAGCTTCAGCCGGATGGGGTTACTGAATTGAGCTGTTTTAATATTGCAGGCTTTTTTTGCCCCATTGACGGCGTGTGCGTAGATTTTGCTTTTCTGGAAGGGTTTGTGGTGATTAAAAGCCCCGTGCCCTTGGATGTCGTCAGTGTCTATACCGCCCGGTCTACGGAAGGAGAGGTGGAAACCATGGATGTCGAAGCCGTTCAGCCACGGAAAATCCGTGAAATGATTAAGCTGGTGGCGCCGGCGGCGCAGCCTAAGATCAAGGAACATATCACCTATCCTCCCAAGGGCAGCCCGGCTTACGGCGATAAGGCTTACGGCGATAAAAGGTGCCCAAAGCAAATGTGTGGAGGCATCGCGGGTCTTCCTTGCCCGGAGGGCAAGAAGTGTGTGGATGATCCCTCGGATGATTGCGACCCTGCCCAGGGTGGT
Organism: Nitrosococcus oceani ATCC 19707; assembly: GCF_000012805.1. GTDB lineage: Bacteria > Pseudomonadota > Gammaproteobacteria > Nitrosococcales > Nitrosococcaceae > Nitrosococcus > Nitrosococcus oceani. Next base: position 3,106,343 of record NC_007484.1, on the reverse strand, counting down.
GCTGACTGCGGCGGGATCTGTGTGAGCCGTCCAAAGCAAATGTGTGGAGGCATTGCGGGCCTTCCTTGCCCGGAGGGCAAGAAGTGTGTGGATGATCCCTCGGATGATTGTGACCCTGCCCAAGGTGGCGCTGACTGCAGTGGGATCTGCGTGGGTCATCCGGCAAAGTAGTTGCTCAAGGACAAGACTTTTGCAGCACCATCCAGAAACTAAATTGCCCTGAAGGGCAAGTGTTGCGATTTCGGGGATGGTCAAAGTGAGGTGTCCGCTATTGAGGGCGCCTCATCTGATGCCAGAGAGTAATGGATGAGCGTATAGGCTACCTTATCTCCGTGAGTCCTGAATTCCATAGTCTACAATTAAAAGAGATCATAGGTTTATGCCACTAGGGCAAACTTTGCTAAAGGGCATTATTCCGGGGAGGTTAGAAATGATACGCTCAAGCCTTATTTTAACGGTATTAGCTTTTCTTTTGGTCATGATGGGTGCGGGTATTGGAGTAAATGCACAAGGACTAAATACAAATAAGGAAACTGGCTCCCAAGATGAGATAGTGACTGTAAAGGAGCGAACCAGTGGGGTTTCCTTATCCGATTACGCTGGATGCATTAATTTCTGCCAGCTGAAGCTTCCAGGGATGGATCTCCAGCAAATATGCATGGAGGGATGCCGCCATATTGATAGTTCCTTTCAGGGTAAAGGAGGATTTTTGGGCTTGGTTCCCCCAGAATAATGGATAGCAAATATTTCATGGTTATTTAAGTTTCTGGGCTGCGGTGTTCATTTGCGTCCAGGCGGTATCCAAATCTTCATGGGCGCGATGAACCCATGCTTCTCCCCAATAAAAGTGGCAACTGGTTTCCGAGCGTAGCAGGTGCCACTCCGCCTCATTGAGAAGATGGGCGATTTCCGGGTTCAGGGCTTGAGCGCCAAGATGTTTTTGCTTTAGTTGATGGAAGGCCGTACTGGTTTCTTCTACCCGTTTAAGGGCCTCTTTTTGGCACTGGGAGCCGGTCCACTGGATAAAATCAATCCCTGAGTGATCGCCAGTATTCCAGGCTGCGGTTGTTATCCTAACTCGGCCCTTGGCGCCGTATTTGTCCAGGTAATCCTGGATGAAAGCGGGGCGGAGAATAGCATTATCCCGGCGCGCCCCTGTTAAAAAATCCCGGTAAAATGTTCCCCAAAAATTACTTTCCTCGGAAGTATTACGGAACCAGCCGCCATTGTCTCCATCGCTACAGGTGGTAACCAGGGGCGGGAAGTCACACGGCCGGGTGCGGTGATAAAGCTCATTTAGAAACCAGTCATACTCCATTCCGGCTTCCTGGGCATCTGAGAGTTCCCGGTCCCGGACCACCACAATGATTTCTTCCCCCCCGTACTCGGCAATATGGGGGCGGTAGCGGAGCTCCTGCCAACTCATCTCCTCTAAAGGCTCCACATGGAGGCTATCTACCAGGACATAACGGAACCCATGTTGCTTCAGCAGGGGGATCAATTCCATGGTAAAAGCCATCTCTGGCGGCCAAAACCCGCTGAAGCGAGTTTGGCTAAAAAGATGCCGCCCGATACCTAGCCAGCGCTTGATATGCTCTTCCCGATCCGGGCCAGGAATCAGGGGGAGAGCAGGGTGATAGTAAGCGCTCCCCAGAAGGTTAAATAAGGCGGTATTCTGGAGATGCCACAGCAAGTCGCCGCATTTGATAATCCCATAGACCCGTTGCTGAAAGCCGGGATTGGAGAGGGTTTCAAGGAGCGTACCCGAGAAGGCTAGATGAACCCGGGCGATATCCTCGTATCCCCAAAGGGAGCGGGGTATCCGGTCCAGGGCATAGAGAATTTCTTGAGCCTCCCAGGGGGCATGTTCCAGTAAATGCTCCAGATTGCCTGCTGGTTGATGTAAGTTTAAGACAAGGGCGTGGTGGATAATGCTCATGGCGGTATAAAAACTCAGGTGTCTGGAATCATATTTGGACGAGGACTAGGTTCGGGTTTGGAAACTTACGGTAAGGGTAACCTGGCCCTCTGCCGGGATGGATAGTTGCCAAAGCGCGGTATTGCCGGTTTCCCGCTGGTGGGGGTGGCTCTCGGTAATAATATACCAATCGCCAGGAATAAATTCGGCGACCTTAACCAGAACGGATTCTTTTTTGCCATTGCGAAGCTCTATTTTGAAGGTGGCCTCGAAAGAATCGGAATCCAGTTTGCGGTACTCGGTCCGCTGTTTTTTTGCGGTGATGTCAAAAGCTTGCCCTAGCCTAAGTTTAGCAGAAGCGTTTTTGGAGACATGATTAATCCGATCCTCGCCCACAAATTGGGTGTTACCTCTTGAGTCTTGCTTATAGACCCGGATGATACCCGCTGGCAAGGGCAGCTTCAGTCCAGCCTGTTGGGTGTTATCGAAATGCAGGTAAACCATGACCGGCGGTTTTAAGACGGGAAAAGATTGGGAGTGACCGTAGTAGAGTCGCGGTGTGTGGCTTCGGAGCTCATATTGTTTTTGAGCTATGACGTTATGGGCGCTGAGTAGGGCGACCTGTTTGGTCTGATTGTTTTTGAGAGTTGTGGTGTGATCTAATGTGTACAGATGATAGTCTAGTAAACCTTCTTCCTCCATGGGGGGAACGTCTGCAAATGTCCTGGCCTCTTGCGCTGGGCGTTTGGCGTAGTGGACTTGCGGGGTGACCTGATGGACGCTGCCCGCCACTAATTGCAGGTGGGCATTTTGGTAAGAAATTCCAGACTGGTTCGTGAGAGTCACCCAGCCATTTAGATCGAAGCGATCCTCAGTTTGATTGAGCTGAGCCACGTAATCAGCCTTCCAGTTTAGGCCACTGGTCAGATAGCTTAGCTCTAAGGCCTGCTTGTCTGCCACTTCCGTTTGGAGTTGCAAAATTAAAGAAGGGCGCTCCCGTAGATCTTGGGGAATCTGTTGGTAAACCAGCCTATCCGGAGAAATCCCTGTTTCAATGCGGTTCTTGAAACGCAGGATTACCCCCGGATTGGCGGCTAATAGGATCGCCTGTTCAATAGTTTCCTCGCCGGTCGTGGGATGGCGGGAAATGACGCCTACCTGCTGTCCCACATGTTTCTGAAGTAAAGCTTCAGCGGTGAGCAAGTCAAATTCGTAGTTTTGCTCAGCAATAGAAAAACCCTGGGGGTGGGTAAGATTGCGAAGCAGGGCGGTCTCGGATTGAATACCGGTGCTCACATCCATAAAAGCTAGCGTATTATGCCCTTTTTTTAATGCCACCTGGCGTTGGTCTTTTATCAAGGCTAAATCATTATTATAGATAGTAATCGCCACCTTTTTTTGATCGGTGTGGGTGGTGTGTATCTCTTCTTGACTCCAGGCGGTAGAGGGCGGAACCAGAATCCAAAGCGCAAGGGCTCCCGCGGGAATTAATCTTGGCATCATAAGTTTTCACTTTAGGGAATCATCATGGGAATCTCCTTATAGTAAGCACACCTTCCCACCGGCGCAATACGGGTTGGATGGAGTAGCTGTACTTGGGTCTCTAGCGTCGCTCAGCCCAGGCGGGGACATAGTGTCCGGCGCGGCGCAATTCCTGATCCAGGCTGCGGCAATTAGATTCAAAGTGAGTCAGCAAAGTCCAGAAACGGGGGGAATGATTAAAGTGCACCAAGTGAACGAGTTCATGGAGAAAAACATAGCGCACCAAATGGGGGGGTAAAAATAGCAGCTTATGGTTCAAGCTGATGGTCTGGCGTTGGGAACAGCTAGCCCAACGGGTGCGTTGGCCTCGAATAATTGTCTTGAAGTGTTTGAGGCTGATTTCTTTGCTTACGGTCTCTAACCAGGGCGGGAGGTGCAGGTGGGCCTGTTCCGTCAACCAGCGCTGCAAAGTTTGCTTTACCAGGAAGTAATGAGTGACATGGCCCCGCAATAATAGCCGGTTGCCCAGGGTATGGATATGGAGGCTGGGGTTGGCGTCCTTGTGGTAGGTGATATAAAACTGCTGGTTTATAGCGCGTAGGCAAATAAGCGTAGGTGAAGTCTCCTGAGTAGCCAATGGAGGTTGGTGCTGAAGCCCTTCGAACTGAGAGAGGGTGCGGTCTAGCCAGGCCTTTTTTTTCCAGAGTAAAGCGGGAACCGAGGCTGGATCTACTGTTTGAGGTAAAACGACGATCACGCCTTCCTCAGCGCTGACCTGAATACGGACATGCCGTGCCCGGGATGATACCCGGACCCTATAGGCAGGCAAGTCTGAGGACATCATTTCTTTAACAGGGATTGAGGGTACTTTATTAGTATAGATCACTCTGTCTAGGAGGGGGTAATCCCCTTATCACTCGGCATTTTGCTGTGAACCGGTGGTGTTTAGAAATGAGTAGAGTCCCCGGTTTGACTGAAATTTGCATACTGCCATGTATTTAAATGATCAGTCATTGACTCAACCAGTTCCCTACTTCGGTAGGAGACGTTACTCGCGAATTCTGGCTGACGGGCTTGTGTTACCTCAGCCGGTAAAGATAGGCACTTCGGGGTGCATTCCCAGCTCCGAACACTGCGCCAGGGGGTTAAACAGCACGGGCCGGGATAACGGGCAGTGCCCCCTCAAGGGATTGACCCGCAAGGGTGGGAGGAACCGCGAGATAACCGAGCGAGGGAACCTTAACCCGCGTAAGCGGTGGCTCGTAAGAGCAGGCGAAAGCCAACCCTTCCCCGGTGGGGTCCAACACCGGGGACCTATTTTTATGTGGCCCTCGCGCTCGATGTGCCACTTTGTTTCGCACTCTCGCTGGGGGGTCATTCAACATCCATGTTTAATTCCAAGGAGAGGTTCATTATGCTGAAGCCTTCTCCAATTTTGCAGCCCGGTAATATCCCCATGGTCGACAACCTTCTGCATACAAGGTTGATGGGGTTCAAAAAATCATCGAAGCTCAAAGGGCAAAGACACGCGGTCAACGATCAGCTCAAAAATATTTCCTAACTTGGGTATGCTCGTCATCGCGGCATCGCTAATGTTAGGGTTAATTTGGACGCCATCCTGATTGTTTACCTGACTTATATCGAACTAGCTCTAAACGATGCCCCCGGAGAGGGGGCGCCGTTTACTTTACCGCTGCTAAAAAAACAAGTTACTTTAGCATTGAAGTAAAATTCAATTTTATTAGCCGGATTTTACCTCAACACGATGTTTTATCTGCCGTGTTTTTGGCAGGGAAATCCAGAGTACGCCTCGGCGATATTTAGCCTGCGATCCGCTTTCCGTGACTTCGGCAGGTAGTGGCAGGACTCGCTCAAAGCGCCCATAGGCCCGCTCCATCACATAGTAGCGTCCATCACTTTGCTCCCGTTCTACCCGCTTTTCACCTCGGATCACCAGGGCATTATTCATTACCTCGATATCAAAATCGCCGGCTTCCATGCCAGGGGCTTCTAACCGAACGGTCACGGCTTTATCATCCTCCTTGATTTCGGCGGCTAATAGCCCCCAGCGGGAAGCATTTTCCATGACCTGGTCTTCCATCGTTTCCAGCTGCCCTCCTTGGGTTGCCGGTGTAAATTGGGTAAGAGCCTGGTTCGCTCTTTCCCGCAGGTGATGCCAACCCTCGGTAAGGTAATCCCAAGCGCGGGAGGCACCCTTATGGATCTGCTCTAGGGGGGACATCGTCATGACTCCTTAATGTTTAGAGACTATCATTGCCGTAATAGTAACGGTTCCTTGGTATTGGCTTTCTGGGCTTTATCCTTCCACCGTAATCTTGCGGCTCTGGGCCTGCTGGCTTTTTGGGATCACCAGTTCAAGGACACCGTTTTGAGAGCGGGCACTGACTTTAGCGGCATCCACCGTATTGGGCAGGGCAAAGCGCCGTAAAAAGCTGCCGCTGACCCGCTCCACTCGCTTATAGCCCCGCTGCTCCGGGATTTTACTGGATTGACGGTGGCCCTTAAGGGTGAGGGTGCCATTGTCCAAAGTCACCTCAATATCCTTGGACTCAACACCAGGCACGTCGGCATAAATAACGAACCGGTCCGCTTCTTCCTTAATATCTACAGCGGGGACCCAATCGCTCGTGGCAAGCTCCGCTTCGGTTTGAGTATGCTGGGGAGAGTTCCCCTCAAAGAGACGATTGACTTCTCTTTGCAATTGGTTGAGTAGGTCAAAGGACTCATAATGTCTAATGGCCATTTTCTATTTTTCTCCTGCGATAAAGTCTTCAAATTCGCTTGGAAGCACGGTTACCGGCTTCCGCTTAAGAGAAGAAATGGGGATGATTTGCCCGCTTTCAAGGGGCATTGGGTTTTAGCCTCCTTGTTCGGCGGCTTCCAGTGTTTCAGTGGCTATTAGCCATTTTTCTTCCGTCTCAAGGAGAGCGTTCCGAAGACGGGCCTGCTCCATAAGAAGGACCTTAAGCTGCTCTTTTTGCTGGGGATCTTGGTATAAATCAGGAGTAGCGAGTTGTTGGTCGAGAACCGCTTTTTCAGCTTGTAACTTTTCCAGCGTCTTCTCAATTTCTTTAAGCTGTTTTCGTAAAGGCTGCAACAGGCGCCGCCGTTCCGCCTCTTGCCGCCGGCGTTCCTTGCGGACAGTGGCATGTTGGAATTCAGTTGGATTGCCGTGGGTGTTTTCCCCAGTGCCGCCACGGCGCTGTTGAAGCCACCGCTGATAGTCTTCCAAATCTCCATCAAAGGGGATGGCGGTATGATTAGCGACGAGCCATAAGGTGTCCGCCGTGCTGCGCAGGAGATGACGGTCGTGGGAGACAATGATCATGGCGCCTTCAAAATCCTGCAAGGCAGAGGTCAGGGCATAACGCATTTCCAGGTCAAGATGATTGGTGGGTTCATCCAGCAGCAGCAAGTTAGGGCGCCGGTAGACTAACAAAGCCAATGCGAGACGAGCTTTTTCTCCCCCGGAAAAGGAACCCACGGGCGCCAGGGCTTGTTCCCCTTGGAAATTGAAACCGCCAAGAAAATTCCGCAGATCTTTTTCAGGGGCTGAGGGTGCCAATACCTGTAGATGTTGGAGGGGAGTTTCCTGGGCACGGAGTTGCTCTACTTGATGCTGAGCGAAGTAGCCGATGACTAAATCAGGCGCTTCCTCTACGGTCCCGGCTTGGGATGGCAGTTCCCCCGCAAGGGATTTAATGAAGGTGGATTTGCCTGCTCCATTCGGCCCAAGTAAACCAATCCGATCTCCTGGCGCCAGGTCTAGGTTAACGTGGGACAACACTGCTTGTTGTTCATATCCCATGGCTACCTGTCGCAGGCGTAGTAGTGCAGCGGGCAGTTTCTCGGGAGGGGGCAAGGTAAAATAAAAAGGGGAAGTGACATGGGCAGAAGCCACCTGCTCCATGCGTTGCAGGGCCTTTAACCGGCTCTGGGCCTGGCGCGCTTTGCTTGCTTTGGCGCGAAAACGGTCAACGAAGTGTTGGATATGAGCAATTTCCCGCTGCTGCTTTTGATAAGCAGCCTGTTGCTGGGCCAACTGCTCGCCCCGTTGCCGTTCAAAGGCGGCGTAATTACCCCGGTAGTAGCTGACAGTTTTATTTTCGATATGGGCAATATGGCTCACCACCTGATCGAGCAGTTCCCGGTCATGGGAAATCAAGAGGAGCGTGCCGGGGTAAGTGCTCAGCCACTCTTCTAGCCATAATACGGTATCCAGATCCAGGTGGTTGGTAGGTTCATCCAAAAGCAGCAAGTCAGAGCGGCACATGAGGGCTTGGGCAAGATTGAGCCGCATCCGCCAGCCGCCGGAAAAGGTCCGTACTGGCTGGGACTCCTGAGCAGCAGTAAAGCCTAAACCGTGCATGAGCTTCGCCGCCCGAACCGGAGCTGTATAGCCATTGATGGCCTCAATGCGGGCATGAAGCGTGCCCTGGGCAGTGCCATCGTCTGCCTGCTCGGCTTTTTCCAAATCGGACTGGAGAAGACGCAGTTCTCGGTCACCGTCAAGGACGTAATCCAGGGCAGATCTGTCTACTGCTGGAGTTTCCTGGGCCACATGGGCGAGCACCCATTGAGAGGGCTGGTCAAATTCTCCTGCGTCTGGTTGGAGTCGACCTAAAATCAGATCAAATAAACTAGATTTGCCACAGCCATTGGCGCCGGTGAGGCCAACCCGTTGTCCAGGATGAATAGTAAGATTAAAGTTCTCGAAGAGCAGGCGAGGGCCGCGCCGCAGGGAAATATTTGTAAAACTTAGCATTAAAATTAGGATTTCTCATTGCACTGATTTTTTCGTCCGCTGTCGTCACGGGCACGTTACTGAGTGTTGTGGTTGGTCAACTCATTTTCCAGTTGTTGCTCCAGCCTGATTAAATTATTGTCCTGATGGCTTTGCAGTGCTATTCGTGTACCCATAGCGCCTCTTTCGTTTGACCCGTGCTTGTGCAAACCCACAGCATAGACATAGTGTGGTGGTATCTCGCATTTTGCGGCGCTAACTGAGCAGCCTTTTTCAGGTGGTTCAGCCCCTTCGGCTGGTTCTGTTGGCGAACAAATAGTAACCCTAAACTATAGTGTATATCGGCGGGGTCTGGAAAGCGTTGTAAAGCATCTTGCAAACTGGTAATGGTTGAGCGATTCGTTGAAGGAGTACAGGGATGTGCGACGACCCCCCAGCGAGCGTTCCTGTGCGTGTCCGCCTGCCTGCTGCACAGGCAGGCACGCAGACAGGTCAGGAACAGTTAAGCGAGACTTAGCCGCAAACTCCAAAGAAAACAACCAGCCGCTACTGACACCCTATAAGTAGAACTGAGATCCGATCCCAGCGGGCCTGTAGAAAAACCGCCTTTTACGGGCGTGCTTATACGCTCTACACACTCGTAAAAATCATTTTAACCCTTAATTTTTAACTTTGTGCATTTTTTGAAATAAAATGACCGCTCATCAGCCACCAAGGCTGAGCCGTGGAAATGGCTACCTGGTTTGGTGCTCGCGCCAACAGGAACCGGATCATCCTGGCTAAGGGGAAGCCGATTTTCTTTCTCCCTAGCAGCCGCCGCTGTCCTAGCGGGTACGTATGGTCCTATACAGCTCTCCGCAAAATAAAAGTATGATTAAAAGAGCGTACCAGGAGCGCTTTAAGAGCCTTCCTTCTGAACTAAATTAAAGAAGGACGGGGAACGCATCAGCAGATAAGCGGCTAAAAGTCAGGACAGAGCCGCGAGGGGATTAATTAAGGAGGGTTTATGGAAAATAAGGTCCGCAAAACCGAAGCAGAGTGGAAAGCGCAGCTTACTCCAGCGCAGTATCATGTGACCCGGGAGGCGGGGACTGAGCCTGCTTTTAGCGGAAAATACTACCATCATCAAGAAGGGGGAACTTATTGCTGCGTGTGTTGTGGCAACCCCTTGTTTAGCTCGGAACAAAAATATGAATCTGGAAGTGGCTGGCCGAGTTTTTGGAATCCCATCGACAGTCAGTCCCTGGAGAAGCGTTCGGATGATAGCCATGGCATGAGTCGAATCGAGGTCAGATGCGCCCGCTGTGATGCCCATCTGGGCCATGTTTTTGGCGATGGTCCCGCGCCCACGGGTCAGCGATATTGTATTAATTCCAATGCCCTGGATTTTGAAACTGATTCTCCGTCTATTTAGGCCGGCGGGCATCCTGCTTTGCCTGGTATTGACCGCTTGCGCGGAGTCAGGAGAGGATCATCTGACCTGGTTGAGCGGCGCTACCATGGGCACGGGATATTCCGTCAAGATCGTGGACCTTCCTGCCCGGATCGACCCCGAGGTATTGGATCGGGATATCGCCCGGTTGCTCGAAGAAATCAATGGATTGATGTCCACTTACCAAGCGGATTCTGAACTATCCCGCTTTAACCGTAATAAGCGTACTGATTGGGTCAGCGTTTCCACAGAGATCGTCAAGGTATTAGAGGAGGCTCAGAGCATTAGCCGTTTGAGCAAAGGCGCCTTTGATGTGACAGTGGGGCCACTGGTTAACCTCTGGGGGTTTGGCCCCGGCTCCTATACCAATGAGATCCCTTCGCGGCGGGAGATGGAGGCTGAGAAGGAAAGGGTCGGTTTTAAGCAGTTGCAGGTACGGCATTCACCCCCTGCTGTCAGGAAGAAGCGGGGGGATATTTATGTGGATCTTTCGGCGATTGCTAAAGGCTACGGCGTGGATCGCATCGCGGAACTTTTGGAGGCCCAAGGAATTTACCATTATCTAGTGGATATTGGCGGAGAAGAACGAATCCAAGGACACGGTCCGGAGGGTGCCCCGTGGCGAATTGCGATTGAGCGGCCAGTAGCAGGTGAACGCCGGGTGCAGCGTATCCTTGAGCTAGATTCCGGCGCGGTGGCTACTTCAGGCAATTATCGTAATTACTTTGAGCAGGATGGAAAGCGTTACTCGCATACGCTCGATCCTCGAACGGGTTGGCCTATTACCCATAAACTTGCCTCGGTGACGGTGGTCGATGCCACCGCCATGCGGGCAGACGCTTTAGCTACGGCGCTGTTCGTGCTTGGCCCAGAGGAAGGATTACAATTGGCCGAGCAGGAACAAATCCCAGCCCTGTTTATAATTAAAATGTCAGGGAGGTTTAGAGAGAGAGCCACCCGGAGTTTTACTAAAATTCGTTCCTGGGACTTGCGGGAAAAGGAAAGTTTCTAGTCATCTATCTTATTTCCATAAGAGGCTGGGCTACAAAGAATCGGGGTATGAATAGCAGTTATGTCTTCGGGTCGACGCAGTACCATATTGAGCTTGAGCGACTCCGCGCCATTGAAAATCTTTTCGACCCTGCTTCGCGCTGCCTGCTTACTGCCGCAGGCATTGCTGCTAACTCGAATTGCCTTGAAAGCGGGGTTGGAGCAGATTCTATTCCACGCTGGTTGAGCAATGTGGTGTTTCCAAGCGGTCGCATAACGGCGGTGGATTTGGATCGCCGGTTTTTACACAATCTTTAATTATGTTGAATTTGGATGGGATTAAAGCGATGCTAAAGTTGCCAACGAATTTTTTAGCGAACGCCACGCTTCCTCTATGGGTAGGACTATTATTGCTTTTAAGCGCTTGGGGAGGGTTTGCTGGACCCTTGTGGGCGGCAAGCCTTCAAATCCAGGTTTTGGCGGAAGGAGAAGGAACACCCTTGGAGAATGCCTCGGTTTGCCTTGGAACCTCACCAAATCCCCAACAGTTCGGCGCTTACCTGACGGATGAAAAAGGGGAGGTATGGTTGGACGAGATGCAGCCAATACCCTTTATTCTAATAGTCTCCAAAGCGGGCTTTAGAGGGGAAGGGCGCGTTGCAGGCAGGCAACGGATAGATCGGGTTATGGTCGCATCGTTGGCGCCGGGCGGCGGCGGCCCTGCCTGCGACGTATCATCCCAGGCCGCTAAGAGAGAACCTTCCGCAGCGGAGCTACAAGTTAAGCACTTAGTGATTAACGGAAGTGCGCCTCTGACTTTAAACCGGGAGGTTACTCTCTCTTTCACCGTGGAAGGTGAGCCTACCGAATATCGTGCCAGTCAGTTTCCCGATTTCCGGGATGTTCAATGGCAAGCTTTTGTTTCCGCTCCCTTGTTTGAATTGAGCCCTGGCAGTGGTGAAAAAATCATCTATTTCCAGGTTCGTCGCTATCAGGAAGTGGAGAATTCTTATCTTCAGATGGTCTCCAACACTATCAAGGAGAACATTTATTTCTCAGATCGTTAGTGTATGACGGGGCGTTTACCAAACAGGATATTCCATCGATTGGAATGAGGACGCTGGCGTATAAGCCAGCGTCCAGGAAAAGGGCAAGGAAGATTACTCTTCCTCTGATTGTCCTTCGGGTTCAACTTGTACCAGGTAGTGATGATGGCTGGAACATCCCCGGACGGATTCTGACAGGATATCGATCCTGACGTACCGCGCCTCAGTAATGGGTTCAGGAAAATGCCCTTCGACCAGATAACTTTTATTGGGTTGTTGGGTGATCGTTAGCTCGCCTTCTTGGCCGCGAATCTTGACGGCAATACTTGATTCCCGCACATCAGAACTTGCTACAAAGGAGAAATTGGATAGTTCGGGAATAATTGCCTTGGGTGCTGGATTTTCTTCGGAAATCCTTACGGTTTTACAGCTGCTTGATTGGGCGGCGCTACTCCCGCCATAGGCATAGGCTGCAGTCGTCAGCGTGGCGGACAGGAAAAATAAAACTGCCTGGGAACCGATATGGAAAAGTTTTTTATTTATCATGGTTTGTCCAAACTATTTTTTAGAATATGAAAGCTAGTTAATTTGCTTGCAAACGAAAGTATAGAGCCAAAAGGACTGAGGCTCAAAATTATCTAAGTACCTCCATAAAAGTCTCGAAGTATTCCTAGAAGTGCGCTGGTGGGGCGAAGGCAAGGGAGGGCAGGCATCTTTTTCAGGGAGGAAAAGCGGGTTTATGGAACATCGCCGGCGCACCCCATATTTATAGGTACTTATCGGTGCTGTTAGCTTTAAAAGCTTAAGGGAAAATGGGAAAAAAGGAAGCAGGATAGCTTTTTTATGGTGCGTCTATATTTACCCCTTGGGCAGTTTCATCGGCTTGCTCTAGTGTCAGTTCGTGGATCGTGCTAGCGATGCTATCTGTGACCCGAGCCAAGCCTTTAGAAAGTGCAGCCACAAGTGCTTCGTAACCATCTTCTGCAAGTGGGGTGTCCTGCTTAAATGAGCTTTGGGCTACCACGTCGCCGTTTCCATTGCGCAATCGCCAGCTACCAGCAACTACCGCCTTACCGTCAAAGCGTCCATGGAAGCTATTGAATTCAACAGTAAGTTGCCATGCTTTGAGCGGCGCGCTGCTGGTATTTGGATAAACGGCTATAGAGGGTAGCTGCGTGGTTAGCCTATTATAAATATACTGGTGCAGTTGCACTGTCAGGGGAGCGGCCCAGCGGTGTTGCCGGGCCACGCTCAACCGATTGGGCGCGGTTTTATAGACGATGCCCGAGTGCTGCAGAAATTCAGCGGCGTAAATTTGGTTCACGATTAACGCCTTTCTTGCGACGCGGGCCTCGCTGGGTGGAGTCGTGCCTGCAGGAGGAGTGGTAAGCGAATATAGCCAGGGCTGATGGGGCGTTGTGGCGCAGGCGCTTAAAATGAAAGCCACTGCCACCAGGATTATGGGGCTGCGCTTCATTTGGCAGCTTGGGGAATAGGGTCTTCAGGGGCATTATCGCCGAAAAAGAGTGCTGAAGGAGCATTGTGCAGCGTTTCCACGAAGGGGGCGAGATCATCCAGAACCTGATTCAGCCGGTCAAGGGAGCGGTTGAGCTTATCGTAGACGGGCGCTCCCTGCTGATAGCTGTTCAGGGTCTTCCGTAATTCATCTAGGGTTGCATTGAACTCAGTAGGGAGCTTGCCCATGGCCTCGCTGCCGAGAAGTGAGTTCAGCCGATCCATGGTGTTTTGGGACTTATTCATGACTTCGCTAGTGCTTTCTAGGGTGTGTTGCAACTTAGTCAGCACTGGCGCGAGTTCCAGTTCATTGAGTTTATCCAATAGTCGGGTGATCTTTTCCTCGATACTGGCCAGCCCGCTGCTGCGGCTGGGGAGCAACGGATACTGGCCTTGAAACGCCGGTTCATGGTGGGCACCTTTCTGGTCCGTGAAAGCGAGATCCACAAACATTGCGCCCGTGAGCAGATTAGCCGCCTTTATAGTGGCCCGCAACCCTCTAGGGAACAAGCGGTTCAGATGCTGCTGCCAGGCTTTTTGATCGAATTGCGCCCAGGTAGTGCCTGCCAGCCGCTGCGGTTCGAAGGCGATCAGTACTGGGATGCGAAAGGTCTGGGAATATTCCATACCAAAGTCGTCACCAAAGAAGGGGACGTTGAGTACCGTGCCTACCCGGACGCCACGGAATTCGACAGCCGCTCCTGGGTACAAACCGCGCACCGAGTCATCGAACAGAATGACGTACTTGTACTGATGGTCGTAACGATCCTGCTGGGCGGCTTGGCGCGACGGATACAGTCGAAATATAGCGCCTTGTTCAGCTTGTTTGCCATCCTTCAGATCCGGTGGAATCCCAAACGTGACACCCCCCGCCAACATCGTCTCAAGGGTGCCTGTTTGTACCTGCAATCCCTCGGAAGTGATCTCAAAGATAATGCCGGAGCGTGGCCAGAACTGGACATTCTCGGTGATCAGCGCATCGAAGGGAGCACGGATAAATACGCCGTAGTGCATTTCCAGCGCTGAGGCATTGAATTCTGCGGTATCGATCTGACCCACTTCCTGGCCTTGATAGACCACAGGGTCTCCGATGGTTAAGGAGTTATCATCCGTACTGACTAACTCCAGCGATAATCCCTCGGTGTGGATACGGATCGTGGGTGGCCGTTCTAGCACCTGGAACCGGCGGGCTGGGTCTTGAGCGTTGCCTGGGCGCATCTGGATATAGACGCCAGAGAGGATTGTGCTCAGGCCGCTAATACCTTCCCGTCCCACCCGGGGTTTGGCCACCCAAAATTGGGTATCCTCCACCAATAGAGGGTCCATATCCGCCTTCATGCGCACCTCGGCGATGGCTCCCGTGTAATCCTTGGACAAGCGTACCTTCTCCACCAGTCCCACATCCACATTGTGTAGTTTAACCACTGTTTTACCAGCTTCCACACCTTCGGCGTTGTCGAGCTGCAATATGATCTCCGGACCTTGAGATGCAATATTCTGATACACCAGCCACGCGCCGATCAGTGCAGCTGCGAGGGGGACCAGCCAGACTGGCGAGAGCTTTATCCGCCGCGGCGGGCGTATCTTGGCCTCAGTCAGCAAGTCGCTCATTTTTCATGGACCCGCCAAATCAGGCGGGGGTCAAAGGCCATTGCCGCCAGCATGGTGAGGATCACCACAATTGCAAAGATAACCACACCGGGGCTGGGCTGTACGCGCATAAGCTCACCTGCCTGAATGAGGGCGGTCAACAGGGCAACTACAAATACGTCGAGGAACGACCAGCGGCCGATTGCCTCGACAAGCCGGTACAGCCTGAGTCGGTCATAGGCGCTGCGCCCGGTACCCGCTTGTGCCTGCAAACAAAGCCAGCCAAGAGCGAGCACCTTACCGATAGGCACCACAATGCTCGCCGTAAAGATTATCAGGGCGATGGGCCAGGAACCGGTCTCCAGCAAAAGCCGGGCGCCGCCCACTACGGTCTGTGGTGAGGTTCTACCGAGCTCGGTGGTGATCATGATGGGATAGGCCATGGCTGGAATATACAAGATGCCTGCTGCGATGAGCAATGCCCAGGTTGCTTGCAAGCGGCGCGGGTTGGGCGCGATAGGATGGTAGCCGCAACGTGGGCAGCGTGTCTGGCTGGCAGTATTGACGATGGCATTGCAGCGGGTGCAGCCTGCGGCTCCTTGAGTAGCCGCAGGACTGCCGGGGGCAAGATCAACCGGAGGATCGACCGGGCCACTGATAGCCGTCCACAAGGTTCCAGGATCGAAGCTAGAGATGGACTTCAACAGCAACACGGCATAGGCGCAAAACGCCGGGAATGCAGGACCGAGCTGCAGACTCGCCAGGGAGAGCACCTTGATCATGCTCACTAGCACCCCGACCACAAACACATCGCTCATCACCCAAGGTTTGATGCTTGTCAGTAGCCGCGCTAGTGTTTGCGCCCCCATGGGACGGCGGCCCGAAGCCAGCACTCCATGGAGATAAAGGAGGACCAGTAGATAGGCGGTTGGCAACAAAATCGTGGTCGTAAGCACAACCAGTCCCAAGAATGGAAAATCGTAGTCAAAGAGGGCTAGTGCGGTATCTGCCACGATAATGGTGTGTTTAATCCCCTGTACCTCGAAGCTCACGAAGGGAAAGGCGATCGCGGCTGCCAACATGATTAATGCCGCGCTGGCCCAGGCAAGTTGGCTTTGAATTGAAGTGTGCTGTTGGCCAGGTAACTTGTGTTCGCATCGGGGGCAGCAAGCGGTCTCGCCCGCCCGTAGTCGTGGCAAGGTCATCACCCAGTCGCAGTGATGGCAGACGGCTAACGTGGCCTGTGCAGAGAAGTCCATTGGCATGGTCCCCTAATATTCATAAGTTTTATCCTCAATTTTCCCCGGGCTTTAGGGGTAATCAACCTATTCATAATGGGAGTGATTCATCGTAAACAATCCCTTGATCTTTGATTATAAAAACGAAGCAATAAAACCGATAAAAAATCACAAAATTGAGGGTAAATTGTCACAACGAAGTTGATTAGCTACTACTATAATTTTTATATAGCGAAGACGCTATTAGCGTTTGCTAAATAAACCGTATGGTTTCCAAATTCTTTATGAAGCGCTGGGATTTTTTCCTTATAATGTATAGCTAGCCTCCACAGAGGAGGAATCCGCAATGACAATTTTCTTTTCCCGTCCCAAATTCTTTCTCTGGGTGATGTTTGGCGTGATGCTCGTAAGCATGATCGCTATTTCGCCCGCCCAGTCTGAAATTACTGTATTCGAAAGCGGCCAGGTACGCCCCTTGGCGCTGTCACCCGATGGCCGCCATCTTTTTGCCGTTAATACGCCGGATAACCGGCTTGAGATATTTCGAGTCCGCAAGCGGGGTTTGCGGCATATCGACTCCATTCCCGTGGGCCTGGAGCCGGTTGCCGTTGCGGCCCGCTCTAATAGGGAGGTATGGGTCGTCAATCATCTCTCGGACAGCGTTAGCATTGTCGATGTACACCGGCCACGTTTCCGTCGTGTGGTACGCACACTCCTGGTCGGCGATGAGCCGCGGGATATTGTATTCGCAGGCCCGGATCGGGGGCGGGCATTTATTACCACTGCCCACCGTGGCCAAAATACCGGGCGCGATCCCCAGCTCACTACCCCCGGCGTGGGGCGGGCGGATGTGTGGGTATTTGACGCCAACCAGCTAGGCGATTCCCTGGAGGGGGAGCCGCTTACTGTGCTCACTCTTTTCACGGATACGCCTCGGGCCTTGGCCGCGACTCCGGATGGCGCTTTGGTGTATGCCGCCGGTTTCCACACTGGCAACCGGACGACGACTCTCAATGAGTTTTTGGTGCGCCAGGCCATTGCTCCACCTGATCCTCGGATCTATCCAGGGCCGCTCACCAACCACGAGGGTATTCTCCAGCCCACGGTAGGATTGATTGTAAAATACGATGGCGCTCACTGGGTGGATGAGTTAGGGCAGCAGTGGGATGATCTGGTCCCCTTCACGCTTCCCGATCAGGATGTGTTTACCATTGACGCCATGGCCAATCCTCCTAGAGAAGTGGAGGGCGGCGCTTACAGCGGTGTCGGTACAGTCATTTTCAACATGATTGTGAACCCGGTCAGCGGCGTGGTGTACGTATCGAATACTGAGGCTCAGAATCAGAATCGTTTCGAGGGGGCGGGAATATTCTCGGGAGGCCGTACGGTGCGGGGCCATCTTCATGAAAGCCATATTACCGTTCTGGGTCGCAAGGCTCGGGTTGAACCGCGGCACTTGAACAAACACATTGACTACAGCCAATGTTGTGCCCCCATTCCCAATGAAGAGAACGATACTAGCATTGCCTTTCCCCAGGATATGGCGCTGACCCAGGATGGTTCGATCCTCTATGTGACGGCCTTTGGTACCAGCGAAATCGCGGTCTATGAAACGAGCAAGCTGGAGGATGATACTTTTATTCCCGATCCGGCCAATCAGATTCCGGTTTCAGGCGGCGGCCCTAGTGGCATCGTGTTGGATGAGGTCCGGGGCCGGCTTTATGTGCTGACTCGCTTCGATAACTCCATCTCGATTATTGATACGGCGAATCGCAGCGAGGTGAGCCATATTGCCATGTACAACCCGGAACCTGCGCATATTGTAGCGGGGCGGCGATTTCTCTATGACGCTTCTTTCACTTCCAGTCATGGGGATTCCGCTTGCGCTAGTTGCCACGTCTTTGGTGATTTCGATGGGTTAGCGTGGGATTTGGGTGATCCGGACGATGTGGAGACCCTGAATACTGGCCCCTTCCGCGTCAGTGAGGGGGTCGGCTTTTTCCTCCTGCGGGGACGAGCGGAAAATTCCCACTTTCGCCCCATGAAGGGCCCCATGACTACCCAAAGCTTGCGTGGTCTGGATAATCACGGGTCCATGCACTGGCGGGGTGATCGCACCGGCGGCAATGAGGCCATACTGGGAGAATCCGCCGGGCCAAACGCGCAGCCCAATGGAGGTTCATTCGATGAGGATCTTGCTTTTCGCAAGTTCAATGTCGCCTTCATGAGCCTTAATGGACGGCATGATTTTATTCCCGAGGAAGAGATGCAGCAGTTTACTGATTTTGTTTTGGAAATCACCTATCCGCCCAATCCTATTCGTAACCTTGACAACTCTCTTACGGAGCAGCAACAGGCCGGACAGGATTTTTACTTCAGGGAACAGCCCTCCGATACTTTTTTGAGTTGCAACGGCTGTCATGTGTTGGACCCGGACGGCAACCGGGAATTCGTTGAGGTGAAGAAGCCGGGGTTCTTCGGTACCGACGGTCAATTTTCCTTCGAGGGGGAGTCCCAGTTCTTTAAAATTCCCCACCTGCGCAATCTCTACCAGAAAGTGGGGATGTTTGGCATGGCCCCGCCACCGCCTCCCTCGCCTCCTCCGTTTGATCCCTCCCAACCCGCGCCCCTGGGAAGCCTGATTTTCGCTCCGCTCGCCAATAATGGTTCCATGGGGCCCCAGGTCCGGGGTTTTGGTTTCCTTCATGACGGCAGTACGGATACGGTATTTCGCTTTTTAAGTGGAGCGGTCTTCGCAGCACGGGAGCCGGGCACGATCCCCAGCCTCGATCCCCGCACGCCCCCTGACATGGTGCCCGATCCGGGTAATCTTGGCGGTCTGCCCCTCACTCCGGAAGGCATCGCTCAACGCCGGGAATTGGAAGCATTTCTGCTTGCCTTCGACAGTAACCTTGCCCCCATTGTGGGTCAGCAAGTTACCCTTACCCACTCGAATGGAGCGGAAGTAGGAGCGCGCATCGATTTGCTTATTGCGCAAGCCGAGGCAAAAGCCTGTGATTTAGTGGCAAAAAATCGCTGGGGCAGTTTTCTCTATATTGGAAAAGGAAAGTTCAGGGGTTCATATCGGTGGATACCTTCTGTCTCGGACTTTCTCCTCCGTGCCACGGCGTACTTGCCTTACGGAGAGCTCACTTACACTTGCGCGCCTCCTGGTTCCGGTGTACGGATGGGTATTGACCGCGACGAGGACGGGCTCCTTGATGGTCATGATAGGCGTGTAGGATAGATTGAGTGGGTGATACAGTTAGGAGTGAAGTATTATTGTTTGGTGTCGCTGTCTTTATTAACATCTGCCTCGCAAGGAGGAGAACCGTTGCAATAAATTTGCAGACTGACAAGGTATGAGGGATCTTTCACGCCGAGTCCAATTTATTCTCGCCCAGCCGCTGTGTTTTCTGTCGCGGGTTATTAGCGGATTTCGCGCCAACCAAGGGTTATTACTGGCGGGGGCCATTGCTTATTACGCTTTGTTATCCGTGGTTCCCATGTTTGCGCTGATTTTAGTGGGACTTTCCCAGATCATTGACCCAGAGCAGCTGCTGGAGGCCACCCATGACTATCTGGCACTCCTTGCCCCAGGGCAGGCGGAAATTCTAACCCAGCAAATTGCAGAGTTCCTAGAAAACTGGAAGTTAATCGGCGTGGTCGGGTTCCTCGTACTCCTGTTTTTTAGCTCAATGGCGTTTACCGTGCTGGAAAATGCCATGTCGGTTATATTTTTTCATCGGGTAGCGATTCATCGGCGCCATTTTTTGGTTTCGGCAATTTTGCCCTTCTGCTATTTATTTCTTCTGGGGCTGGGGTTGTTTGTCGTGACGCTCGTGAGCAGCGCCTTGCATACTCTGGATGATCGCACTGTTCCTTTGTTAGGTAACATCTTTGGCAGTTATTACGCCATTGGAATTTATATTGTGGGTTTATTGGGTGAAGTTTTACTGTTGACCTCTCTTTACCTGGTTATGCCCGTGGGCCGGATTGTATTCCGTCATGCCTTCATTGGTGGGATGGTAGCCACGCTGCTATGGGAACTCACCCGGCAGGCACTGGTATGGTATTTTTCAACCTTATCCTTTGTTAACATCATCTATGGCTCATTTGCAGCAGTGGTGATGATTCTATTGAGCTTGGAAGCAGCAGCGATTATTGTGCTGTTTGGCGCTCAGGTAATTGCAGAATATGAACGTCTGGATACCCAAGGGGAGAGAAACTCCAGTTTCCAGACTTAATCCGGGAATAGCTGTGAAACAAAAAATTTTGCTTTGTTCTGATCTGGATCGGACCCTGCTTCCCAACGGCCATCAAGCGGAGTCGCCCCAGGCGCGGCTTCGGCTGCAACGATTGGCCCAGCGTCCTGGCATTATTTTGGCCTATGTCAGCGGTCGTCATAAGGCGCTCATTCAAAGCGCTATTCGAGAATATGATCTTCCTCTTCCTGACTTTGCCATTGGTGATGTGGGGACGACTATCTATCAAATTACGGATAATCAATGGCATCCTTGGGAAGACTGGAGTAAAGAAATCAGCCAGGATTGGCAAGGAATAAACCAGGCTGGGCTGGCAAAACTTTTTGCTGACATTACTCCACTGCGGTTGCAAGAGCCGGAAAAGCAAAACCGCTATAAGCTCAGCTATTATGCTCCACCGGAGCTAGATTGGGAGAATCTGATTCCCCAATTGGCCCAGCGGTTACAAGCGCAGGGAATCCAGGCTTCTTTCATTTGGAGTGTAGATGAAACTGCCCAGATCGGTTTGCTCGATATCCTGCCAAAGCGGGCCAACAAACTCCATGCCATTCGCTTTTTAATGGAGCGTCAGCATTTTGATAAAAGCCATACCGTTTTTGCGGGGGATAGTGGCAACGACCTGGAGGTGTTAGCTAGCGGTCTCCAAGCTATTCTGGTCCGCAATGCCCAGGAAGAAGTGCGCCAGGAAGCTCTCCGCCGCCTCCCGCCAGAGCATAGTCAGCAGCTTTATCTCGCCCGGGGTGGCTTTATGGGGCTTAACGGTTATTACAGCGCGGGAGTGCTAGAGGGCCTAGCCCATTTTTTTCCTGAAACCCGGGCATGGATGGAAACAGGGAGAGAAGAGTCAGCGGAGGAAGAAACGGCACAATCCTGCGCCATTTATCGAAGCTGTAAAAGAAATGATAGCTACTTATATGTGGAATCTCAGGATGATTTTTCCCGCGTTCCTGGAAAATTGTTGGAAATGCTTGGAAAGCTAGAGTTTGTCATGAGACTGGAGCTGCGTCCCGAGATCTCCCTGGCCCAGGCCAATACCAGGGAAGTGATGCAAATGCTCAGGGAGAAAGGCTATTTTTTGCAGTTATCATCAAGGGAATACAGGCGGTCTTAAGACCTTGGGAATCCACTGACGCTACTCTCAGGGTGGCTTAATGGCGCGCCTGAGTGTGGTAAACACCCCCGCGTCCTTTATTTAGAGCAGGAAGAAGGTTACCAACGTCGAACAGGGTAGGTTCAATCGCTGCTCTTGCCCCATTGCCATTGCGTTATTTCCGGCATGTCGACCCCGTGCTTGGTGATGTATTGCTTATGTTCGATATGTTTGTCGCGGAGCCATTGCTTGAGATATGCCGCCGTCGATCCCAGCTTGGGCACGCGATCGATGACGTCTGCCACCAGGTCAAACCGGTCCATGTCGTTGAGGACGACCATATCAAAGGGTGTGGTGGTCGTCCCCTCTTCCTTGTAACCGCGTACGTGCAGGTTTTTGTGATTAGTACGCCGGTAGGTTAGACGATGGATCAACCAGGGGTAACCATGGTAGGCGAAGATGATGGGTTGGTCGGTGGTAAAGATCGTATCGAAGTCCTTGTGCGAGAGTCCATGAGGATGCTGCTCTTTGTCCTGCAGGGTCATGAGATCCACCACGTTGATGACCCGTACCTTGAGTTCAGGCAGATGGCGGCGCAGGATATCCACTGCTGCCAAGGTCTCCAGGGTCGGCACGTCACCGGCGCAGGCCATCACCACGTCCGGTTCGCTGCCCTGGTCATTGCTGGCCCACTCCCAGATACCGATGCCTGCGGTGCAGTGCTTGACAGCCGCATCCATGTCGAGCCACTGGGGCTGGGGTTGCTTGCCGGCGACGATAACGTTAATGAAGTTGCGCGAACGTAGGCAGTGGTCGGTGACACATAGCAGCGTATTGGCGTCCGGTGGCAGATAAACCCGGATCACGTCCGCCTTCTTGTTCACCACGTGATCGATGAAGCCGGGATCCTGATGTGAAAAACCGTTGTGGTCCTGGCGCCACACATGGGAGGTCAGCAGGTAGTTGAGGGAGGCGATGGGGCGGCGCCAGGGGATTTCCTTGCCGGTGACCTTGAGCCACTTGGCATGTTGGTTAAACATGGAATCGACAATGTGAATGAAAGCCTCGTAGCAGGAAAATAGGCCATGGCGGCCGGTGAGCAGGTAGCCTTCCAGCCAGCCCTGGCAGGTGTGCTCGGAGAGAATCTCCATCACCCGGCCGTCCGGCGCAAGGTGCTCGTCCTCTGGCAGCGTTTCGGCCATCCAGGTGCGATCAGTCGCCTCAAACAAGGCATCAAGGCGGTTAGAGTTGGTCTCGTCCGGTCCCATCACGCGGAAATTCCGGCCATCCATGTTCAGTTTCATCACGTCGCGTAAATAGCCGCCCATAACCCGGGTCGCCTCCGCCAGCTTTGCGCCGGGACCGTTCACGTCAACGGCATAATCCCGGAACTCGGGTAGCCGCAGATCCTTGAGTAGCAGCCCGCCGTTGGCGTGTGGATTGGCGCCCATGCGCCGCTCCCCCTGTGGCGCCAGCGCCGCCAGTTCCGGCCGCAGGGTGCCTTGCTCGTCAAACAATTCCTCGGGACGGTAACTCTTCATCCATTTCTCTAGCAGTCGCAGGTGCTCCGGTTTGTCAGCCAGTTGGGCCAACGGTACCTGGTGCGACCGCCAGTAGCCCTCGGTCTTCTTACCATCGACTTCCTTCGGGCCTGTCCAACCCTTCGGGGTCCGCAGAATGATCATTGGCCAGCGCGGGCAGGGGGTGGCGCCTTGGCTGCGTGCGGCCCGTTGAATCGTATGGATTTCGGCAACCACCTGGTCGAGGGTGGCCGCCATTAGCTGGTGCATCCGTTCCGGTTCGTCACCTTCAACCACATAGGGATGGTAGCCGTAGCCAATGAGCAGGCTTTCCAAATCCTCGCGGCTGATGCGCGCCAGCACGGTGGGGTTAGCGATTTTGTAGCCGTTTAGATGCAGGATCGGCAACACTGCGCCGTCGCGCGCGGGGTTCAGAAACTTGTTGGAATGCCAGGCCGTGGCGAGGGGGCCGGTTTCGGCCTCGCCGTCGCCCACCACACAGGCGGCGATTAGGTCCGGGTTGTCAAACACTGCGCCGTAGGCATGGGCTAATCCATAGCCGAGTTCGCCGCCTTCGTTGATTGAACCCGGCGTTTCCGGGGCGACGTGACTCGGCACGCCGCCCGGGAAGGAGAACTGCTTGAACAGCCGCTGCATGCCCACCGCGTCCTGGGGAATATTCGGATAAACTGCGGTGTAACTGCCTTCCAGCCAAGTGTTCGCAACCAGCCCCGGAGCGCCGTGGCCAGGTCCCGTCACATAGATCATACTGAGATCACACGCCTTAATTAGGCGGTTCAAATGCACGTAGATGAAATTCAATCCTGGGGTGGTTCCCCAGTGGCCGAGCAATCGTGCCTTAACGTGTTCCAGTGTGAGCGGCTCGGTAAGCAACGGATTGTCCCGCAGGTAGATCTGCCCTACTGACAGATAATTGGCCGCCCGCCAGTAGCAGTCCATGTTGCGCAGTTCGTCCGCTGCCAGCGGACTCGCCTCGATCCTGCTCTTGGCATGCTCGGTTTGCAGTCTTTGTTCCATGATCGTCTCCTCTCTATTAGAGATGAAAAGGTGAATACGTTAGACTAGCGCCGTGCTTAGGCACCGCCGGGTATCCTGGGCGATGAG
Organism: Nitrosococcus oceani ATCC 19707; assembly: GCF_000012805.1. GTDB lineage: Bacteria > Pseudomonadota > Gammaproteobacteria > Nitrosococcales > Nitrosococcaceae > Nitrosococcus > Nitrosococcus oceani. The sequence goes on along the minus strand of NC_007484.1, from coordinate 3,082,367 downwards.
CGCTTCCTCATTGACCGGAATCACATAGGCCGCCAGGCGGGAATCGGCCGTGGATATTCGTTCCTCGCCATCCGGGGCCGCCGCTTCATTGGCTTGGGTATCCAGCTCCAGTCCGCACCAGTTCAGTCCGGCGCAGATCCGCGCACGGATTTCAGGCGCGTGCTCGCCGATACCGCCGCCAAACAGGATTGCATCGGCACCGCCGAGCACGGCCAGATAGGCGCCCAGGTACTTGCGGGCGCGGTGACAGAATGCCTCGATAGCAAGATGCGCGCCGGAGTGCCCCCGTGCTTCCAGTGCCAGCAGTTCCTCCATGTCCGCGCTGGCACCGGATAATCCGAGCAGGCCAGCGCGATGATTCAGACCCTCGCTTAATTCACTCGCCGTCACCTCGGCGCCCTCGAGCAAATGCAGCACCACACCGATATCCACATCGCCAGGCCGCGTGGCCATGATCAAACCCTCCAGGGGTGTGAATCCCATGCTGGTTTCCAGCGGATGTCCATCACGGAGGGCGGCGACTGAACATCCGTGGCCTAGTTGCAGCGTGATGAGCCTGCTCGACGGGGTGTTAGTCGGATGGATGGTGGAGAAGTGCTCGACCATATACCGATGTGCTAGTCCATGAAAACCGTAACGTCGGATCGGCCGCGATCCTTCTCTCCATTCGGCAGGCAGCGCGTAAGCACGGACGTAATCGGGCAGTTCGTGGAAAAATGCCGTATCGAATACGGCTGCCATGGGGATATCCGGCAGGTGTTCCTGGCATGCCCGCACCACTGCTAGGGCCGGCGGATTATGCAGCGGGGCCAGGGGGCTTAAGGCATCGAGGGCTGTCAGTGCACGGCTCGTGAGCAGTATTGGGGCGGTAAAGGTATCGCCGCCGTGGACGATGCGGTGCCCCATGGCGGTAATGGTATGCAGCAGTGGTTGGCCTGCGTCGGTGATATGTTCTAATAACTCGAGTACATATCGAGCAGCGGTACCGTGATCGTAGGCGGAAACAGAGGTATGTTCCCGTTTGCCACGGGAGAGCCATTCGCAGATTGCATCATCACCAAGGTTCCGAACCACTCCCCGCACCCTACTGGCCGGTGTGATTGCATCCATTTCAAATAGTTGAAACTTCAGCGAGGAACTGCCGCTGTTGAATACCAGGATGTTGCCGTCACTATTCACCTGTAAAGCGCCTCCATTAATCCAGTGTATTAAATAGTGTAGTAATGGTGATGTGTTTTTTGCGTATCGGATGGCAATACCGCGCGTCAACGTTTGAAGTGCAGGAAGGGTATTATAGTCGTGTTGTCCAACAGCCACATGGCCGTGTGTGGGTGGCATCTGAGAAAACAAAGTCGTTTTCATTACTGTAGGCAAGGGGACGGCTTTAGTCTACCTGCTTAGAGCGATGCTACGGGTGGCAAGATGAACTTGTCTCGGTTCACAAGGGTGTTTATTCTTCCTAATATTCTTGTATAGCCGTGCGTGAGGAGAATGGCCATGCGTTGGAAGGGCAGACGACAGAGCGATAACGTTGAGGACCGGCGGGGTTCATCCGGGCGTGGTTTTGCGGTCGGTGGACGGGGGGGCGGCGGGCTGATACGACTGCTGCCGCTAGCCATCCGGTTTCTCGGTATTAAAGGAACCTTGCTGGTGGTTCTGGGCGTCGGCGCCTACTTCTATTTCAGCGGAGGCGAACTTGGCGACCTGTTAGGGGGCACCCAGGTGAGTCATACTGAGACGACGGGTTCTTCCAGTGAAGGTGGTGAGATACGCCAGTCAGCGGAGGAAGCGGAGCTCATGGAGTTTGTATCCGTGGTGCTGGCGGATACCGAACTCACTTGGCACAATCTGTTTGCACAAGCTGGTAAAACCTATAGGGAGCCACGGTTGGTGGTCTATCGTGGCATGATCGATTCGGCGTGTGGTATGGGCCAGGCAGCGATGGGACCCTTTTACTGCCCTGGTGATCACAAGGTGTATCTTGATTTCAGCTTTTTCGATGAGCTGCGCTCCCGTTATGGCGTGCCTGGGGATTTTGCCCAGGCCTATGTCATTGCGCACGAAATCGGCCACCATGTGCAGACTTTATTTGGCATCTCCGCCAGGGTTATGAAGGCTAAACAGGGGCGGAGCAAGGCTGAGGTCAATAAATTATCCGTGCTCCAGGAGTTACAGGCTGATTGCTTTGCCGGTATTTGGGGGCACCATGCCGACAGTAATCGCCAATTACTGGAAAAGGGCGATATTGAAGAAGGATTGAAAGCTGCGAGTGCGATTGGCGATGATCGTCTGCAGAAGCGGAGTCAAGGCTATATTACCCCGGAATCTTTTACTCACGGGACCTCAGCGCAAAGAGTGCATTGGTTCCGGACCGGCCTGGCGTCTGGTGATGTGTCGTCTTGTAATACATTCGGCGCAAACTGGCAGTGAACGCTGTAATCACAAAGGATAAAATCATTTTGGCGTCCAATAAAGCGAAGGTGGGGTCAGTTGAGAAGGTAGCCTGTTGTTTTGATTTATAACCTCCATAAAAAGGCCACCTTTGGGTGGCCTTTTTAGAGCTGAGTGGACTGGACTTACACCTGGGCCAGGGCCTGTTCGAGGTCGGCGATGATATCATCGATGTGCTCGATGCCAATGGACAGGCGCACTAAATCCTTGCTCACACCTGCCGAGGCCAACTCTTCTTCGTTGAGTTGGCGGTGGGTTGTTGAGGCTGGGTGGCAGGCCAATGTCTTGGCATCGCCGATATTAACCAAACGGTAAATCATCTGCAGGGCATCGATAAAGCGGGTACCGCCCTCAATGCCCCCTTTAATGCCAAAGCTGAGAATGCCCGAGGCGCGGCCGCCACAGATCTTATCGCAAGTGGCTTTGTAAGGACTGTCATCCAGTGTGGCGTAGTTGACCCACGCGACCTTGTCATGATTCTGCAGGTAGTTGGCGACCTTTTCGCTGTTCTCGCAGTGACGCTCCATACGCAGGCCGAGGGTTTCCAGGCCCTGCATAATCAAAAAGGCGTTGAAAGGCGATAACGCGGCGCCGGTGTTGCGCAAAGGCACCACGCGACAGCGGCCGATAAAGGCGGCGGGACCGAGGGCCTCCGTGTAGACCACACCGTGGTAGGAGGGATCGGGTTCGTTAAGCATGGGAAATTTATCAGCGTTCGCAGTCCAATCAAATTTGCCCGAATCAACCACCGCACCGGCGATAGTGGTGCCGTGGCCGCCCATGTACTTGGTCAAGGCGTGGACGATGATGTCCGCACCATGCTCAAAGGGGCGGCATAGGAAGGGGGTAGCCACGGTGTTATCAACAATCAATGGCAGACCATGGGCATGGGCGATCTCGGCCCACTTTTGAATGTCGACCACATTGCCTGCGGGGTTACCAATGGACTCACAAAATAGGGCACGGGTGTTCTCATCGATAGCCGCCTCAACCGTGTCCAAGTCGTCGTGTTTGGCAAAGCGTACATTGATGCCCTGGTTGGGCAAGGTGTGGGCAAACAGATTGTAGGTGCCACCATAAACCTGACTGGTGCTGACAATGTTATTACCCGTGCGGCAGATTGTTTGGAGCGCGTAGGTGGTGGCTGACATCCCGGAGGCTACCGCCAGCGCGCCCACGCCACCCTCGAGCTGGGCCAAGCGTTCTTCGAGTACCCCGTTGGTGGGGTTCATGATCCGCGAGTAAATATTACCCTGGACCTTTAGGTCGAATAGATCGGCGCCGTGCTGAGTGTCATCAAAGGTAAAAGAGGTCGTTTGGTAAATGGGTGTGGTCGCAGCATTAGTGGTGGGGTCGCCGCTAAAGCCTGCATGCAGCGCAATAGTCTCAAGTTTCATGCCGATTCCTTAATGTGGGGTTAATAGATGCAAAAGAATGTAGGACAAGATTATGGGATACACTGCGACAAATAAAGCCCATGGCTGCAACATTTCCCATCCCAATATCAGTCTGATAAGGATTACTTTAGCATCCACGATGAGCAGCGCGGGGCGGTACGAGGCTATTGCCCCCTGGCGATGGCCATATCAGCTTTTCTATACGCTGCCCCATAGGGGCAAGAGGTGATAATGCTTCAATTTTTATTCCTGGGATACCGCTTGTGACGGCTAGTGATGTCTTGCGCGTCTATCTCAAAACAGTCGCCGGCAGCGGTGTGCCGGTGTACTACCGTGACGCCGCGCGGGCGTTGGCGCTAGAGCCGCCGCAGACTATCCACCGGCTGGCGATGATGCTGGAGCGGTTGATCGAGGAAGATGCAGCGGCCGGGGCGCCGCTGATTGCTTCGCTGGTGATTAGTAGACGACGCGATGGCCTGCCGGCACCAGGCTATTTTGCCAAGGCCCATGCGGTGGGAGTTTATCATGGCGCCACAAGCGGCCCGCAAGCCCGGGCGTTTCATGCTGAGCAGCTACGCCGCGCTGTGGCCTTCTGGTCCGAGCCGGGGTAGTCGCCAAGCGGATTGGCGTGGTATCACTGCCGAGTGATCACTGCGTCGTCCGCTGCTGCCGCCGCGGTTGGCCCTATGAACTTCCGGCAGCCCTTTTTCGCCTGTATCGAAACCGTACGCTTTGATAATGATAATGTCCCGAAGTTGTGCAGCTACTTAGGCAACGGCGTAATGATAGCCACGGGAGGATCGCTGGATACCCGCATCGCCGGCGTGCCTATGGGCGTTCACGGCCCACAGGCTGCACCTTTGGCGTAGATACGCATTTCATGCGCCCGGCGCTGGTCGTCACCGTCTGGCTGCTCCAGTTCGGCTTCTATACGGGCGATGTAGTCACCGGGCAGTCCGTTACTGCGCGCACCGTATAACACATGATATTTGTACCAGCAGAAGGGTTTCATAGCCGCATCCGTGAAACGTCGCTTGTCCGCCACCACGTAGAGAAAGGCGTCGACCCAATTGCCGTCAGCCAACGCCAGTTGCACATTCTGCTGTATATAGCGGGGGCCTTCCACCCGATCCAATGCCGGCTTTTCAGCCGTGGCGATTTCAAATACTATGCCGTGTACGCAATCTGCAGGATTGCCAGTGGACACCACATCACACTTGCCGGAACCATCCATGCCTTTCTTGTGAAAACGTAAGGCATAGCCCATGAGACGGGCCGTAACGATCCGCCTGGCGCTGGGAACGCGCGCCCGCAGGCGCTCCACGGCCATATTCGAACCATAGGCAAAATAATAGAGTAGTGCTTTTTCTCTCTCTACCATCGGCTTTCTCCGGTGGGCTGTTTGCAATGGCACCCGCAATCAATCAGATTATAGCCATACTAGAAAAGAAAGCTTGAGCGATGCAACAACTGGAACATTGGTTCACCGCCTTCGCCGCCTTCATGTGGGGCATGCCTCTGGTCCTATTGCTGGTTGGCGGGGGTACCTTCCTCGTTTTCTACTCGCGCTGCCTTCCCTATCTGCATTTTCGCCACAGTATCGGCATTCTTCTGGGCAGGTACGACGACCCGGATGAGACCGGCCAGATCCCCCACTTCCAGGCGCTGACAACGGCACTGTCCGGCACCCTTGGTTTGGGCAACCTTGCAGGAGTAGCGGTAGCCATTACGATGGGAGGGCCGGGCGCCATATTCTGGATGTGGGTGACGGCGATAGTCGGCGTCGCCACAAAATTCTATACTTGCACCCTAGCGATTATGTTCCGTGGCCGCGACAGCCGCGGTGAATGGCAGGGTGGCCCGATGTATGTGATCCGTGAGGGGTTGAGCCGCCGCTGGCTACCGCTTGCGGGTCTCTTTGCGGTTACCGGGATGGTGGGTACACTGCCTGTCTTCCAAGCCAACCAGCTTGTGCAGATTACCCGGGACGTCTTCGCTATTCCTTTGGGCTGGGCGCGTGCCGATGCGCACTTTGGTTATGATCTGCTTATTGGTGCCCTTCTTGCTGCCGCAACGCTGACCATTATCCTGGGCAATATCCAGCGCATTGGCAGGGTCACTGCGGCCCTGGTCCCGGGCATGGTGCTATTCTATCTACTACTGACCCTTGTGATTCTCGTGCAACACGCAGCGCAGATACCCGGCGCCCTCGCGTTGATTTTTTCGGATGCGTTCACCGGGCATGCTGTTGCCAGTGGCGCCCTGGGCACGGTGATTCTCATGGGAGTCCGCCGCGGCGCCTTTTCTAACGAGGCGGGTATCGGTACTGAGGTCATGGCCCACGGGGCGGCCAAAACCAGCGAGCCAGTGCGCGAGGGGCTGGTGGCTATGCTGGGTCCAGTCATCGATACCCTGCTGGTATGTACTTGCACTGCACTGGTGATCCTTATTACAGACGTATGGCAGGGTCAGGCCACGGGTGTGACGCTGACTGCCGAAGCCTTTGAGGATGCTTTGCCCGGTGCGGGGGCCTACCTACTGACGTTGCTGGTTATCTTTCTCAGCTTGAGCACTATCATTACTTTTTGGTACTACGGTGCTAAGTGCTTCGGCTTTCTCATTGGCGCCGAGTATCAGCACCATTATGTCTGGATCTACGGAGTACTTATTGTTGTTGGATCTGTAGTCTCGCTGAAAACCATAATCGGGCTGGTCGACGGCATGTATGCCATGATGGCCATTCCCACCATGACTGCCACGCTGCTGCTGGCGCCGAAAGTAAACGCTGCGGCACGGCGTTACTTTAACGATTATTCCGCTGGTCGGCACTGAGGGAAAGGTGGCCCACACCATTGCTTGATGCCGCCCCATCAACTCTTCTCTATTTCCAGCCTCCTTCATTCACCTTCGGCTTAACTCAACCCCTTCATCATTTTGTCAATTTCTGATTACTTGTCGGGGTGGTTAACGGCCCAAGGAATTTCCCGTATTTCATCCTCTTATAAAAAAGAAGGAAGTATTTATTTTCCTATACACTATACTAAGATGGGCGGGAATGAGTGGTCCTGCATTTGAGGAAATCCAAAAAATCTAGAAAGGATGGGTTAACCATGAAAAAAATATTTGCTAGTGGAATTATTGCAGCTTCTATAGCTCTTGGTGGGTGTGCAACTTCTAGGCCAATCGGTGGACTGTACACAGAATTGGATCTTCCCGTAACCGCTACCTCAAACGCCACCGCCACTAAAACGGGTACTGCCAAATGTCAGAGTGTTCTGTCACTCGTAGCGACTGGCGACTGTAGTATTGAAACGGCTAAAGCTAATGGGGGTATTCAAGAAGTTACCCACGTTGACTGGCATGCACGTAACATCCTCGGCATCATCGGCAACTACACCCTGACGGTGTACGGCAACTAGATTTGGCTTAATACAGCTGCTTTCGTTTGGAGAGCCTATAAAGGTTCTCCATCCTTTTTTGGATAATCACCTGCTGACAAGGCGGGAAGCAGGAGAGGAAAATCTGGACAGCAAGCTCTGGATCAGGCTGATTTCATACTGTTGCCGGTTGTGTTGCATAAAAAAAAGCCTCGGGAAATCATCGCGAGGCTTAAAGGCCAAAGAAAATACTCTTTGGACCAGCTTGATGCTATCGAAGGGAATCACTCATGAAAAAACGTTTGCTGTCTCCAGACTGTTGCTATAAAAACGTATTCTTAGTACCTATTAAAGAATAAATATATTTATTTTGCAAGTTTTATTTGTAAAAAACCGTAAAGCTTTTGGAAAAGTTTCCAGAAAGGTGAGAAAATTCATAAGAATAGTCTCTTCCAGAGAGAGTGGGCCTTGGTAAAAATATAGTCGAATCTCCTTATGGATTTTGGGCCTGGAGGCGAGAGGCGGCGGCTCGTTTTAGGACCTCGGCCTTCTCCGGAGGGTGGGGGGGATGGTAGGAGAGGCACCAGGGTATCGCCACTTTTACCGGGGCTGGCATCCCCTCTGTATGGAGGTAAAAATGACCAGCTTCCAGGACGGGGATGTCGTCCTCCTCGCCACCGCGTATTTTAAACTGCTCCCGTATGGCTTCGATGATGGCCGGTGCGCTAGCTTTCCCAGCAAACTGGGTGAAGCAGTCAGAAATGATAGGGGGGGCAATATTTTTGGGGTTTTGGGTAGAGAAAACTAATCCGAGACCGCCGGTAGGGGCGTATTCCGCAAGCTTTAGCAAGTTGTCTTTGCAGGGGGTGGATTGTTCGGCAGGGATAAAATCCTCGGCCTCGTCCAGTATCAAAAAACCCTGTACTGGCATGGAAGGAGAGGCGGAATGCTGTTTTATCCAGCCTAGCAGGGTTATGGCTAACTGATTAAGAAACTGCTGCTGGGTTTTAAGGTCAGGTAAACCGGCCAGGTTGATGATGGATATCCTGCTCCTATTTGCTGAAGTTCCTTTAAAGAGGCAGCCAGGATCGAGGAAAGGGCTTTCCGGATAGAACAAGCGATTGTTTTGTATCTCCGCTTGCAGACGCTGGGCCATTTCGCTCCCCAGGCGAGCGGCGCTGGAGATACTGGTACTGATTTCCGCCGGTAGGTGGGAGAGAATGGCGATAAGATCCGGCAGGGTTTTCCCCTTTTGGATAGCAAAGAGTTTTAGCGCCGCAGTGAGAACGTCCATTTTATAGTCTGAATGGGCGGATTTGCCGGGGGCTACGATTTCTTTCAGGGTGGATTGGGCCATTTCAAGAGCTTGCTGGAATTTTTCCGGCTGCTCCAGGAGCGAAGCGAGATCGGGCAATGGCTCTAATTGCAAGGGATTACCATCTGCTTGTCCGGGGGTCCAGATAATCACCTCGTTGTTGGCATGATAATGTTCCGCCTTTTCCTGATCTTCGGGAGTCCAGGAGGTGGGGGGGGCGGGCCACTGTTCCCCTAAAGACACCAGCGTATTGGTACGGTCTATCACGATGGAGGGGATACCTAGCAATGCGGCTTCTTCCACCCATCTTTTCAAGAGCACCGTCTTGCCCGAACCACTCCCCGCCAATATTCCAGTATATTGTGTGAGAAGGGGCAAGGGGATAGTTATCTTTTCGGCAGGGTTGGACAGAATTTTCCCTACCGGCAGGGCCGACGGATAGGAGGGAGTGGTGGCCTTATAATTGTGCCGTTTTGGGGCCGGGAGTTTGGCCCAGATATCCGTGTTCTCTTTTGCATTTAAAGGCAGGTTATTTTCCAGAGGGAATGCATCAGCAGCAAGGCATTCGGTAATTTTTGTTTCCTGAAGCCATTGGAGTTGAGTTGCGGGGTGGCGCTCGCGAAGCCATGCTTCAAAGCCAGGCAAGTTTTGTTGCTCAAGCTTATGGAGCGCCCACATGGTTCTTAGATCTTGTTCGTTAGGCGCGGCGAATTTACCCTTTGCCTGGAGAAATTTGTCAGTGATTTCCCGGGTAACCTTGCCCAAGGGCAGAGGGGTGGTGCGGACGATGATAAGCCTTCTGAAAGGCAGCTTGGAGTCAATCCCGGAAGCAGTAAGGGCTCCGTTAAGACGGTTTTGATAGGCGGTGGCGTGGGTTTTTTGCAAAGCACGAAAGCAGTAATGTTGTTCTCGATTCTCTTGGCTGGAGTCGATGATCCGGAGCCGGGCATGAAGAGCGCGGTAGTTTTTATCGCCTGGGAATTCGGTATCCACCACTCCCCGCCTGCTTTTCGGCAGTGGGGTTTCCCGCAGGAGACAGCGGCATAGGGCCGGTATCAGCATCCCCAGTACTTCATCTTCTGCTTCCTCGGATAGCAGTTCCTGTATGGGGGCCTGGCGGCAGAGTTCCTGGTAAGCGTGGTCAAGCCCGGGATCTGGGCGGATGGTAGCTAAGGTCTCGGTGGCTTCTGGTGGCGATTCGAAACAGGCTAGCTCTATGACCTCGCCCTTGCTTAAACATTGAAGCCGATGCTCCTCGCACCGTTTTAACAATTCCCGGGGTAAGAGCGTGGCCGCGCTGGCAAAGACTTGTGGTTGGAAAGGCCAGCTGGGATAGGGGGGCGTAAAGCCGTGGGCATGGTAAGCATGAGCGAGGCGAAGGGCGATGATTTCCTCTGCGAGCGTGGCATTATTAATGGGCGGTAGGGGCTGGGGGGAAGCAAACCGATCGGTCGCCGATTTCAGACTCCCCTTTCGCAATATTTCCCAACTTCCTTCCAGGCAAGCTAAGATGGTGGCGGTGCGATAGACCGTATCCCGGACGGCCATAAAGCCGTCCGCAATCCCTTCGATGATGGCTTGGGAAGCGCGCTGCTCCCCCGTCATCCGCTCCCCTTCGCCAGAGCTGGCAGTAGTGATATGGTGTTGGCTCATAATGGCATCTAATTGATCGAAAGCCAGCAGGGTAGGTGCATACCGGCTCATTAGCCAGGACAAGGACTTTACGATTTCAGAAGGCTGCCGCTGGGGCCATAAAAAGCCGAAGAGATGCCGATCAGTTTCGTCAATAGCCATGCCTTGGAGCCAACTGTAGCCTACGTTGGCGCGCTCGAGATCGTTAGAATTGAGCAGCATCAAAGCGCGGAGGGCGTCTTGATGGGCCCGGATCTCCTCCGGGTATTGCGTGCTCAGGCGGTTGATAGTCTGCCGGATGACTTGGGCGAGTTCCTTGTCCCCATATTCCGCGATTTGCCGGGGCGTAGCAGGAGCAGCTTCCTGGCGCTGGGCTTTTTTGCCCGCTAACAGCGCCGTCAGCCATTGGAGTGGGGATTTTCTCGACCGAGACGGAGTTCGATAAAAGGAAGAAAAAGGGTTTTGGGGTTTTACGTCCGGGTTTAGGAGGTGTTTTAGGAGGCTTTGAAATTGGGGTCGGTTTCCTGAAGTTGCTTGCTGCAGGGAGTTGAGATATCCCAGTAGCACTGTTTCCCAGAAATCCTTGATATCGGTCATATCCACCAATACAAACCAGGCCGGGAGGGCGGCAACCTCCTGGCGTATGGCGCTAAGGAGATGGGTTTTCCCGGCACCTGCTGGGCCCGTAATGATTTGCCCGAGGGGATTTTGATCCTGGCTTCCCATCCTCTCTTTCAAGGTTTCCATAAGCTCGGTTCGCAGGTTTTCATGGAGACCCGGTACGTGTAGCGGCGAGTTGCGCCATACGCTTTGTAATTGCATGGTCCAGTCAAAATTAACGGTTTTTAGTACTCTATATTCGTCCATTGGCTGATTATTTTTGCATATACACCAGATGCCGCTTAAATCCGGCGACACTTAGGGCTGCTTTTTGGTCCTCCGGTAAAATTTCCCGGGAATCATCGAGAGGAGACAGCACCAATTTTCCTTCCCTTTGTAATTTCAGCAATAATTCGTCTAGTCTGGGACGAGGAATAGCTCCTAACTGTTGCCGGAGTTGAGCGAGCCGAACTCGAATATTCCTCTCGCCGCCAGAGAGATGGAAATAGGCCTCCCGTAGCTGTTGTTCCGAATCTTCGCTTGGGGGAGGCGCTTGAGTTGAGCTAAAAATTTCCGCCAGCGTGATATGTCGACTTTGCAGGATGGGTTGCAAGCGGGCAAGAAAGCTCTGGAGGATAGGGCCTGCCGCCGGGGACCGATGGGAGAGTTTGGCATCCATATGTTCTCCGGCCCAAGCCCAGGCTCTATCGGTGAGTTGGACATAGATTGCCCGGCTGCCCTGGGGTTTGCGTCGCCATTGTTCTTCGATAAATTTCGCCTCTAGCAGGGCTTCCCGGTCGCGCCGCTTGGGTTTAGGACGGATATCGGTCAGGTAGGCTCGTCCTTCGCTAGTCAGTAACCGCCACAAGATTAATGCCTGTAAAGGGCTGGGTTGAAAGTTCATGGGATTTTTCCTAGACATTGAAGGAATACAGGGAAGTATAGCGCTCCTGCCGGGAGTGCTATTTCGAGCAAAGGAAATCCCTCTTGTATACCTTCGAAGCTATGAGGGTATTAGCGTAAGATCACTTAATCATGTGTACCATTCGTGATGGCTCTAGGGGAAAACGTTTTGAGGATTGCTTCACTGCTTCTTGCGAATCACATTAATAAGGCTGCCTTCCAGGATCATCTCAATTTGCCGGGAACTAAGCGAGTGTTCAAACTCATAATCTTCTTGTTTAGTTTTATTGCGGATGGTTATTCTTTTTCCTTTTTGAATGGCGCTACGGATAGCGGCAAGGTAAAGGATATCATCCTGATCGATGCGTTCCCAATCATCCAACTTGACGAAGGTTAAGGGCAAGATACCGAAGTTGACTAGATTTTGCCAGTGAATCCGGGCAAAACTTTTGGCAAGAACTACTTTTAGACCCAGGTAGCGAGGAGCCAGGGCAGCATGTTCCCGGCTCGATCCTTGGCCATAATTCTCTCCTCCTACCACCAAGGAACCTTGCTGTTGATGGGCCATGGCCCGCTGGTAGTAATTTTCGTCGATAGGCTCGAAGACAAATTTACTAATCTCCGGGATATTGCTGCGATAAGGCAGCACCCTGGCCCCGGCGGGCATAATTCCATCCGTGGAAATATCGTCAGCAACCTTTAGCAACACCGGCCCCTCAAAATTATCGGGGAGCGGCTCGAAAGGGGGCAGGGGCTTGATGTTAGGCCCTTTCTCCAGCGCAATCCCTTCTTTCTTTTCAACCGGGGGAGAAAGCATGCTGGTGTTGATGAGGATGGATTTGGGTTCCTGGAAATGGGGATAGTCCATGTCCAGGGTACGCGGATCGGTAATTTTCCCAGTTAAGGCCGAGGCCGCGGCCGTCTCCGGGCTGCATAGATAGACTTGATCTTCCTTAGTGCCTGAACGCCCTGGAAAATTTCGGGGGACGGTGCGCAGGCTGATACGCCCGGTGGCTGGCGCTTGGCCCATACCAATACAGCCATTGCAGCCGGCTTGATGTAGGCGCGCGCCGGCCCGGATGAGTTTTTCCAGTAACCCCAAAGAGATCAAATTTTCCAGGATCTGTCGCGAGGTGGGGTTAATATCAAAGGACACCCGATCATGAACTTGCTTGCCATCGACAATCAATGCGCCTATGGCAAAGTCCCGCAGGCCGGGATTAGCGGATGAGCCAATATAGGTTTGGTAAATTTCCCGGCCAGCCACTTCCCGTACAGGCGCTACCTTCCCCGGACTGCTGGGAAGGGCAATGAGGGGTTCCAGTTCAGAGAGATTGATTTCTTCATACTCATCGTACTTGGCATTCTCATCCGCCAGCAGTTCTCTCCAGACATCTCCCCGCTCTTGAGTCTCAAGAAACGCTTTTACTGCCCCATCAGCCGGAAAGACAGTGGTAGTCGCACCCAGTTCGGCCCCCATATTGGCGATAACGTGTCGATCCATAGCGGTTAGATTCGCCAGGCCTGGCCCGTAGTATTCAATGATCTTGCCTACGCCTCCCTTCACGTCGTGCCGGCGCAGCATCTCTAAAATAACGTCCTTGGCACTCACCCAAGCGGGAAGTTGGCCTGTCAGTTTGACGCCCCACACTTTGGGCATCTTAGTGTAAAGCGGCTCGCCCGCCATGGCCATGGCTACTTCCAGCCCTCCAGCGCCTATGGCTAGCATTCCCAGGGAGCCCGCAGCGGGCGTATGGCTATCCGAGCCTAATAAGGTTTTGCCTGGGATGCCAAAGCGTTCCATATGTACGGGATGGCTGACCCCATTACCGGGGCGGCTATACCAGAGGCCAAATTTTTTGCAGGCACTACGCAGAAACAGATGGTCATCCGGGTTTTTAAAGTCTGCCTGAATGAGGTTATGGTCAACGTACTGGACGGAACATTCAGTTTTGACCTGGGGAATTCCCATGGCCTCGAATTCCAGCATCACGAGGGTGCCGGTGGCGTCCTGGGTTAAGGTTTGATCGATACGCAAGGCGATTTCCGTACCGGCTTCCATTTCACCGGAAACCAGGTGGTTTGCAATCAGTTTTTGGGTGACGTTTTGAGCCATGATGTTGGGCCTATTCAATTTTATTTGACCTCTTAAAAAGCTTAGCATAAGAAGACATAGAAACACGTTTTGGAGACAGCATAGGAAAATCACCCAACGAGATGACTAAACCTAAGGAAGAAAATAGAAAGCAGAAAAAGTCCCTCTTAGATCGCTTATTAGAGACTATGAGCCGGTTTATTGTGTCCTTGACTTGGGGAATCCTGCTTGCTGTGGTGGTATTCGTGGTTTATTTGGTGACTCAGGCGTCTCAGCTGTAAGGCTCCTATCCCATCTGGTTACTAGTTGTACAGAGTCTATTTCTCTTTTCAAATCTTGGATAATTTCAGAAAAATAACGGCCGCTTTGGTAACTGCGGCTAAGGCGAGTTACCAGCGGCGGGCTTTGGTGCTTTCAGGGGATCAAAATTGGTGTCTGCAAGCCGCCCAAGCAAGCCTGGAAGGTGCTTCATTGGAGCGGGTTCCATGGATTTCTGCTTCTGCCCCTGAAAAGGTATGGAAATTGGAGGCAGCTAAGGCGCATCAATTTCTGGGGCAAGAAGTGGATGCCCTGGTGTTTAATGCCCACAGTGGTTTTGATTTAGATGCCTTCGGAATTATTACTGGCGCTATCCGGGGCGGCGGGCTCCTGCTGTTGCTTACCCCGCCCCTAGAGTCGTGGCCAAGCTTCCCTGATCCTGAGCATGCCCGTATTGTGACGTTTCCCTATCGAATTACCGATGTTACCGGTCGTTTTATTGAACGCTTGGTACGGCTCATCCGTGGAGCAGAAGGGATGGTATTCATAGAGCAAGAAAAAGGGTTCCCTAGAGTCCAGCAAGTCACTTCAGCTAATATCAGAATCAGCGATAGCCCTCTTGCTGATAAAGAAGAGGATGGGGAATGCCGTACAGCGGATCAGCGCCGAGCAGTGGAGGCTATTGTAAAAGTTGTGACGGGACAACGGCGGCGGCCCGTGGTGCTAACCTCGGATCGTGGTCGAGGCAAGTCGGCGGCCTTGGGAATCGGAGCAGCGCGGTTATTGCAGCGGGGACTCAAGCGCATCATCGTGACGGGACCGCGGTTGGATACGGTAGTGCCCCTGTTCCGGCATGCCCAACGTCTATTGCCCCAAGCCAGCGTTTCCAGAACGGTGCTTACTCTCCATGGGGCACGCCTGGAATTTGCCGCCCCCGATGCACTTATTCGTACTCTCCAGCCCGCGGACCTACTGCTTGTGGATGAGGCGGCCGCTCTTCCTACCCCTTTGCTGGAACAGCTGCTCCAGCGTTACCCACGTATTGCGTTTGCCACCACCATTCATGGTTATGAAGGGACCGGGCGGGGGTTTGCCCTTCGCTTTCACAAGGTGTTGGATGAACGGACCCGGGGATGGAAGGCACTGCGGTTAGAGACGCCCATCCGTTGGAGAAGCGGCGATCCCTTGGAGCATTTCGCCTTTCAAGCGCTGCTGCTAAATGCCAAGGCTGCACCCGCTTCGGCGGTTGCGCTAGCGCGTCCTGAAAACACTTTGGTGGAACAGCTGGACCGGGAAGTTCTGGTAAAGGATGAGGCTACCCTTTCCGAACTCTTCGGTTTACTGGTGCTGGCCCATTATCAGACCCGGCCTTACGACCTTCGCCATTTGCTTGATGGCCCTAATTTGCTGGTGTATGTAATGCGCTATCGGGGACATGTAGTAGCTACGGCCTTGCTGGCTTTGGAGGGAGGATTTGATGAGGAGACAGCGAGAGGAATATGGGAAGGGTGTATCCGCCCCCATGGGCATTTACTTCCGGAATCCTTGGCGGCCCATTTGGGATTGGCACAGGCGCCCAGGCTGCGGTGCGCCCGGATAATGCGTATTGCCGTCCATCCCACTGTGCAAAACCAGGGCCTTGGGAGCCAATTGGTGGGGATACTGATCAAGGCATTAAGCGCGGAAAATCTCGATTATTTAGGAAGTAGTTTTGGCGCTACCGAGGAGCTGCTGCGTTTTTGGGAACGGCTAGATTTTCTGCCGGTGCGCCTCAGTGTGAAACGGGGTGCCACGAGTGGTGCCCACTCCGCTCTTGTTCTTTATCCACTGTCAAATTCGGGTCAGGCGCTAGTGAAAGTAGCCCGTCATCGCTTCCAGGCACATCTACCTCACCAGCTATCAGATCCGCTCCGGGAGCTAGAGCCCCCTCTTGCAGCTTGCTTTCTGCGCTGCGGGGGTCAGGCCAGCCCACTGTCCTTGGATCGCCAGGACTGGTGTGATGTGCTGGCTTTTGCCTTTGGCAGGCGTATGTACGAGGTGTGTATTGCGCCTATTTGGAAGCTGGCTTGCGGGGCGCTCCCGGTGCCTGAGAGCGAAGCACTTTTGAGGGAAATGGAGAGGAATGCGTTAATCGTCAAGGTATTGCAGAAAAGGAGTTGGCGAGAGGCCGCCGCGGTCCTAGAACTTTCAGGCCGGGTCCAGGTGATTGAAGCCCTGCGCCAGGCCCTGCGCCCCCTGGTTTTGCACTTTGGCAGTGAGGCTGTGCGCCGTGAGGCTGAACGGTTAAGGGAGCATTAGCCGCTTTTTTCACGGCAAATTATTATCAGATGTCATAATATTATTGAATTGAATATCCGAATTGGTTACGATGCGGTAAAGATGTATAAAAATATCAGGTTTTACCTTTTTAAAGTAACATGGAGGAGCGTTTCATGCGTTATCGAGAAGATGCTATAACCGGAGATATAGGTGCCCCGGCGGGTGATGAAGGGGTCATAATAGGAATGGCCGTGTATGCGCTGGTGGTGGGGATTGGAATCTGCTTCTTCGGACTTCGTACCCGGATACCTTGGATCATATTTATGGGGGGCACGCTGACAATAGCAAGTACGGTATATTTGGGCGCATTGATGCTGGGCTATGCTTGAAGAGGATAGGCCAATAGTAATGCCTTTACAGGCGGATTTATAGAAAGTAAAAGTAATTCTTGTTATTGGCAAATTTTTCCCTTTCACTTTCCATAAAATTGGCGAACTCTGCTGGTACTTCCTCTTTTTTCTGCTTTCATTTGAGGGTCCACGTGCGGGAAAGGAGAGTATGCGGTTTCCCGCGAGCCTAAAGCTACAGCGAACTTTGGTATAATCCGCCTTAAGTTATTTGGCGGTCGCGACCTGTCTGGCGCTTAGTTCTTGCAATTTTGATTTGGCAATCCGGCGCTGATACTTTAAGATTTTTCCTCATACGAAATTAAATAGATAATATCGTCTCCTCAATTACCTGCTTGTAGTTCAGAATCGGACGCAACAGGCGTATTTTTATGGCCCGCCTCGAGGTAGTGCATACCAGCGTATTTCCCTCATATTCGTCTTGGATCTCCTCTCAGTAATAGGTACGCCTATTCCGGATAATTTTTAGCAAACTTGTTAGCAGCCAATAAAAATTTGCCGAATCTATCCTCGCTAGTATAGTTTTAGCTTGATCTCTAACTTGAAAGATGAATTTAAGGGAGTAGTGTGGGTATCACCGTGGCCTGAAGCAAGCTTATCACCGCAAATCTCTATCAGGTTAGGCGTGACGGCTTTGAGCAAAAATTTGAAAATTCAACGGAACTCAGTGGTTGAACAATGCTCTCATTGGTTGTTTTCCTAATGATAAATTGCTTGCTAAGTATTACCATCATTGATCTCTAATAACGGTTATGAACGGAGTAACCATTCATGGATAAAAACCCTAGAACTCATTATCGAAATGAAACTGGCGTATGGTCATTCCTGGGAGCGATATTGTTTTTGGGCTTCTTACAAGTCGCCCAAGCGGATGTTGATGCTGGAAGGGAAGCCTATAAGAGCCAAGATTATGAGCTCGCGCTTAAGGAATTTATGCCCCTTGCTGAACAAGGCGATGAAAATGCGCAGTTTTATATGGGTTTGATGTACGCCAATGGATATGGTTTGCCCAAGGACCCGGAAGAGGCTGACAAATGGTTTGAGAAGTTTAGTGAGCATCTTGATGTGAGTGCCAAATTCAATCTGGGCATCATGTACTATCAAGGCAAATCGGTACCAAAAAACGTTGAAAAAGCTATTGCTTGGTTTAAAAAGGCGGCGGCAGAGGGAGATGCCGAAGCCCAGTTTAATTTGGGTTTTATCTATGATAACGGGTATGGCGTTCCCCAGGACAGAGAAGAGGCGCTCAAATGGTACCGGGATGCAGCTAATCAGGGAATTGTGGAGGCGCAGAATAATCTGGGCGTGATGTATAGCGAAGGTCAGGGAATAGCAAAGGATTATGTACAAGCCTATTTCTGGTTCAATGTAGCAGCGAAACAAGGAGATAAAAATGCAGAGAAGATCAGAGATACCCTTGCTAAGGATATGAATACCTCGCAAATGGCAGAGGCTATAAAGCTTACCCACGAATGGCAATTGGCCTCAGGGCACTAAAAAGGGTAAGAGGTTGGCGAGAACAATTGCCATTATTTCTCTCCCTGAGATAGCCCCGTGAAGGAGAATATTATTTCCTTTCCTAGCGGTATTACCGCCATTGATACGGGTTTTGTGCGTCCTGAAATGGATGCTAGCCACCTCGTTCTTCGCCAGGGACGGGCTGCTTTTATAGATACCGGACCCACGCCTTCCGTATCCCGGCTCATGGACGCACTGGTAACACTGAAAATTACCCCCCAACAGATAGATTACATATTACTTACTCATATCCACTTGGATCACGCTGGCGGCGCGGGCGAGTTAGTGCGGCGGCTTCCCCACGCACAAGTGGTGGTGCATCCACGAGGGGCATCCCATCTTATCGATCCCGAGAAGCTCGTTGCGGGAACGAAAGCCGTATATGGGGACAAAATATTCAGGCGTTTGTATGGAGAGGTAGTTCCTATACCGGCAGACCGTATTATTACCATAGAGGATGAGGCGTGGCTGGAGCTGGGTGGAAGTCGTTTGAAGTTTATTCATACCCCGGGGCATGCCTTGCACCATTATTGTATTATTGACCGGGACAGCCGGGGCATATTTGCTGGCGATACCTTTGGTATTTCCTACCGGGATTTTGATACCCTGGCGGGGGAATTTATTTTTCCCGCCACCACGCCCGTTCATTTTGACCCGGACGCAGCCCATGCCTCTATCGAACGTCTCATGGGATATGAGCCAGAAGGGATTTACTTGACTCATTACAGCCGGGTTACCGATCTTAAGAGGCTTGCTAAAGATTTACATCGGGATCTCGATGCTTTTGTTGCTTTGGCGAAGGATTGTGAAGGAGAGGAAGATCGGTTAGGGGCCATTAAGCGGAGGCTGCGCGCTTACCTATGGACTCGCTTGGATGCCCACGGCTTCCCCCAGGATGACCGCCGGCGCGACACTCTACTGGGAATGGATATCAGCTTGAACGCCCAGGGATTGGTCGTTTGGCTGAATCGGCGAGGAAGCCAATAAAGCCTGTTTTTTCTCGAACCTTCCTCAGAGGATTAAGCCGACGCTTTAAGACGGAACGTTCCGTAGCAATCTCCCATCGCGTAGAAAGGTACCATTTTGGTGCTGGCTGGCGACTATTGCAGATAAAATACCCTTATCTTGCTTTAAGTGGGCCGCCGCAATCCTAATGGATCGTCTGGAGCGATATCTTCCATAAAGGGCCGCTTGCGGTCACTATGGGTAATTTGATAGACGTTGCCCATCCAGTTGTTAATGATAGCTTCAGCGGTGTCATGCCAGGTATTGTCCAGATAATCCACAATCAGAGGTTCTGGCAATTGGGGGAGAGGGAGATCCTTGTCCCGAGCTATGATTATCTGTTCTTGGTACTCTTCTAATATAGCCTGGATTTTCGGGGAAAAGTAATTCTCTGGAAAGGGGGGGTAGTTATCCCGTTGTCCAGAGGCAAAGCGTAGGATTTCCCGCTTGTATTCTTTTAGCAGGCTGATACTGTCATATTCCGGGTGTCCTTGGCAGAACACGATTCGAAACAGATCCTCGCTTACGGCTAAGTGGGCTCCGCCCTTTTCACTTTCCGCTAGGACATGAAGCCCTGCTGCTTCAAACTGGTCGCGGCTGATTTCGTTGAAACGGGAGTGGGGAACATCAAAGCGGGTATTCACTCCCCGTACCAGGGGATGGGAACGGTTGACTACCCGATGGGAATATACTCCCCACCGTTTGGAGGATAATCGCCGTCGTTTTTGGCCGTAGCGGAAATCAAGAACAGCATGGGTAGCGAGACAGGAACAGAGGGTAGAGGTCACGTTCTCGTAGGCCCAGCTAATGACTTTAATGAGCGGTTTCCAGAAAGGCTCTAGGGAGAGCTGGGGTTGCGTGACGTTGGCACCCGTAATGATCAGGGCGTCGAGCCCTTCTGCCTGAATCTGTTCAAAGGTTTGGTAGTAGCGTTCTACATAGTGGTTGGCTTCCAGGCTCCGCTGGATCTCCTTCAGAGTAAAGGGGTGGATGTAAAATTGAGCAATTTGGTTGCTCTCCCCAATGAGGCGAAAGAACTGACGTTCGGTTGCGGCCAGGGCAGCATCAGGCATCATATTAAGCAGGCCAATATGCATCTCGCGAATATCCTGGTGGAGCGCCACATCCCTTGGGATGACGGTTTCACCCTCTTCCCTGAGCCGTTCAAAAGCAGGTAAATCAGAATTAGCAACCAAAGGCATGGATCATCTATCCGTGTTTTGAGGTGATGATTAAAATTTTAAGGTTGTTTTGCTACTACAGTTTCCAGTAACTCCAGAAAACCTGTTTCGTCATTAACTTGAGCGAGTTGATCGGTGGACACTGTGTACCCATACTCATCGGCTATCGCCTGGTAGCGGGGGAGCCGAGAGTAAAAGAGACGGGGGAATATCCACCGGACGAACTCATCCGGTTCAATCAAAGCCACATAGGGTAAGTCGTGTTTTTCCCTATAGATGGCAAGCTGTTCATCCAGGAAAGATTCACGGTAATAGAGGGGTTTTGGCTCTTCTTCCGCTCGCTGGATAAGTTTCCGTTCATCTCTCTGTGTAGCCTTGATATAGAGGATGAGGGTGTGTTGATCTAGGGTTTGAAGCACCTCTGGGTCGTCTAGCTCAGAAATACTTCCGCCCGCATCGTTGACAAAATGTGGGTAATCATAGATTTGTTGCGCCCTGCGAATAAACACCGGCACATCTTTCATCGCTGCAATTTCCGCTTGCCGGTGCAATTCCTGGCGGCGCTTGAATTCTGTTAAGCCTAGTCCTCCCTGTTCAGGATTACCGAGCTTACCCAGGAAACTGGACACGGGCTTTAGGTTATCAACATTAATATTATTGCGAATGTAGATGGAGTCGGAATAGAGCAAATCCCTGAGAAAGGGAATCCCCATGACCTTCTGCTTAATGTTGTCCAGGATGGCCTCATCCAAATAGCGGGTTCCTACCCGGTAATCTCCAGAATAGTGAAACCAATGATGTTTGCGTAGCATATAAGCCAGACGCGTTTTACCTACACCGGACATCCCTAGGAGGGTAATGCGTCTGTTTTTCCAAGCTTTAAATTCTTTAACGCTAAGCTTCATAGAGGGCTGAGGCTGATAGGCTGAGTCTAGATATTGTACTCTAAACAAGGCATTAACATAAAAATGAGTTCTTTCTATTGGAAAGAGGACAGATATTAGTCTAAGTTTGCTTTAGAAGGAAGAGAACAAGGGCATACAGTATGACTAATGAGCCAAATTCCCAAAAAGCTGTTATCAGATTTTTTGTAACGAAGACAAGATAGAGAGGAAACTAAAGGTGAGAAGACTTTATTTTCTAATACCAGATGTGAAAAGTGCCGAAGAAATCGTTAAAGAGCTGTTATTGGCTCGGGTGGAAGCGCGGCATATCTATATTGTGGCTAAGGAAGGAACGCCCATGGGGGATCTGCCAGAGGCGGGATTGGCACAAAGAAGCGATTTTATTCCATCCCTTGAACGGGGGGTTGCGGTAGGAGGCGCTACCGGCGCCTTGGCGGGAATAGCGGCGGTTACTTTTCCGCCAGCAGGCGTGGTACTGGGGGGAGGTGCTATCTTGGCTACCGCCCTTGCGGGTGCGGGTATTGGGGGTTGGGCTTCGTCCATGATTGGCGTGGGTGGGACCAATTCGCAGATTGAGCAGTTTGAAGAAGCCATCAAAGGGGGAGAGCTTCTGATGATGGTGGATGTTCCTAAAGACCGAGTCGATGAGATTGATGAGTTGGTGAAAAAGCACCATCCCGAAGCAGAAATTAGCGGAACCGAGCCTACCATTCCGCCATTCCCCTAGAGGAGAAATTTTGTACTTTGGAAAATTGCATTGCCTGCTGGAAGGGATAAGCGCGACGTTGGGAACGTATTTCTACACGAATACTCTAATTTCTGAAATAAATATAAAGTCTCTATTTTACTTATGAGATAAAACTCAGTGAGATTTTAGAAAGTGCTGATAATTGGGTGGAGCTGAAAATAAGGCTTGGAATTAAGAGTGATTTTTACCATATCAATTTAAAGCAAAGCAATTACTTCATCTACTGATTGCGGATGTAGCAAGAAGGGAGAAGAACATGAGAAGACTTTATTTTCTAATACCAGATGTGAAAAGTGCCGAAGAAATCGTTAAAGAGCTGTTATTGGCTCGGGTGGAAGCGCGGCATATCTATATTGTGGCTAAGGAAGGAACGCCCATGGGGGATCTGCCAGAGGCGGGATTGGCACAAAGAAGCGATTTTATTCCATCCCTTGAACGGGGGGTTGCGGTAGGAGGCGCTACCGGCGCCTTGGCGGGAATAGCGGCGGTTACTTTTCCGCCAGCAGGCGTGGTACTGGGGGGAGGTGCTATCTTGGCTACCGCCCTTGCGGGTGCGGGTATTGGGGGTTGGGCTTCGTCCATGATTGGCGTGGGTGGGACCAATTCGCAGATTGAGCAGTTTGAAGAAGCCATCAAAGGGGGAGAGCTTCTGATGATGGTGGATGTTCCTAAAGACCGAGTCGATGAGATTGATGAGTTGGTGAAAAAGCACCATCCCGAAGCAGAAATTAGCGGAACCGAGCCTACCATTCCTGCGTTTCCCTGATATAAAGTAAAGGATGCGTCATTACAAATTTGCGTACTTGCTAAGAAAGAGCGATTAACCACCCTTCGGTGTAAGCGATAAAACCTTATGGTTGCAGCTTTATCGCTTACACCAGGGGGGGGAGAGAAAAGGTAAACTTTCAAAAGGCTTTTCTTAGGGATAAGATTATTTTTTTGTAAGCTTATTGCAACTTCAATTCTCCTGAAAATATTCAGCCAATTTTTCCTCGGCTTGTTTGCCAAATAGAATTTTACAGGCTTCCTTCAGCCCTGCTGATCTTTTAAGATTTTGCCGCCGCACCATCAATGCAATTTTGGAGCGCCGACGCAGAAAATCGTCTAGTTTGACAATCATTTCATTTCGCGCTGCTAGCTGCAGTTCACAGCGGAGATATTCCGCTCCCTTAATGAGCACCTCGGCCTGCTTAGGATCGGCTTGGATATTTGCTAACAAGCGGATAGCTTCCGATCCATACCTGCGCCACAGGCGGCAGGTCAATTTTTCTGCCGTCTCTAGTGAAGTATAGTTATCTAAGCCGATGGCTTCGGCCTGCTGCAGAAATGCTTTTTTTACTGCCTCTGGTGGCTCGCCAAAACAAGCGTGTTGAGGATGAGGGAGAGATATTCCTAGGGTTTGTATTAACCCGCAAACCTCCTCCCCCACATTGAGGCAATCCGTTAGTTTTCCCCCAAATATGCTGAGATGGGCGGTGTCTCTATTGGCGTCAATTTCATGTTTTCGGGAAAGCTCCAGCCAATCCTTTTTCCCAGAAGCGCCTGTTGCAACTACGAGGGGTCTGACTCCACAACGCTCGGCGATGATATCTTCTACTTGCAAGGGCTTTTTAAGGGCGAGTAGCCTATTGATATTATCCAGAATAAATTGACGGTCTTCGGTTGCGACGGTAGTCGTAGGCGCTTCTACGTGGGTGTCGGTGGTTCCGATACATGTTCTTGCTCCCATGGGAATGGCAAAAAATAAACGCCCGTCACTGGCAAAAAAGGCCAGCACTCGATGGTGAGGCGTGAGTTGATCGACGATTAGGTGTACTCCCTTGGAAAAGACATGCTGGTGAGGGGTTTTTTGGCCAGTCAGATGATTATGTTGATCCACAAAGGGACCGGTGGCATTGATCAAAACCTTAGATTTGATTTCGAATTCTTTACCGCTAATTTGATCCCTGGCCTGGGTTCTCCATATCTTATTAGCATCGCTTTTAGCGCCGAGGGATTCCACATAATTGGCCGCGATACCGCCACAGTTTAAAGCGGAGCGGATAAAATTGAAGACGAAGCGAGCATCGTTGTCATATAAATAAGCATCGGAATATTCAAATCCACCCTGGCTCCTTTCCCCATCGATAATGCTTTCTTCTTTTTTGATATCCTGTTGCGATAGGAGGCGGGGTGGTTGGGTAAATCCCTTGCCCATGAACCAATAGAGCCAGGCTCCTAGCCACGGGAGTAAACGGGGATATCTAAAGTGTTCAGGAATCGTGGCAAGGAAACGAATCTCTTTAACAGTAGAAGGATAATACTTCATTAACTTATTTCGAGACTGGCACAGTTCCCATACCAATCGGAAATCGTAAGTTTCTAAATATTTAATTCCACCCCAAATGAGATTAGAAGAGTGCTGGCTGGTAAAGCCCGCAAAATCCCCCTTGTCAATTAAGGCGACTTTAGCCCCTCTACCGGCGAGGGCAGCGGCGGAGGTTGCGCCATTAATCCCGCCACCGATAATCAAGGCATCGTAAGTGGCCTGGGACAGTTTTTCCAGATGGCGTTCTCGTAGTTTCATGGGTATCAAGCTACTCTTTATTCCTGGCTCCAGCCTTTAGCCCGTTCCACGGCCCTTTGCCATTGCTGATATAAGCGGGTACGCTCGGACTCAGGCATAGTGGGCTCATAGCGGTGGGCTAGCTGCCATTGGGCGGCCAACTCCTTGGGGCTGCGCCAAAAGCCAGTAGCCAGTCCCGCCAAGTACGCCGCGCCCAAGGCAGTAGTTTCGGTGATCTTCGGCACCTCTACTGGCACACCGAGGATATCCGCTTGAAATTGCATCAAAAAGGAATTGACTGAGGCGCCCCCGTCACAGCGTAGTACTTTTAATGAAATTCCCGAATCCCGTTCCATGGCCTCGACCACGTCCCGGGTTTGGTAGCCCATGCTTTCTAGCATCGCCCGTACCAGATGGGCTTTAGTCGTGCCGCGGGTAATTCCCAGCAGGGTGCCACGGGCATAGGGATCCCAGTGGGGCGCGCCCAGGCCAACGAGGGCCGGTACAAAATAGACTTCCTCGTTGGATTTCAGGGAGCGGGCCAGGGCTTCTGTTTCCGCGGCATCATCGATGATTCCCAGGCCATCCCGCAACCATTGAATGCCTGCTCCCGTGATAAAAATAGCGCCTTCCAAGGCATATTCCACAGGCTCCTCGCCGATCCCCCAAGCGATGCTGGTCAGAAGCTTTTCCTGACTTAAGATAGACTCCTTCCCTGCATTCATCAGGACGAAGGAACCCGTTCCATAGGTGTTTTTGGCCAGCCCTTTTTTGTGGCAAGCCTGGCCGAAAAGGGCAGCTTGTTGATCTCCCGCGATTCCGGCAATAGGAATACCGCCGGTGCTGAGAAAGGCTTGGGGCGTGGTTTCTCCATAGATATGGGCAGAGGGTTTGACTTCAGGCAATAGAGAGGGAGGAATATGGAGTATGCGCAAGATTTCCTCATCCCATTGCAGGTCGTGGATGTTATAGAGCAGCGTCCGGCTGGCATTGGAGTAATCGGTAATATGGATTTTGCCCCCGGTGAGTTTCCAGACAAGCCAGGAATCGATGGTGCCAAAGGCGATCTCACCGGTTTCTGCCCGTTGTCTGAGTCCCTCTACCCGGTCGAGGAGCCATTTGACTTTGGTGCCGGAGAAATAGGGATCGATGACAAGCCCGGTTTTATGCCGGAAAATTTGTTCTAAACCCTTCGCTTTGAGTTCTTTACAGAGCGGCGCGGTACGCCTATCCTGCCAGACGATAGCTTTTGCTACGGGCTCTCCCGTGCTTCGGTCCCACATCACTACCGTTTCTCGTTGGTTTGTAATACCGATTGCCGCCAGATTGTGGGCTTCCAGATGAGCTTCCTGCAAGGCGCTGGCGATTACCTTTTGGGTGATGGACCAGATTTCATTGGGGTCGTGTTCTACCCATCCTGGCTGAGGATAATGCTGGGTAAATTCTGAATAGGCTCGGCCTTGAATACGACCTTCCCGATTAAAAATCAAACCAGTAATGCCGGTAGTGCCGGCATCAATAGACAATATGTAATTTGCCGTCATTTCACTTCACTCCTCCTAATGGGTCTAGGATGAATGCCTTTTCTTCCGGGGAAGATGCCCTTAAAAGATCATTCAGTTGTAACATTTTCTTAGGGAAGAGCGTTGAAAGCTTTGGGGGGTAATAAAGGTGCTTGCTGAAAGTCCGCTGGTAACTCTCCGGTAAGGCTATTCAGAAAAACCATGATAGCTTTAATTTGCTGCTGGCTCAGAGTCTTGCCGAGTTGCACCTGGGCCATTATCCGGATCGCTTTCGGTAAGGTGGTCACGGAACCATCGTGGAAATAAGGCGGAGTCATGGCTACGTTCCGCAAGCTGGGCACTTTGAAGACATACTTATCGGTTTGATTTTGGGTGATGCTGTAGCGGCCTTCATCCACTACCTCGCTACCCGTTGCCTGCCAGTAATTTTTTTTAATGCCGAACTTACGCAGTGCCTGACCACCTACCCCTACGCCATTATGGCAAGCAATGCAGCCCGTTTTGATAAAGATACCAAGCCCTTTCTTAGCCTGAGGGCCAAGTGCTTCAGTATTTCCTTTCAGATAGTTATCGAAGGGGGAAGGACTCACTAAGGTCCGTTCATAGGCGCCAATAGCCTTGCCAAAATTCTCCAGGGTCAGTGGCTCGTTTGCCTCTGGAAAAGCGCTTTGAAATGCTGGGGTATACCCCAAGGCGCGCAGTTTGGCAAGCACGGCTTCTTCATTAGGATTACCAAAGCTTCCGTGCCCCAGGACCGATTTGGATGCCTGCTCCTCTACATTAGCCCGATCGCCGCGCCAATGTTGCCAGTCCTGTAAAGCGGCATTCAGGACCGTCGGGGCGTTTCGGGGGTTAACGCGATGTTCCACTCCGATACTGCGGGGCAGGGCATCGGTGCCATAGAGGGCTGGCCGATGGCAAGTGGCGCAACTTATCATCCCATCGGCAGAAAGGCGGGGGTCGAAAAATAACCGTTTACCCAAACTTACTCGCTCAGGAGGAGTCGGGAATTCTGCCGTCGCCATGGTCTCTGGCAGTGGTTTAAAAAACTGCTTTGCCTGTTCCAATAAAATTGGTTCCTTGCCTCCTTCAGCCCCCAGGGAAGCCACTACGGAAAAGAGACTTAAGGCAAGTAACAGGCGGTAGCAGAAAGCCTTTTCGTATGAATCATGAGAACGGAACATTTTTGTTTACCCTCTCTGTTATTCGGTAACAGGCATTATCTTTAATTTCTACTAATAGTCCTCTCCAGGAGCCGGGGATAGAGGCTCTGTTGTTAGCAAGGGCCGTTTTAGCCCTTTAGGAAGAAATAGTGGTTGGTAAGGAGAGAGGGGGGAGTTGTGTGGATTCCCCCTCTCCTGCCTAGGACTTTATACAATAAAATCGTAGTATTGCACCTACATCATGCCGTTTTTAATGCTCCTTCGCGTAGTCAGCCAATTTCTGGTAGGTGAATAGATAGTCCTGGTCTTTCAGAGGCGTATGACATTGGGCGCATGCTAAATCATTACTCTTAGGAGTGCCGTCGGGGTTATATACCGCGAACCCCCAATTACCTGCCCGGTGTTCCTGAGAATAATTTTCCTCCCAGTTATCTTTCTTCTCCATGACAGCTACCGCAGCGAGGGAATCGATTTCAAAGACACCGTTACTGCCTAGGATGGGCTTACCCTCAGCATTTGTTTTGGGTTTGTATATCTCCATGACAAGGACGGAGCCCGAGTTTGCGGTCTGCCCTTCCTTATGGCTAGAAATGGCAGTTTCATTGGCATAGAGTTTGGCAACCTGTTTCTGGTTCGCGCGATTCATAGTGGCGTAGCGAGTAAAGGATTGCTCATAGCCCTCGGGAAATTCGACGAATTCTGGATTCCCACCCCCATAGGCGTAAAGGGGAGATAAAACACAAACCATGGCAGCTAATTTCAAACGGTATTTCATATTTCTTCTCCTTTTGTTGCACTTAAATCGGGTTTTTCAGAAAATAACTTATTTAGGATATTGCTATCCGATAAACCCAATCGCCATTGTGCCAGATATTCAAATACAGTTTTTTATCTGGATTAAGCGGATTCCTGCTATATTCTTTTTGGTTGAAGTTATAAACGATTAATACGCTTTAATCGATTCAACCTCTAATTGGAAATCGCCTGCTTGTTTGTCGGCAATCATAAATCCCACCTGGTGAATTTTGCTCGGGTCCAGGGATTCCTTATCTTCCAGAATACGGCCCCGGTATGTAGGTATAAAATCAGAAAACGGTAGTTTTATAGTTACCCAAGCTTGGTTGGGTGCCCGGAATTTAGCCTGATAGGAGATTCCATCCAATTCATTGTCGGTACGCAGCCTAAAACGATATTGCTGACCGTCACCTCGAATACGGATGACGATGCCCGTGAGGGAAGATAAATCTAATTTTTCAACTGGCCAGCGCACTAACGTAAAACCCCCTCCGTTTTCTAAGGATATTCTTCCCTGGAAAACAGCGATCCCTGATGGGGTGATATGGAGATTACCTTTGGAAAGCCCCCCCATCACCCCATCATTGACTACCTGCCAGGAGTGGAGTTCATGATCGCCAAAATTAATAATCATTTGATTTTTCGCCAACGCGCTTATATTAGGTAATAGGATTAACGCGCTAAGTGTGATGAATTGGATAAGGGTTTTCATAATAGATGGTGTCCCTTTATAGTTTATCGTTATCTTAACATTCCTGGGGCTGGAAAATTATGAAAACATGGTATGTTAATGAAAATGGATGTAAAGGCTGTTTTCTCATTTAAAAATTCAGATATAGTTACCTATGAAGCGTAAAATAGTTGATTATCATCAAGATGAGCACGGCGACTGGGTAGCGGATCTGGAGTGTGGCCATGGCCAGCATGTTCGGCATCGACCCCCCTTCATCAATCGATCCTGGGTGGTGACTGCAGAAGGACGCCAGTCAATGGTGGGGCAAGTGCTCAACTGTGTTAAGTGTCAACGACCTTTCCCTGGCGGAAGAGGCTTGTAGCTGTACTCCCTCAATTTCTATAAGATCAACGCACGCCACATTGGGCATCAAAAACGGTTTTCCTGGCTTAACCGCCTACCGTTAGGCTGGCGCTTCCTCTCCGCTCTAAGCGGCAGAGCTTCCGCTGCCACCAGATTATATTCTTTAAGCGTAAGTATTTTTTATATTACCCGGAAGAGAGAGCAAGAGCTTTTAGCCCATGCCAACCCAAAAAGAGCAATTATTCACTGCCTTAGAAGAGGCAGGAATCCCGCCTGTCCCCCATGAATTTTCGGTGGTGCCTCAGCACCAATTTATCTCCTCTAAGACGATGACGGAAATCAGTGACTTTATTGACGTTTTTGAACGGGTCACCACGCGGCCGGATTGGCAAAAAACCGTAACTGTCCTTGCTCCGGAGATCGCCCGGCGCCAGCGGGCTGAGGTTTGTTTTTTCAGCGCCTGGGATTTTCATTTGCCGCCGGATCAAGACTGGCAAGTGATCGAGTTCAATGATAATGGCTCGGGCCTTCTCTTCGCGGGTCTGATTAATGATCTTTACTACCAAATATTTAATCTATCCCAAGATACTTCCCTACAACCTCCTCCCACGTATACTGAATTGATAGGACAGATTATTCGTTATGTAAAGCAGGAAGCAAAAGGATTTTTCGAACACTGGCCTCAAGGGTTGTTCCTGATTCTGGAAGATGAGGAAGCGCTGCAAAAGGGAAAATTCCGCAAAGAATTAACCCTGCTACAGGATCTTTTTCATCACCAGGGCTGGAAGGCGGCAATCGCTTCTCCCGAGCAATTGCGCTGGGACGGGCAGCAGCTGCGCTGGGAAGGTCAGGAGATCTCTTTCATTGTAAACCGATCCACCGATTTTCTCTGGCAGGCAGAAATTTTTTCTCCTGTGCAGGCCGCCTATGAGGCGGGCCAGGTTTATGTGGCGCCTAATCCTTTTACCTACGCTACCCGCAGCGATAAGCGTTTGATGGAGCGGCTTTCCCTATCTAACTGGGATCAGGAATTGGGTATTCAACCTGAAGAGCGGGCGGTTCTCAGCGCCCATATCCCGGAAACCCATTGGCTACGGCCGGAAAATATCGAAGAACTTGCCCATAGAAAAGAAGAATTCATATTCAAGCCGGCCCAGGGGTTTGCGGCGAGAGGATTGCTGGCCAGCAGCCAGGTGGGGCGCTCGCGCCTGCGCCGCTTGCTTAAGGAAGGGGCAGGGTATGTGGCCCAGAAAAAAATTCTAAAAAACCGTTTGCGTGGAAAAAATTCTGAAAATAGTGAGTTATGGACAGATTTGCGGGTTTGGGCTTATCGAGGAGAAATTCTCTTGTTGTCAGGCCGGGCTTCGAGCCGCCCTGATAAGCTTGATTTATCGCCGCCCGGTGGCTGGCTTCCCACTTATGTTCGGCAAGATTAACGGCGTGGGTGAAGGGCGTTTTGGGGTGTTCTTAGAGACGGCCTGATATCTTTTCGCCACTGGATGAGTTGGGTTGTAAGGGAGCCCTCACCATATAAACGCATACGCTCAATATAGATTTCTAAGAAATTATGATAGAGCTCGATGAGTCCCTTATTAAGCTGTTCGGTGACAAGGCTGCTATCTTCAGGGAGGGAATGAAGTCTCCACTGGTATCCATAACCTACAAGCTCGGCATCATGACCGCTGAAATTGTCGATGTAGTATTGGCAAGAAATTTCATTGCCGGCTATTTCTCCTGTTCTTTCAAGGTAGATGAACCGGGCCGGAAAGAGGATGGTTTTAGTGACATACACCGTCCCTTTTTGGGTGATGCGCGCGCAGTCGAAAAACTCCTCTATTCTTTCCTTGTGGCCAAGAGAATTGAGGGCAAACTCGGCCCCAGAGATCTCCAGTTCTTTTTGGGTAGGTTTGATTAATTCACTTCGAATATCCGTGCCCGTTAAAAGTAATGCGTGGTCTATCAGATCAAGTCGATCAAAGGGGGGATAGCGGCCGGCATCAATAATACCGTTGATAGAGTCTACAGAACCCCAGAATATAGAGACCTTATTCTTTATTTCCGGATTGTTGTTGCTAGCCATAGATCGGCTTTTATCAATATTGGATTTATCGTCTTCTTGGAGCGGGCTAGCAAGGATAATTCCTATATCAATATCGCTGGCAACTTCACTAAAGCCACCTCTGGCTAGACTACCCATAAGATAGACGGCGATACATCTATTTTTAAAGATATCTTGTGCCACTAGTGCTACGTTATTGACTAACGATTTTACTGCTTGGTTGTCCGTTTTCACACCATCTCTCTTGCAATGGGGATTATCGTGCTATAGCCGAATTTGCAAAACAAAGGCTAAAAAATTGCAGGCGACTGTACCTGATAATAGGCTTAACTTATTTTATAATTCCTTTGCATAGGTTTCTTTTATCATCATCTTTAATGAGATTGCATCTTGAATTTTTATCGGTAATTAATGCAACGCAAAAGAATTTATAATCGTTATCTTTTATCAGGTAGCACTTAGAAAGTTGAGATGCAGATATTGCCTGACAGAAATGTTTGGTATCCATATCTTGAATGAGATTGCAGTTGGCTTTTACTGAGGTCACTATCAGATTAGCTAAAACTGCAAGCAACAAACCTAGATTTTTCACCGCCGGACAGTCAAGAATACGCTAAGATTTATTTGCGCTAACCATCGCAGCGGTGCGATTTTTTTATGATGGTTAGAGATAGCATTGAATCACCGGTCATCAGTCATCATAAAAGGGCAGGGTTATGCGTCCAGGAAACGCCTGCTTCATTACCAAGGAATTTCCTTGCTATCATAGGCGTAAAATCCTCCGCTCTGCTGGGGGGTAAGTTGCTCGATTACTTGACGCATGCCTGCTACGCTTTGCTGTGTCGTGATCAGCGCATTAGGTCCCCCCATATCGGTCTGTACCCAGCCTGGATGCAGCGCTGCGGCAAGGATACCTCGTGGCGCCAAATCAATGGAAAGACTTTTTACCACCATATTCAGGGCCGCTTTACTTGAGCGGTAAAGATAACAGCCACCGCTGGTATTCTCGGCAATACTGCCCATTTTGCTACTGATGCAAACAATCTTTTTTTGCTGGCTTTGGGCAATTTGACTGGCGAATGTTTCTGCCATTTTCAGCGGTGCTGTCGTGTTCACGCAAAAGGCGCGCAACCATGCCTGGTAATCGGTAGCGCCGAAACCGCCTCTGAAAGTATCAGCATAGATGCCTGCATTGTTGACCAGCAAATCAATTTTTTCTCCGGTGAGTTCCGCGGCTAGTCCCTCGATTTGATCAAAGTCAGCCACATCCAAGGTATGCAAACTGAGCGAACCGGGATGCTGCGCCGCGAGCTGCTTGAGTGCATCGGCCTTGCCAGGGTGGCGGCAACAAGCGAATACTCGCCAGCCCGTTTCGGCATATTGCTTGCTGAATTCCAGTCCAATACCCCGGTTAGTGCCGGTAATCAGTAGATTTGGCATGTAATAGCCCTCCTAGAGATATTTAAGGATAAAATTATTTTATAGTATTTTCTATTTAGGCGGATACCGTGGTGAGGGTATTTGAAAGACCAAGTTGGCGGACGTTCCCTGTCTCGCGGATCACGAAGGTTACGAGGCAATTCCCTGTATAGGGCTTGCGACTGCTCAGGCTGTTACGAAAAGCTCGTATGCTGAGTGAGCATTTTTAGGATGACCAGCGCAAAGTCTCGGCTCTTGGTTTTGTTGTCCAGCACTTCCAGGGACAGCTTTTCGTGGTCGGTCATGGCGTCCAGTACGGTATCCAGCACCCGCTTGGGAAACAGACCGTGCATGACCTGGTCCACTGAATGGCTATTAACCTGGGCCATCACATCCTCTTGGCGGCTGATACGCTGGGCGATACCGATGAGAAATTGCAATTGGTCCTCATCACTGACCTCGGCGCCAAAAATCTCATTCAGTGCCTCGATGATTTCCGACAGGCGTTTCTTTTCCGGGTCGTGGGGCTGGCCGCTGCCGATATCGCTGCCGGGCTTGAGGGTGTATTCCGCGGCCTCCTCATTCAACCGCAACTGCTGTTCGGCTCGCTTGCTCAGGCGGTAATGGGTTAGCTGCAGTTCACCGATATCTACCTCCTCCTGGAGGCGATCCACGCGCAGCAGCGGGTGCAGGTGCTTGGCGAACACACACAACTGTTCCAGCTCACGGTCCTCATAGGGCACGATCTGCGAGAGGAACTCATAGAGGCGCACAAAGCTCTGCAGGTTCTTGCGGAACAGGTCCAGTCGGTCGATCTGCTCACCGGCTTCCTTGAGCACGTGCTCGGCCTTCTTTAGGCCGGTATTATCACCATTGACCTCGGCGGTGCGTTTGAAACCCAGCGCCTGCTGGCGGGAGTCCAGGCTGAAGGCATAGCGCCTGGCGAAGCGCTCGCGGGCCGGCTGGCAGTGATAGCTGAGTTTGCTGGCCACCGCCTTGGGATCGAAGAAGGCCAGCGCAAAGGCTTCAACCTCGTTCCAGTGATAAATGCCTTCCTCATCCAGCGTCCTCTGCAGGTCGTAGATAACCTGTGGATGGGTGACATCGGTCAGCTCGGCCCGGGTGTAGTAGGGCAAAAAAGCATCGAGGATATCCTGTGGCTCGTTGAAGAAGTCAAGGATAAAGGTCTGTTTGCCCTCGCCGAACTTCCTGTTCAAGCGCGACAAGGTCTGCACGCAGTCCACCCCCCGCAGCTTCTTATCCACGTACATGGCGCACAGCTTGGGCTGATCGAAGCCGGTCTGGTACTTGTTGGCGGCGA
Source organism: Nitrosococcus oceani ATCC 19707 (assembly GCF_000012805.1). Classification (GTDB taxonomy): domain Bacteria; phylum Pseudomonadota; class Gammaproteobacteria; order Nitrosococcales; family Nitrosococcaceae; genus Nitrosococcus; species Nitrosococcus oceani. The sequence goes on along the minus strand of NC_007484.1, from coordinate 3,048,455 downwards.
TGAGTACGTTGAAATCGTGGGTGTCAAAAGCCTCGGCCAGGTCGCGGCCATGGAGGTCCGCATTGAGCAGGCTGCTGGTCTCGGTGACTTCTTCCGGAATCACCTCATCAGGCAACACGCTGCCGGAAAACGCCACCAGCGGATGCACATCCCTGTAGCCCATCCGCCTGACATAGCTCTTTACCGCCAACTGGTAGCGCACCGCCTCCTGGCGGCCACTGGTCACCACCATGGCCTTGGCTTGGCCGTTCAATAGATGGCGGATGTTGGCGCGGAAGTGCTCGACGATGACCTCGACCTTCTGGCTAATATTATACGGATGCAGCCGCACCCAGCGCGCCAGCTTGATGCGCGCTTTCTTTGAGTCAACTTCCTCGTCTTCGCCTTCCGGGTGGGCGATCTTCCACGCGGTGCTGTAGCTGAGGTAGTTCTGCAGCACATCAAGAATAAAACCCTCCTCGATGGCCTGGCGCATGGAATACAGATGAAAAGCCTCGGGCTTGTTGTCGGCGCTGGGCGGCACGCTCGGCTCCGGCGGGCGGCCAAATAGCTCCAGGGTCTTGGCCTTGGGGGTGGCGGTAAAAGCGTAGTAGCTGATGCGTTCATTGGGCTGGCGGGCCTGTACAGCGGCATCGAGCAGGTCTTCGGCGCTGATCTCTTTCGGCTCTTGATGATCAGCGGCCGCTTGCTCGGAACTCAAGATAGCCTTGAGCTTGCTGGCCGAGGAGCCGGTTTGCGAAGAGTGGGCCTCGTCGGCGATGACCGCATAGCGGCCACTGGCCAGGTTGGGGTATTTATCCAGCACCTGGAACAGGGCCGGAAAGGTCTGAATGGTGACGATGATGATGCGGGTCTGCTCAGTCAGGGCCTCGGCCAGTTGCTGGGACTTGCTCTGGTTGCCGATATCTCGGGTGATGGGCCGCACCACGCCGTGGGCGTGCTCGAACTGGTAGATAGTGTTCTGTAACTGGCTGTCCAGCACCGTGCGGTCGGTTACCACGATCACCGAGTTGAACAGCTTCTGCCCCGCGTCGTCATACAGCGCGGCCAACTGGTGCGCCGTCCAGGCAATGGAGTTGGACTTGCCCGAGCCGGCGCTGTGCTGAATGAGGTAGCGCTTGCCTGGCCCTTCACTGCGGGTGGTTTCAATCAGCTGATTGACCACCTCCCACTGGTGATAGCGGGGGAAGATCATGGTCTCTTTGGTGCTGAGCTGGCCGTCAAAGCCCTCAACGGTTTTCTTCTCCAGGTGCAGAAAGCGCCCCAGCACCTTGAGCCAGGCAGCGGGCTGGAACAGCCGCTGCCACAGGTAACCGGTGGCGTACTGGCCGTCGTCCGCCGGCGGGGGATTACCGGCGCCGCCGTCTTCACTTCCAAGGTTGAAGGGCAGGAAGCAGGTGTCCTTGCCGGCCAGCCGGGTGGTCATGGCCACTTCGTCCTGGCTCACGGCAAAATGCACCAGCGCCCCGCGCTTGAAGGTGAGTAGGGGCTCGGGCTTGCGGCTCAGCGGGTCTTTGACCGGGCGGTCATGGCGGTACTGGCGCTTGGCGTTTTCCACCGACTGCTTAAACTGGCTTTTCAGCTCCAGGGTGGCGGTGGGCAGGCCGTTGACGAACAGCACCAGGTCCAGCCGCGGGTTGTAGCCGCCGCCCTGCCCCGTGGCGTCGCGGGCATGGGGCGAGTAGGCCACCTCCGGCACCACCCGCAGACGGTTACACTGGTAGCCCTTGAGCGTGTCCGGGTTCATGGCGTGGTCGGGCTTGAAGCTGCACAATTCCACCTTCACCGCCGGCACCTTGAAGCCGTGGCGCAGCACATCCAGGGTGCCGTGCTGCTCCAGCTCCCGCACCAGTTTCTGCACTAGGACGCTTTCCGGGTCATTGGGGTTGGCCTTGGCGAACTTGTCCCAGCGCTCCGGCCAGGCATCCTTGAAGTAGCCCAGGAAATCCTCGGTATACAGGGCGCTGGGACGGTCATAGCCCCTGGCCGTGCCCACCCGCCAGCCCTGAGCGGCGAGGGCGTTGATGATGTCCTGTTGGAATTGAGCTTCCCTGCTATCCGCCATTACACGGCCTCGTTTTCCAATTCGGGAGATGGCGCGCTGGCCGGCGGCTGCCAACCGCGCACGTCGATTTTTCCGGTGACGGCGGCGGAGATCAGGGCGGAGCGGCGTTCTTTCAGGAGTTCAATGCCAACGTTTGCCTCTTCGACCAATTTGTCCACGCGGGCGGTTTCGTGGTCGAGGAAATGGGCAATTTGGGTTTGCTCGTGGCGTTCGGGAACGGCTACCGTGAAACCATTTATGACTTCACCTGGCACTCGTTTTAGACCGCCCGCGCCAATCATCGACGCAGTGCAAATTCCCATGTAGCCATCTTCTTGCAGCCGGTAGTAGAGAAATGATGCGTTAACGTCTGGGAACGGCCTTAATACGTTGATTTCACTCGACCCAAAACCCACACCATTTGTTAAACCATCAGCTATAGCGATGTTTCGATTCTCAAAACATGGTGTGACTTTCGCCTGCAGCACATCGCCATCTTCAAAGTAGGTGTAGCCAGAAATTACATCGGCAATGAATCGCTCCTCATCCAGTTGAATAACACCAGTCTTCAACTTCTCCATTGGAACGAAACTGCAAAGCTCATCCCGATCGCCGTGGTAGCCTGATTTCTTCGGGTTCAGCTCAGCCAGATGCTTCAGCGGCTTGGTAATCCAATGCGCCGGCACTTCGCCCAGCCACTCCACGCCGGAGTCTTTCATCGGCACGGTGGGGTCCAGGCCCTTGGTGACAGCGTGGGAGATGATGGCCTGGCGCTTTTCCTTGAGCAGTTCAATCAGACGCTGCTGCTCTTCAATCAGTGCGTCGATGCGGGCGGTTTCGTGGTCGAGGAAGCGGGCGATTTGGGTTTGTTCTTCAACAGGGGGAACCGGCAGCAAAATCTCGCCAATCAACGTAGCGTTCAGATTTGCAAGCCCAGTTGTTGAGTTTGATAGCAAGTTCAATTGCAACCTAACCAAGTCATTATTCATGACATACCAAGCTAGCTTGGGAATATACTTTTGGCCAAGCCTTAGCCTTTGCATGAAATTTCCATAGCAATAACCTAGTTTTGCCATGTCAACGTTTACCAACGTTGTTTTGCCGATGTGCAAAGCGCTGCCGCTGGATTTTGTTACAACCAAGTCACCCGCCTCAAGAACCGCAGAGGCATTTTCTTTGACGGTGAGGTGGCGGACGGCAGGATCGGTGACATTCCAGTTGCCATCAACGGTTTGATCGGTGGAGCGCAGGACAATCGTGTCACCTTCGCCTGCTGGGTCATCGCCCCACACGCCTCCTTCGTTATGGGTGAGCAGCCATTTGAACGGTTTGACCTCCCAGAAGCTTGGTACTTCACCAATCCAAACTACGTCTGAATTCTTGTACTCCCGATACTTCGGAATGCCACCCGCACTAGCCCCGCCCTGATCGGGCGATCCAGTCGCCGCTTGCGTAGCCAAATTCGTATCAACCAAACCCGTCATGCCGACAACTCCTCAATCATTTGCTTGATGCGATCAGTGCAGGCTTTCAGGTCCCGGTCGATTTCCTCCAGCGGGCGCGGCGGCTGGAATACGTAGAAGTGGCGGTTGAAGGGGATCTCGAAGCCGACGATGCCGACTTCGCCGTCCAGCGCATCACGCTTGCTCTCGTTGATCCAGGCGTCGGGCACGTGGGGGATGACTTCGCGCTGGAAGTAGTCGTACACGGATTCACCCAGGGGCACGTTCTCGTTGTCCCGCAGGCCGGTGTCCGGCTCGGGCTTGCCCTTGGTTGTGCAGATATCCGCCTTGGGGTCGCGCTTGCCGAGGCCGTTCAATAGGGCCTTTTGCTCCGGCGTACTGAGGCTGACACCGTGGGCGGTTAGGGTCTTTTTCAGGAGCTTGGCGAACTGCTCCCGGTTGCGATACAACGGGCTTGGGTCCATGGCTCCCAGGGCGTCGGCGAGTTGCTGGCGGGCGGTGTCATCCAGCTTCTGGATGGCTTTTTCCTGCAGCACGTTGTCAATGCGCTCGGCGCTGGCCTGGAAGTTGAGCCGCAGGGGGCGCTCGACGGTGATGCGGCGGTAGCCGAAGGCGTTGATGGGGAAGATTTTGCTCTGGGGGGTTTCCTCGAAGGCGCCGTAGAGGCATACCAGCTCGTTGATCTGCTCGGCGGTGACGTACTGGCGCTTGCTGCCCAGGGATTTGCGCATCTTGGCAAAGTGCTGGCTGCCGTCGATGAGCTGCACCTTGCCCCTGCGCTCGGCGGGCTTGTGGTTGGACAGTAGCCACACATAGGTGGCGATGCCGGTGTTGTAGAACATGTCGGTGGGCAGGGCGACGATGGCCTCGACCAGATCGTGCTGCAGCAGGTAGCGGCGGATCTCGGATTCGCCGGAGCCAGCGCCGCCGGTGAACAGGGGCGAGCCGTTCAAGATAATACCGATGCGCGAACCGCCGTCGCGAGGATCGCGCATTTTGCTGACCAGGTGCAGCAGGAACAGCAATGAGCCGTCGGACACCCGTGGCAGGCCGGGGCCGAAGCGGCCGTTGAAGCCCTTGTGCTTGTGCTCGCCGGTGATCTGCTTCTGGACCTTTTTCCATTCCACGCCGAAGGGTGGATTGGAGAGCATGAAGTCGAAGCGGTGTTCCGGGCCGGTTAGCTGGTCGTTGGACAGGGTGTTGCCCAGCTTGATATTGGCCACATCCTGGCCCTTGATTAGCATGTCGGCCTTGCAGATGGCGTAGGACTCGGGGTTGAGCTCCTGGCCGTGGAGGGATACCGAGACCTTTTCGCTGATGGACTGGATGTATTCGTCACCTTCGGAGAGAAAGCCGCCCGTGCCTGCGGTAGGGTCATAAATGGTGACGATGCGGTTGGGCGCCAGCTTGTCGTCCTGGCCGGTGATCACCAGCGAGGTGGTCAGGTGGACGATATCCCGCGGGGTGAAGTGCTCCCCGGCGGTTTCATTGGAGCTTTCAGCGAAGCGGCGTATCAACTCCTCGAAGATGATGCCCATGCCGAAGTTGCTGATGCGCGCCGGGCTGAGATCGGTGGCGGCGAAGCGTTGCACCACCTGGTACAGCAGGTTGGCGCTGCTAAGCTGCTGGACGAAGTTCTCGAACTCGAAATGCTCGAAGATTTCGCAAGCGTCGGTGCTGAAGGACTGCGCGTAGCTCATCAGGTCGGCGGCGGTCTGGGTGTCGGACAGGGTGCCCAGGGTCAGCGGCGAGGCGTTGAAGAATTGCAGATCACCGGCGGCGCGCCGCAGCAGCATCTCACGCACGTGGTCGGGCTTGTGCTGATGCACTGTCGCCTGCTGGACGACCTTGTCCTTGGTTGGCTCGAGCACGCACTCCATGCGCCGCAGCAGGGTGAACGGCAAAATGATGCGGCCATACTGGGACTGCTTGAAGTCACCGCGCAACAGATCGGCTATGGACCATAGGAAAGCAGCCGTCTGGGAATGATTCTCGGTGTTCATGGAACAACTCCAAGGTGAAAATACTATAACACCCCAGTCTAACCCGTCATGAACCTCGTCCTAAAGGGGGAGGCTTGTAGCTGTGCTCGGGCTATCCTTTGCCGTCGTCGCACGCATCACCATAGGCTGCATGACGTCAGCCCTTGCAGCAATATTGATCGCCGCATTGATATCCGCATTATCAGTGTATCCACAAGAGACACATTGAAAGTGGGATTGGGTTTTGCGGTTAGCTTTATCGGCATGCCCGCAGGCGCTACAGGTGCGCGAGGTATACCAGGGGTCAATATATTGAACAAAGACACCCGCAAGCTTCGCCTTATATTCGATAAAGGATTGAAGTTGAAAGAACGACCAACCGCTGTGCTTGGCCCTGTCGGATTTCCGAACCGTTGTCCGGCTGCGGATATGCTTCAACTCTTCCAAAGCAATTCCGCGTCCGGTGTCTTTAGCTTTCTCGACAAGACGCTTAGAAATAATATGATTTTGACTTCTTCGAAACTGCGCTTCCTTGCGTCGAATTTTCTTCAAATGCCGCTTAGCCGAGCGCGTGCCCTTAGACTGCAGTCGCCTACGCAAACGGTGGTAGCGCTGGCGCACACGCTCCACGGTAGAACCACAGAACGACCCGCCATCGGAATCAGTGGCCACTTTGGTAATTCCAAGATCAATACCAATAAAACCAGACGGGTCTATGGGGGGTGCTTCGGGTGTGTCGATGACGACCAACAAAAAGAAAGCACCCTTCACAAGCACCAGGTCGGCCTGTCCTTTGGCACGATGCCATTGTACGCGCTGGTATTGGCCCATCTGTATAGGAATAGACACGCGCCCTTGCATCGTTACAAGGCTGGCTCTATCCAAACCCTTAAAGCTCAGTATGCGCTGGTCATACACCACGGCACCCGTCGGCTTAAAGAAGCACTGCTTGGATTTATCTCGCTTGTAAGCTTCAACGACTTTGGCGATGGCGCGAATAGTCAATTGGGCCGACAAACCAAACTGCTTCCTAACATCCGCATACACAAGTTTTTGCAACTCAAATTTAGAGGCGCACTGTTCTCTAAAAGCCACTTCTGCAATGGCGTTACAAGCGTCATTAAAAACCCGCATGGTCTCTTTCAGGGCCGAGTGCTGAGTTCCATCAGGAAGCAATTTGATTTGGAGCGTTGTCTTCATAGTGATTTATGCTATCACAAAGGCAACGCTAGTCAACTTAGTTCTTATATAGGGCGCTTCCTCCCCGCCCTCAACGGCGAGGCTTCCGCGCTGAAAAAATGGTAAGTCAATGTTTTCTTAGTAAAAAACATTGGTGGAGCCGAGGAGGATCGAACTCCCGACCTTCGCATTGCGAACGCGACGCTCTCCCAGCTGAGCTACGGCCCCAAAAGATACGACTTGGATTTTACCCTGAAAAGACCAGGGTGTCATCCTGTGGGATAAAGGAGAGAGGGGCTGTAAGTATCCCATCCCGGCTCATACTCGCCCAAGGAGTGAGCGGGAAGCCGGTGCCGGGGACAGCAGATCGCCTTCAGGGCCATAGGCGGTAGATTTAAGGTCCTGCCCATTCAGTATTGCCAGGGTCCGCAGGGTATGATGGCGGCTGCGATTCATTAGGTTACCGTTGAATTGGTTTTGCTCACGGCATTGCCGTAGCCGCCCCTGCCATTGCTCCCAAAGCGTTGCAAGGGGGGAGTGCTCCTCAGCGGCGCAAGCTCTGATATGGGCTCTGATTTTTTCAGGAGCGGAAGGTAGCCCCGATATTCTAAGCCGCTCCTCATGAGCGTGAAAAACAGCTTCTAGGCTCGTTATCGCTGCTTGCTTCTTTTCGGCTGCGCTCTCAATTGCTAGCGCTTGTTTTTGGCATAGAGCAAGATATTCTTCTTGCAATGCTTGTCCGAGACCTTCAAGGCAGTTTAGCTCTTCCTGCAGGAGCCCTATCAGAACTTGCGTTGACATATTGGAATCACTATTTACTCAGACTTTTTTCCAGGGCAATCAGTTTATCGGCAATACGCTCGGAATCAATTTGATAGCTGCCTTCTAGAATTGCTTGCTTGATTTGCTCAACTTTTTGATTATCCACGACGGAAATACCAGCTAGGGATGCCTCTGTTTCTCTAAGTTGGGTAGTGGTGTGGGTCAAGGTAACCGTTTCCACCGCGGGCTGCCCAGTAGGAGAATCTCCTGCTGACTTAGGATGGGAAGAGGCTGGGTTAGTAGTCACTGATTCTGGCGATTTTTGCGCAGAGACACTACTATAGCCAGATATCCCATTGATTTCTGAGGACATTTCGGCTTTCTCCTTAGATCGTTTACCCATAGTTATCGGTGTTCTAGCGTTTAACTTTAAGTTGACTGGCATCCTGCCTATTACATTTGCACCTGTACTAAGCCGGCAGCGGTTACCGTTCCTTCGACAATACGTCGGGAGGAAGTGTTCCTGACACGAATATGTTCCCCCGCACCAGCATCCTCAAGGGCTTGGCCCTTCATGTTGACTTGCAGCCCTGGTGCTGTGGCCATTAAAATGACTTGTTGCCCCCGCCGGATAAGCTTGGGAATTTCTAACATCCCAGGAGTAATAATTGCGCCTAATCCCACCGGCCGCTTAAGGCGTTTTCCTACCGCTTGTGCTGGTTCGTTGAGATAACCTTGCCTTAGCTCGCTTAGATCCCGGCGCTCTAGACGCAGGTCGACTAGGCTCAAGGGAAAACCTGAGCTTATCGAATGGGTTGCAACTAGCACTTTACCATAGACAGCCATCTTGACGGACAAGTACACGGTCCAGGGTGTTTCTCCAGTACAGCGGACTCCCACGGTAGTATTGCCCCTAGGACGGCTGCCGCTGGGAAAGAAAGCCTTTAAGGGATGAGAGCATTTTGGAAGGCGTAAGCGCCGATCTAAAGAGCCCGGCGTCACTTCGATATTCCCTGGGAGGGACCTGGCCTGCTTAAGTACAAAATTGTGAGCTACTTCCTGGATTTCGGCTAAGGATTGATTATCCTTCGTTAATCCTAATCCATAGCTAGGAAGTAGGGCTAACAAGAAAAACCAAAATAAATAATAGAGAAAACACATAAAAAGGTTACGCCTAAATTCTGACCTCAAGAGGACAATTTTGCTGCTAAAGTAAGGCAGGGCCTATTCTAGCAACCCCAAAAACACTTCAATAGCATATCGGCATTAATAGGGTATTTTTGAGTCATGGGCTTTAAACCCGAGCTTCTGGAGTGGATATCCTGTGGCCCATTTGGCATCGGGACTTAATGGGGGTCGTTCCATGGCCTGTCTATGAAATAGCTAGGGGCTTTTTCCCTCTGATGGTGAGGACTAGGAATTATCATGAGCTTTGTTAATATTTTTTTCCAGAGCCTCGCCTATTTTCAAAAGATGATGGGAGGGCGCAAGGCCCAAGAGGCTTTTTTCTTAGAACATCAGCGGGCGCAGGTGACCCTGGAGTCAATTGGTGACGCGGTGATTACCGTTAATTGTAGGGGGCAAGTCGATTATCTCAATCCCTTGGCCGAAGAGCTGATTGACACTACCGCGACCCAGGCGCGCGGTAAATCCTTAGAGGAGGTAGCGTGCCTCCTCAATGAGGAAAGCTATTCTCATGTTATTGGCGATATCGCTACTTGGCTAGCGGAGGATCCTGTCGAAGGTCGCTCCTGTACGGCTTTACTGCGGGACGGACAGAATCGGGAATTAATCGTTCAAACATCTATTGCTCCCCTGCGTGATACCCAGAATCGCATTTTCGGCGCCGTCTTAGTACTGCGGGATATTAGTCCTTTGCGGGCGCTGGCAAGCCAGCTCAGTCATCAAGCAACTCATGATGCCTTAACTGGTCTTATTAACCGGCGTGAGTTTGAAGTTCGGTTGCGGAAGGCTCTGGATGATGTCCGCCAAAATGATACTTGCCATGTTTTATGTTATTTGGATTTAGACCAATTTAAGGTAGTTAATGATACCTGTGGGCATTTAGCCGGCGATAAGCTGCTTCGCCAGCTTGCAACCCTGTTGCAGGATAAAATTCGGGAATCAGATTGCTTGGCCCGATTGGGGGGCGACGAGTTTGGCGTGCTTCTGCTAGGGTGCGATTTAGCTCATGCGCGAAAGGTTGCGGAAAGTTTGCGAATTCTGATTCGTAATTTTCGTTTTAACTGTAAGGGGAATACCTTTCCATTGGGCGCCAGCATCGGTTTGGTTGCCATTGCGCAAGGAAGCGGCGGATTGGAAGAAGTGCTTAGCGCCGCGGATACTGCCTGCTATGTTGCTAAGGCTCAGGGGCGTAATCGTATTCATGTCTACTGCCTGGATGACCATAGCATTGAACGTCACTATGGTGAAATGCAGTGGGTGACTCGCATCCAGCAAGCTTTTGAGGGGAGCAGGTTTATGCTTTATCATCAACCCATCCATGCATTAAATGGCGAAGAGCACATTCGCCATTGTGAGTTATTGTTACGTATGAAAAGCGAGGATGAAAGTCTTATACCGCCTATGGCTTTTATTCCGGCCGCGGAACGGTATCGTTTAATGCCAGCCTTAGACCGTTGGGTAATAAGCAATGCTTTCCTTTCCTTAGGGGAGTGCTCAGTAGAGCAAGGGCTTATAGGTATTAATCTTTCCGGGCAATCGATATCCGATGAATTATTTTTGAATTTTGTAATAGAGCAATTGCATCAGACCTCGGTTAACCCCGAGGTAATCTGTTTTGAGATCACGGAAACGGCAGCGATTGCCAATTTTAATGGTGCTATTCGATTTATTAGAAAGCTTAAGGAGATGGGCTGCCGTTTTGCATTGGATGATTTCGGGAGCGGTTTGTCGTCGTTTAATTATCTGAAAAATTTGCCGGTTGATTACCTAAAAATTGACGGTAGCTTTGTTAAAGAAATGGTGGATGATCCGGTGGATCATGCTATGGTGGAGGCCATTCATAAAGTAGGTAAAGTGATGGGGTTGAAAACTATTGCTGAGTTTGTGGAAAATGAAGCCGTTTTTGAAAAACTCCGCCTCGTTGGGGTTGATTATGCCCAAGGCTTTGCCATCGGCCGCCCTCAGCCATTTTCTAGAATGTCCATGACGGATAAAGAGCAGAAAGGGAAATCTATTATTTTCGTTCGATAAGCTCGATTTTGTAACCGTCAGGATCTTCTACAAATGCAATGACTGTAGTGCCGTGTTTCATGGGGCCAGCTTCCCGCACCACTTTACCGCCACGCTTTTTGATTTCGGCGCAAGCCGCCGCCGCATCTGTCACCGCAATGGCAATATGGCCAAAGCCGTCGCCTAAGTCATAATGCTCCGTATCCCAATTATGGGTGAGTTCCAGGACAGTATGGGCGGTTTCATCGCCGTAGCCGACAAAGGCGAGAGTAAATCTGCCTTCCGGATAATCTTTTTGCCGTAGTAACTGCATACCAAGCACGTCAGTGTAAAACTTGAGAGAGCGTTCTAGGTTTCCGACCCGAAGCATGGTATGTAAAATCCGCATAAGTCACCTATATTTTGGTAACCGCCGATAAATTGGCAGGTTGGGTTTCCAACCCTAGGTTATCCCAAATAGCAAGGGTAGGGTCGGCTCGGTTTAAAGTATAGAAATGCAGCCCTGGCGCGCCAGCTTCCAGCAATCGGTAGCAAAGATCGCTGACCACATCAATAGCAAAGGCACTCATAGTAGCCGGATCGGGAAAGTCTTCCAACCGCTTGCGCAGCCAGCGTGGGATCTCCGCGCCACAGGCATCGGAGAAGCGGGCTAATTGTACGTAATTGTTAATCGGCATGATTCCAGGGACAATGGGGAGATCAATGCCTACGCTTTTGCAGCGTTCCACAAAGCGAAGATAAGCATCTACATTATAGAAGTACTGGGTAATTGCACTGTCAGCACCTGCTTCTACCTTATGCTTAAAATTGATGAGATCCGCCTGCGCGGAGCGCGCCTGGGGGTGCACTTCTGGATATGCGGCTACTTCAATATGGAAATAATCCCCCGTTTCGGCGCGAATGAATTCAACTAATTGGCTTGCGTAGTGGAAATCTCCGGGATCAACCATTCCCGACGGCAGATCGCCGCGGAGAGTAACTAGGCGCTTAACTCCCTGGTGTTGATACGCTTGCAATACTTCCCTGATGCTTTTTCGGCTGGAACCCACGCAAGAAAGATGAGGGGCCGCTTCAATACCGGTCTCTTTGGCGGCTGCTTGAATTTCTAAGATTGTTTCAAAGGTTCGGTCGCGGGTAGAACCTCCCGCGCCAAAAGTCACCGAATAGTAACGCGGATGGATGCGTGCAAGTTTTCGGCGGACCCGGCGCAATTTAGAAGCGTTTTCTTCACCCTTTGGGGGAAAGAACTCGCAGCTAAAAATTAACGGGTTGTTCTGTTGAGGTTGCATGATGGCATAACAAAGTCATAGGTAAATAACCGCCGGCGGCATTATTTCTTTAGCCGATTGTCGAACCCGCCTGAAGATCGTTCCCAGTAGGAGCGTACCGTTATGGGTCCGCTCTCTTCCGGTATTTTCCTGCAATTGCGTCAATACAGCCAAAATAGCCTTAATATCGATAATGATCTGACTTATAAGGTCCATCCATGGGAACGCCAATATACTTGGCTTGCTCTTCCGTGAGGGTAGTTAATTGAGCACCGATTTTCTGTAGGTGCAGGCGGGCTACCCGTTCATCTAGTTTCTTCGGCAAGACATAAACCCGCTTTTCGTATTTCTCTGGATTATTCCATAATTCGATCTGGGCCAGCACTTGATTGGTAAATGAACTGGACATGACGAAGCTTGGATGGCCTGTGGCACAACCCAGATTGACTAGTCGGCCTTCGGCAAGGAGGATGATGCGCTTTCCATCCGGAAAAATAATGTGATCCACTTGAGGCTTAATGTTTTCCCAAGGGTATTGCTCTAGACTAGCGACATCGATCTCGTTATCAAAGTGGCCAATATTGCAAACGATGGCCTGATTTTTCATCGCTTGCATATGTTCGAAGGTAATAACGTGGTAATTGCCGGTAGCTGTGACAAAAATATCCCCCTTGCTTGCTGCTTCTTCCATGGTGATGACCCGATAACCTTCCATCGCCGCTTGCAGGGCGCAAATGGGATCAATCTCGGCGACCCATACCGTGGCCCCTTGGCCGCGCAGTGATTGGGCACATCCCTTGCCTACATCGCCATATCCTAGGATCACCGTGATTTTACCTGCAATCATAACATCGGTGGCTCGCTTGATACCGTCCAGGAGCGATTCTCGGCAACCGTAAAGATTATCGAATTTGGATTTAGTCACCGAGTCATTGACGTTAAAGACGGGAACTTTGAGTGTTCCACGCTCCATCATCTCATACAGGCGATGAACGCCGGTGGTGGTTTCTTCGGAAAGGCCACGGACCTCATTTAAAAGCTCGGGATATTGGTTATGCATGACAGCGGTGAGATCGCCCCCATCGTCCAGCAGCATATTGGGGTGCCAGCCATCAGGCCCATGGATAGTTTGATCAACACACCACCAGTACTCTTCTTCTGTTTCTCCTTTCCATGCAAAAACCGGAATTCCTTTAGCAGCGACAGCGGCGGCAGCGTGATCTTGGGTGGAGAAAATATTACAGGATGACCAACGCACCTCGGCGCCAAGGGCGACTAGTGTGTCGATAAGGACGGCTGTTTGAATGGTCATATGCAGGCAGCCAGCAATCCGGGCGCCCGCCAAGGGTTTTCTCCCTTGGTATTCTTTTCGTAGGGCCATGAGGCCAGGCATCTCGGTTTCAGCGATGGCAATCTCTTTATGGCCCCAGTCAGCGAGGCCGATATCGGCCACCTTATAATCGGAAGTGAGATTTTCCGCGGTCTGTGTGCTCATAGGTTCTCCCAAATTATTTTGTTCGGGCCTGGCCCGTTATAGCAAAATTTATTCCCTAAATTTTCTTTAATTTTTTGGCTAATGCCTTTCAGACCGAACATTGATGATTTCGGCGGTGGCAGGGCCCAAGCCCGCTGCATCCCGGAGCGCCTCCGCTTTATCAGTTTGTTCCCAAGTGAATTCAGGTTCTTCCCGGCCAAAATGGCCATACGCTGCGGTCTTTCGGTAAATGGGGCGGATCAGATCCAGCATTTGTAGAAGCCCCACCGGCCGCAAATCAAAGTGAGCCTGGATTAGCTCCACCAGGCGTGATTCCGCGATTCTACCCGTACCAAAGGTATTCACACTCACTGATGTGGGTTCAGCTACCCCAATAGCGTATGAAATTTGAACCTCACAGCGCTCGGCCAAGCCTGCCGCCACGAGATTTTTAGCAACATAGCGGCCCGCATAGGCAGCAGAGCGGTCTACCTTGGAGGGGTCCTTGCCCGAAAAAGCACCGCCTCCATGGCGCGCCATTCCTCCATAGGTATCCACGATGATCTTACGTCCGGTGAGTCCACAATCTCCCATGGGACCGCCGATGATGAAATTGCCGGTAGGATTAACATGGATATTTTCAGAGCGGCAATGGGCAAACCAGTCGGCGGGCAGCACGGGCTTAATAATAGTCTCGATAACCGCCTCACGCAGGGTGGCTTGGCTAATCTCGGGGCTGTGTTGGGTGGACAGGACGATGGCGTCGATGGCTACCGGGACATCATCTTCGTAAAGCAAGGTGACCTGGCTTTTGGCATCCGGGCGCAGCCAAGGCAGTTCGCCATTTCGCCGTATTTCGGCTTGGCGCTGCACCAGACGATGAGCATAAGTAATGGGCGCAGGCATCAAAACATCGGTTTCATCGCTGGCATAACCAAACATCATCCCTTGATCGCCCGCACCTTGATCTTCTTCCAGTTCTCGGTCGACCCCTTGGGCAATGTCAGATGATTGCTTGCCGATAGCATTCACAACGGCGCAGGTGGCCCCATCAAATCCGATTTCTGAGTGGTTATAGCCAATTTCAGTGATGGTTTCGCGGATAATTTGTTCATAATCGATATGAGCCTGGGTTGTGATTTCACCTGCCACTAGCACCATACCGGTTTTTACGAGGGTCTCACATGCTACTCGCGCTCTTCTATCCTGGGCTAAAATAGCATCAAGAATTACGTCCGAAATTTGATCTGCAACCTTGTCCGGGTGGCCCTCGGAGACCGATTCTGAAGTAAATTGTCTAATTTCCTTCATATGGATATATTCATCCCCTTCTTAAGAATTTTGGCAAACTTTAGCGGTACTATGGTAAGAGCACAAGGGAAGATTAGGTAGAAAGATGCGTGCTGCAGTCTACTTAAACTTAAACTTAGATATTTAAATAAATATGAGCCCTGATGAGCAACATTAAACATGCTATTGAATTTATCAGAAATTTTATTCCACCTTAGCCTGCTGCCACCGCGCATTTGCTCTTTAAAAAAGCGGAAAGAAATGCTTCTCCGACATGATCCTTTAGAGTATGCCAGCTATTTATCGAACTGCAAGCTTTTTGATTGTGAATATTATCTTGGCGGAGCTAGATTTCCTCTTCGGGATCGAACTGCCGCGCTTGCTCTTCGAGCATGACCGGAATGTCATCCCGGATAGGGTAGGCCAGGCGGCAAGCCTTACAAATCAGTTCTTGGTCTGCTTTCTTATAGATCAATGAACTTTTACATACGGGGCAAGCAAGTATCTCGAGTAATTTTTTATCCATGAATCATCCTGTTGTCTCTATGTTTAGCTTTTTTTTGGCGGCCTGTTGCAGGAGGCTGAGCACTTGAGCGCCAAAGGATGCTGGCAGAGAAACATCCATAGGAACGTACCAATAGTTATCGCGGGCAAAACGGATACATTTTACCGCATCTTTCTCGGTCATGAGCACCGGCTGCTGATCTGCAAAAGCCAAGTCTTCAGATTGGAAACCATAGTGATCGGGGAAAGGGTGTGGCTGGATAGTAAGCTCTAGGGCCCGCAGTTGGCTAAAGAAGCGTTCTGGGTTTCCAATTCCCGCGACGCCATGGAGCTTAGTGCGGCGGAATTTCTTTAGCGGGCGGAGGGTACCGTCTTTGATATGGCGAGCATCTTGAAGCTGTGAATACATGGCGAACTCGCCTCCTTGAGGCATCCCGTTAGTGACCACTAAGTCCACGGTTCGAAGGCGGCTTAATGGTTCTCTTAAAGGACCGGCGGGCAGACAGTGAGCGTTGCCAAAACGGCGTACGCCATCTACTACGAGGATTTCGATATCCCGACCTAGGGCATAATGTTGCAGTCCATCATCTGAAAGCAGGACATTGCAATCGGAGTGAGCCAAAAGAGCGTGGGAGGCAGCAACTCGATCAGGTCCTACCACAAGCGGGCAGCCGGTGCGCCGGGCCAGGAGGACGGCCTCATCGCCGACTAAATGTGGATCACTGTCAGGATAGACCTGTTGAGGGTAGTTTTGAGCGTGGCCTCCATAGCCACGACTGATAAGTCCTGGTCGATAGCCATGCTGCCTGAGAAATTGGGCTAGCCAGATAACTAACGGCGTTTTTCCTGTCCCTCCCAAGGTCAGGTTGCCAATGACCAGCACCGGCAGAGGGAGTATGTGGGTATGGAACAGGCCTTGGGTATAGGCCCATTGGCGTATTTTGACTGCTAGTTGGAAGAGACCACTCAGGGGGGTGAGCAACCAGCGGGAAGGCTGATTACTATACCAATAGCGAAGAATTAAAGAGCTATAATCCGACATTTGCGCTCAGGGGTGAAACGTGCTCATGGCTATGGCGAAATTGTAAACGGTAGAGTCCAGCATAGTGACTTTCGCGGGCAAGAAGCTGGCTATGGGTTCCTCTTTCTATAATCTGGCCTTGATGAAGCACGATGATTTGATCGGCGTTTTCTACAGTGGATAGTCGATGGGCGATAACCAGCGTTGTCCGCTGGCGCATCAGGGTTTCTAGGGCTGCTTGGATATGCCGTTCAGCCTCGGTGTCTAGGGAAGCGGTGGCTTCGTCTAAAATGAGGATGGGAGCATCCTTGAGCAGGGCCCTGGCAATCGCGAGACGTTGCCGCTGGCCGCCGGAGAGCAAAACCCCCTTTTCGCCAATAACCGTGTCCAAACCGTCGGGCAAGCGATTAATAAATTCCATGGCATGGGCGGCTTCGGCGGCGCGGATGATGTCTTGTTTGCTGGTTTGTTGGTAGCTGCCATAGGCAATGTTATGGGCGATGGTGTCATTGAATAAGATGATTTGCTGGCTGACTAGGGCGATTTGCCGGCGTAGTTCAGTAAGGCGGAGTGTTTGGATATCCATTTCATCGATGAGGATACGCCCAGAAGTAGTTTCGTAGAAACGGGCGAGTAAGCTCACTAAAGTGGATTTGCCGCTGCCTGAATGGCCTACTAGGGCAATGGTTTGGTACGGTTTGATTTCCAGATCAATGTTTTCAAGCACTGGACCTTTGGCAGGTTCATAGCAAAAAGATAAGTGTTCAAAGCGGATTGCGCCCCGGGCGCGTCTCAGAGATTGCTGCCCACGATCCGCTTCGGGTGTTTCTGCCAATAGGCCAAAGATGCTTTGAGCCGCGGCAATGCCCCGCTGTAAAGTCCCGTTGATTTTAGTAAGGCGCTTAACAGGGCCAAGTAGCAACATCATGGCGGTGATAAAGGAAATAAAGGTACCCACGCTAATTTGAGCTAGCATGGATTCGCGGGTAGCTAGGTGAATGACACCGGCTAACCCTAGCACGGCGATAAGCTGAACGACGGGCTGACTGATGGCGTCGGTGGCCGCCATTTTCATGGTTTGCCGGCGGTTTTGCTCATTGACCTGGTCGAAACGTTCCGCTTCGTAGGTTTGCCCACCAAATATCTTGACTTCCCGATGACCTTCAATGGTTTCCTGGGCCACCTGGCTGACATCGCCCATGGAGTTTTGAATCTTACGGCTAATACGGCGGAATCGGTGGCTAACCCACCAAATGATAAGGGCAATCAGAGGCGCCGTGACTAAAATGATAAGGGTGAGCAAACCATTTAAATAGGCCATCCAGGCAAGTAGCCCCAGGATGGTCAGGGAGTCGCGGATGATAGTGAGGATGGCGTCTGTGGCTGCATTGGAAACCTGTTCCACATCATAAATAAGCTTGGCGAGTAGCTGACCGGAAGCTTTTTGATCATAGTAGCGCGCCGGGAGGGCAAGGAGGTGGCAAAACATCTGTTCCCGCAAGTCCCTCACAACACGGCGAGCCACCCATTTTAGGCCATATTGAGTGATAAAGTTGGCGCCGCCCCGGATCACAAAGAGCCCAATTAATAGGAGGGGGATAATCTGGATGGTAGCCGGATCACGCTCAATGAAGCTTCCGTCCATCAAGGGTTTCATGAGGGCTGCTAGGCCCGTTTCAGTCGCTGCATAAATGGCCATTGTGATAATTGAGGCAGCGAAGATCCAGCGGTAAGGTCGAGTGTAGCTAAGTAGGCGGCGATAAACCGCAAGCCCGGAGTTCAGGGAAGGAGTAAACGTCATCGGTATGGAAAAAATCAGGGATTGTTTTGCTGTCGAGCAGTGGCTAGGCTTAGGCGTTTAAAGCCGAGTTGTTGCGCTACATCCATGGCGGTGACAATGGATTGGTAGTCGGTTTTGGCATCAGCACTAATAATAATTTGGGGTTGCTTACGATTCCCCGCCGCTGCTTTCATTGCTGCCATGAGTGTGGCGGGCTGGTTATTGATGAGGCGTTTACCATTAATGGCGATTTTATCCTCCTTATCGATTTCTACCTGGAGAGGAGCACCCTGCTGCTCGGTAGAGTGAGTTGTTGCCTCGGGTAAATCTACTTTTAGCGCCGATTCGCGGGTAAAGCTAGTCGAGACCATAAAGAAAATAAGGAGTAAGAACACCACATCAATCAGCGGAGTTAGATTGATTTCTGGTTGGTTATACCGGGCCGGGTGTATATTCATGATGTTCCACGTCAGATTTCAAAGAAGATTCAATGGAGACTCGTGCAGCCAGGTTTTCAGTCGGGTCAAGTTCCCGATCCCCATGCATGACTTCCACTAGTTTAATGGCTTGTTCTTCCATGTCTACTACCAACCTCATAACTCTACCGTGAAAATAGCGGTAAAACATCAGGCTGGGGATGGCGACCGCAAGGCCCGCCGCTGTCGTGATAAGGGCCTCGGAGATTCCACCTGCTAGCACTGCCGGGTTATCGACGCCTTGGGCAGTAATGACGGTAAAGACTTTGATCATCCCAATGACGGTCCCTAGCAATCCAAGCAATGGCGTAATAGCTGCAATAGTCCCTAAGGTATTCAGGAAACGTTCCAGCTCCAGAGTGACATGGCGGCCCACATCTTCGATACTCTCTTTCATAATTTCACGGGAGCGGTTTCGGTTCGCTAGCCCCGCGGCCAGTATTCGGCCTAGGGGAGAGCTTTCTCGTACTGACTTTATATGGATTTTATCGAGCTGATTGCGGTATTGCCATTGCCAGATCTGACTGGCGATATGCTTGGGTACGACCCGTTGCCGGCGCAGAAACCAGAAACGTTCAATAATAATCCCAATAGCGACGATGGAACAGGCAAGGATCGGTAACATTAACCAGCCGCCTGCTTTAATGATTTCAAGCACAGTTCGTAAATATTCCTCTGCTGTCGTTAGATATTTTTCAAGTGTGCATAGCTCCGTCAATAATACTGTAACCGGCAGATAGTCCCAAACCCTGCTTTAATTACCGGTCCAGTAATGGCGGTTGGATTGTCTAAAGGTCTCTGGTTTACTGAGAGGGTTCTGATCCAAATGAAATGTGATGGCCCCATGCTGGGCCGTGCTCCATAATTTTGTGCCTTGACGAAGATAACGTTGTACGATAGCCGATTTAGGGAAGCCCCAGCGATTACGGTAGCCTGCCGAAAACAGGGCGTGCTCGGGATTAACTGCGGCTATGAAGGGGGGGCTTGAAGAAGTCAGACTGCCATGATGAGGGACCACTAAAATAGTTGCAGCGAGTCCGTCGGTAGTGGCCGTAAGCAGGGTTTGCTCTGCGGAACGTTCGATATCGGCGGCAATAAGGATGCGCTGTGCTCCGCTTGTGATGAGCAATACGCAGGAATGGTTGTTGCCGCGGCCTACGGTTGATTGGGGATGAAGAATGTGAAAATAAACCCCATCCCAACGCCATTGTTGACCGCGAGCACAGGACTTGGGATGGAGCCAGCGGAGCTGTTCGGGAGCGCTAGTAAGAATCCGTTTAGCTGGGAAATGGTGCAGGAGTCCCGCTACGCCGCCTATATGATCATTATCACCATGGCTGACCACCAGGGTGTCGATAGTATTAATATTTTGGCTGCGTAGAAATGGTGCAACGACAGCTTCACCGGTGTTAAACCGCTCGCTATAGCGGGGCCCGGCATCGAATACTAAGGTGTGATGGTGGGTGCGGACGACTGCCGCAAGTCCCTGCCCCACATCCAGCAGAGTGAACCATAGCGTTCCATAGGATGGGCGGGGTGAAGATGTTAACAATAAAGGAAGGAGAGCAAGCAGTCCTAACCAGCGGCCAGGTAATCCCCGTGGGGCCAGCAGTAGCAGGCTACCAAGAATGGCTGGAAGGAGTGCCCAAAGGGGAGGGCCAGCGTGTTCCCATTGAGCGACGGGAAGGGTTGAACACCAGGCGAGAATGTTCCAGAGTAAGGCCAGCAGATAATCGCCTAGGCTAATAAGGGCTGTTCCCAAAAGCGGGAATGGAATGAGTAATATCGTGCCTAAGAGGAGGGGCGGCACTACCAGGAATCCCATCCAGGGGACGGCGACCAGGTTGGTAACAGGGGCTATCAAGGAAAGACGCTGAAATTGGTATAAAAGAATGGGCGCTAGTCCGATAGCGACTACCCACTGAGCTTTGCCCCACCGCCGCCAAAAGTGCTCAAGGTAAGAGGAAAGGCTACTAAACCCTGGGGTTTTAGTGCCGGGTAAAGGGCGTTGCCCGGTAAGTCCAAACGTCAGTACTGCAACGGCGCCAAAGGACAACCAGAAACCTGGAGAAAGCACAGAAAGTGGGTCCCAGAGTAGTACTAATATCAGAGCAAAAGCCAGGGCGCGGGAGGTATGGATGGGGCGTTTCGCCAATACTGCGAGCATAACCACGCTGACCATAATCAGGGCTCGTTGAGTAGGGATGGAGAAGCCTGCTAGGGCAGCGTAAAATAGGGCGCTGATAATCGCGCTCACGGCTGCCGCCTGAGAGGCTGGTAAAGTGAGGATATTAGCTGCCCGCAGGGACCATAGGCGCCGTCCCAAAAAATAGGCGATCCCTGCTAGTAGCCCGATGTGGAGTCCCGAAATCGCCACCAGATGATTGGTTCCGGTACGTTCCAGAACTTGCCATTGCTGAGGGGTAATGGCGCCGCGCTCGCCTAAGGTGAGTGCTTGCACTAGTCCCCGTTGGGGGCTATCGGCAAGGAGGGGAACCATGTGCTCAAGCAGGTATTGACGGGCACGGTCAAGGGGATGGTGATACCAATGGGATTCGATAAGGCGGTTAGTCGTTGCCGAACGGACGTAACCGGTCGCCCGAAAGCCCTGGCGGAAAAGCCAGCCTTCATAATCGAATCCGCCTGGATTCATAAACCCCCGCGGGCGTTTGAGGCGAACTAGCAGTTGCCACCGATCTCCTGCTTTAAGCTTAAAAAGGGGATGTCGATACCAACTTAGGCGTACCCGCTTAGGGCCATGCCAGGTTTGGCTCTTGAAAATTATGCGTTGTGGCGCAAAGGCAAAGCGTAAACGATGATCAAGAACCTCTGGAATGGAAGCTACCGTGCCTTCAAGCAAGATATCCTGACCTTCTAATGCCAATGGAAGTTCCTGGGAGAGCAATAAATCAGCGCGAAATAGGGCCCAGAGGAAGCCAATGACAAGCAGTAATAGCGGCCGTAAGCGTTGCTGGAAGAGAGTCCATGGGAGCAAACCCAATAACAGCAAGGACCATGTGGGGTCGGGTAGCAGTGGCAATTGTTGTAGAATGACTATCCCTGTGAGGAAGGCAAGCGCATTGAGTAACATATTTGGGACCCTGGTCATGGATATTTGACCTCATGCGTTTAGGATCCTGATCATAGCTATAGATTAATAATGACAATGTGAAATTGCTTGAGGTTTGCTTACACCATGCCGCGCCGAATTATTAAACGCTATATCCCCCAGCCCCATCAGCTCCAGGAGCATAAACATTTGCGGCATCTTGGAGAATGGTTTTTTGCCTCCGATCTTTGGCATCTCAGCCGTCGTTCCACTGCGGGGGCAGTAGGCGTTGGACTGTTCATCGCTTTTCTGCCATTGCCTGGCCAGATGTTGATAGCGGCGGTAGCCGCTGCCTGGGCCCGGGTGAACCTGCCTGTTGCTATTTTGATGGTTTGGGTGACTAATCCCTTGACCATGGGGCCGATGTTCTTTTTTGCCTATAAGGTTGGGACCTGGTTGTTAGGAAGCCCCGTTTATGGGCCAGAATTTGAATTCACCTGGCAGCAGTGGTTGCAGACGCGATTGGCAGCTACTTGGGAGCCGTTTTTACTGGGTTGTCTAGTGGTAGGCGTCGTAGTGGGTCTTACCGGTGGACTGCTTACGCTTGTTTTATGGCGGCTGGAAGTGTCGCGGCGCTGGCGGAATCGCAAACGGCGGAAAGTGATATCGCAAATGGAGAAGTAAGCGCTAGGGTAATGGCTCTTGCACCAAGCGTCCATCCATTAGAGTAAGCACCCGATCAGTTTGTGCCGCCAAATGGATATCATGGGTGACTATCACCAGTGCGGTACCTAGCTCATGATTGAGATCCAGCATTAGTTTAAAGACTTGCTCGGCGTTTTTTCGATCCAGGTTGCCTGTTGGCTCGTCAGCCAGTACGCAGCGAGGATCGGTGACTAAGGCACGAGCCACGGCGGCCCGTTGGCGCTCCCCCCCTGATAGTTCTCCCGGCTTGTGGTTAAAGCGGGCCTCTAGGCCGACTCGTTGTAGCAATGCCATGGCTTTCTTCTGGGCGTTGGCTGTGCTGGCACCGGCGATGAGCAAGGGCAGCGCGGTATTTTCCAAGGCCGTAAATTCAGGGAGCAGGTGATGGAGTTGGTAGATAAAGCCCAGGGCGCGGTTACGTAACCGGCCCCGTTCCGTGTCGTTAAGCCGGGCCAGATTTTGGCCTGCGATCCAAACTTGGCCTTGAGTTGGGCGATCTAATCCCCCAAGCAAATGGAGCAAGGTGCTTTTGCCTGAGCCCGAGGCGCCAATGATGGCAACGCATTCTCTAGGGGCAATGGATAAATTTACTTCCCGCAGCACTTCTACCGAAAGGTAGCCATCGGTAAATTTCCGGGCTAAATCGCGGCACCATAGCACCATTTCTTGCTCCGTATTATTCATAGCGCAGGGCCTCGGCAGGGTGGGTGCGGGCGGCTTGCCAAGCGGGGTAGAGGGTTACCAGAAGGCAGAGCAGGAAAGCCGTGCTGCAAATGGTAATGACATCATCCCAATTCAGTTCCGAGGGAAGTTCGCTGATGTAATAGACATCTGCGGGTAAGAATTGGACGCCAAACAAGGCTTCAATTTGGGGCACTACCGTTTCTACATTAAACGCTAGGGTAATCCCCCCTATCATGCCCAAAATGGTGCCGATAAAGCCAATAACCGTGCCTTGAACCATAAAGATTCCCATAATACTTGCTGGAGTCGCCCCTAAGGTGCGCAAAATGGCGATATCGGCTTGTTTATCCGTCACCACCATGACCAAGGTGGAGACAATGTTAAAGGCGGCTACCGCGACAATCAGAAATAAAATGACAAACATGACTGTTTTTTCCGTTTTCAAGGCGCGAAAAAAATTGGCATGTTGGTAGGTCCAGTCCGCTGTTCGGTAGTTGCCGGGTAAAGTTTCGCGCAGTTCGCGGGCGAGGCGGGGGGCGCTAAATAAATCGTCGAGCTTAAGTCGAAGTCCGCTGACTTTTCCCGGAATGCGAAAGAGAACCGCCGCATCCTCTAGGTTCATGATGGCAAGGGCGCTATCATACTCGTACATCCCCACTTGGAAAACTCCTGCCACTGTGACTCGCTTAAGACGAGGGATAATTCCCGCTGGCGTGGTGGTTGCGTGAGGGGTAACCAGGGTAATCTTATCGCCGATAAAAACCCCTAGGGTGCGGGCCAAATCCATGCCCAATACGATTTGGAAGCTTCCGGGTCGTAGAGCATCTAAGCTGCCTGCTACCATCTTGCCGTGGATATCAAGCACTTGATCTTCTTGTTGAGGGAGGATCCCGCGTACCAGTGTGCCCTGTACTTGATTGCGGTGAGTTGCCATACCTTGTCCCTCTATAAAAGGGGCTATTCCAGCTATCTTAGCGTTTTCTTCCAGTTGGGTCTTAAGGGCCTGCCAGTGCTCAAGGGTTCCATCGGGGCCGGTGACAATGACGTGGGCAACCATTCCCAGGATGCGGGTACGGAGTTCCTTCTCAAAACCATTCATCACGGAAAGTACGGTAATTAAAGCAGCCACGCCTAGCGCCACGCCTAGCATGGAGGTCAAGGAAATGAATGAAATAAAATAATTACGCCGCTTAGCCCGCGTATACCGCAGGCCAATATAAAGAGGTAAGGGTTTAAACATGGGCAACGATAATGCTCAATTTCGAGGATTAATTCAATCCGCTAGGCAGTAAGCGCCTTTATGCTATTGCTACTCATGCCACGAGAAAACGGTCGATATAGTTAAGTTCAGGGTTACAAAATTTTCCCCATTGCCTTCAGGAGATTTTATGGTTGAGAAGCGAAAATCAGAGCGTCTGCCGGTTACTGTAGAGGTCCGGGTTAAACGGAAATCTTCCCCGGAAGAGCCACTTATCTTTAAAACCCACGATCTCAGTAATAATGGAATCTTTCTTGGCGCCGATGGTCAGGAGCTTCCGCCGGTGGGGGAGAAAGTGACCGTGCAGCTTAAAAATTCCCTCGCCAACGGTGAAACTCCACCCCTTCTTACAGCAGAGATAGTCCGGCAAGATAGCAGAGGAGTAGGGCTCAGGTTTCTAGATTAGCTCAAAAACCGGGCTGTTTTGCTTTGCTGTTTATTTAGGGTAAATGGTTTTGACGCCCTCTGGAGAACCGAGGATAAGCACGTCCGCGGGATATATGGCGAACAGACCGTTAGTGACTACACCGGGGATATTATTGAGCTGTCCTTCCAGTTTAGCAGGCTCCATAATGGAAAGCCCGTGGGTATCCAGAATTTGATTACCATTATCGGTGATAAAACCTTCCCGGTAAACGGGCTCTCCACCAAGCTTAACGATTTGCCGCGCCACATAGCTGCGCGCCATAGGGATGACTTCCACGGGGAGTGGGAAGGTGCCCAATATATCAACGAGCTTTGACTGATCTGCAATACAGACAAATTTCTTGCTGGCAGCGGCAATGATTTTCTCCCGGGTTAGTGCCCCGCCTCCCCCTTTAATGAGCTGCAGATAATGATTAGACTCGTCGGCGCCATCAATATAGAGGGGAATTTCTCCTACCGCATTTAGCTCGTAAACGGGAATATTGAGAGCTTTAAGCCGTGCGGTGGAAGCCTCGGAACTGGAGACGGCACCCTCGATCTTGCCTTTAATTGTTCCCAGCAGATCAATAAAATGGTTAACGGTAGAGCCTGTGCCCGTACCAACGATAGTACCTGGTTCTACATGCTCAAGGGCAGCTTTAGCGGCCAGCTTTTTCATTTCATCGGGACTCATTACTATCCTGCTCCTTATGGTATGGTCCATTCTCCACGCAAATTAATTATAAGGGAAATAGGAAGTCGCTGACACCATTGTGTATTGTTGTTAATGTATAGGCCATGTTGTACAGCTATCTAGAACGCATTCTCAAGGCCCGTGTTTATGAAATTGCCAAGGAAACTCCGCTGGAATCCATGGGGCGTCTTTCTGGGCGATTGCAAAACGCCGTATTGCTAAAGCGGGAAGATCTGCAACCCGTTTTTTCCTTTAAGTTGCGGGGAGCTCATAACAAACTCCTCCAGTTATCGGAGGAGGCACGTCAGCGAGGGGTGATTGCCGCTTCGGCGGGCAACCATGCTCAAGGCGTTGCGCTTTCCGCCCGCAAGCTGGGGATAAGCGCCCGGATTGTGATGCCTCGGACAACACCGCCAATCAAAATTGAAGCAGTGCGTGATCTGGGTGCCGAGATCGATTTGGTGGGCAATACTTACGATGAAGCCTACCAATATGCGCTGGCTTTGGCTGAAAAGCAGGTGTGTACTTTTATCCATCCCTATGACGATCCTGAAGTTATTGCTGGCCAAGGAACCGTAGCGATGGAGATTCTGCGCCAATACCCAGAGCCGTTGCATGCCATATTTGTACCTGTAGGTGGCGGTGGGCTTATTGCCGGGGTGGCTGCCTATGTTAAAGCTCTTTCGCCGGAAATCCGTGTTATTGGGGTGGAGCCCGACGATGCATCTAGTCTTTATCAGGCTCTGCAAGTAGGAGAGCGGGTAGTACTTGATCAGGTGGGTATTTTTGCGGATGGCGCCGCAGTTCGCCAGGTAGGCAAAGAACCCTTCCGCATTGCGCGGGAAGCCGTGGATGAAGTGCTGTTGGTGGATAGTGATGCCATTTGCGCCGCCATCATGGATATTTTCGAGGATACCCGTTCTATCGCTGAGCCGGCAGGGGCTTTGGCTGTTGCCGGGTTAAAGCAGTATGTGGAGCGGGAAGGACTCCGGGGACAGAGTTTGGTAGCCATTGACAGTGGGGCCAATATCAATTTTGACCGGCTGCGCCATGTGGCCGAGCGGGCTGAATTAGGTGAGCGGCGGGAGGCTTTGTTTTGTGTCACAATCCCCGAGCAGCGGGGCAGTTTTCTTGCTTTTTGCGAGGCCATTGGTAAACGGGGCATTACCGAGTTTAATTACCGCTATGGCGATTCCGGTGAGGCCCATGTGTTTGTGGGAATTCAGACGCGCAACGGCAGTCATGTCAAGGATCAGTTACTCCATGATCTTCACCAGAAGGGCTATTCCGTGGTGGATATGAGCGATAACGAAATGGCCAAACTCCACGTGCGTTATATGGTAGGCGGACAAGCATCAAAGTTAAAGGATGAGGTCCTTTACCGGTTTGAATTTCCCGAGCGTCCAGGTGCTCTACTGCGTTTTTTAACTCATATGGGTAGCCGTTGGAATATTAGTCTGTTCCACTACCGTAACCATGGGGCAGCTTATGGCCGGGTATTGGCAGGCATTCAAGTGCCTCCCGCCGAAAAAATAGAATTTCAGATTTTTTTGGATGAACTTGCCTATACCTGCCAGGAGGAGACCGATAATCCCGCTTACCGGTTATTTCTTGGTCCGCCATCCGCCTCGTGATTGAAGGGTGGAAGCTAGATATTTTTAGAGTTAAGTCATTTTACCAGTGAACCTATAAATTTCGATGGACGAACATTATCAGGCCATTCAGATTGAAGCCGAGGCTCAGGCTTATTGGGAACAGCATCAAAGCTTTCGGGCTAGTGAGGATCCGAGCAAGGAAAAATTCTACTGCTTGTCCATGTTCCCTTACCCTAGTGGACGATTGCATATGGGCCATGTGCGGAATTATACGATTGGTGATGTCATCAGCCGTTATCAGCGCATGAGGGGCAGAAACGTGCTTCAACCCATGGGTTGGGACGCCTTTGGCTTGCCGGCCGAGAACGCTGCTATTCAAAATCGGGTGCCGCCGGCTCAGTGGACTTATGAAAACATTGACCACATGCGAAGGCAATTAAAGCGGCTCGGCTTTGCCTATGACTGGTCCCGTGAACTGGCCACCTGTCAGCCGGATTATTACCGTTGGGAACAGTGGCTATTTACCAAACTATTTGCTAAGGGATTAGTTTATAAAAAAACCGCCTTGGTTAATTGGGACCCGGTAGATCAAACGGTTTTGGCGAATGAGCAGGTTATTGATGGCCGCGGCTGGCGTTCGGGCGCGCTCGTAGAACGGCGGGAGATACCCCAGTGGTTTTTGAAAATCACGGCCTATGGGGAGGAATTGCTTACCGCCCTGGATGGACTCACCGGTTGGCCGGAGCAGGTCCGCGCCATGCAGCGTAACTGGATTGGCCGCTCTGAAGGGATAGAAGTGCAGTTTCATGTGGAGGGAAAGGAGGCTCTAGCTGTATTCACTACCCGCCCGGATACATTGATGGGCGTTACCTTTGTTTCGGTAGCGGCGGAACATCCTCTGGCCCGGGAGGCGGCAACAAGCAATCCGGCATTAGCAGCTTTCCTTGAACAGTGCCAGCGTACAGCAACCTCGGAAGCAATACTAGAAACCTTGGAAAAAGAGGGGATGGATACGGGCTTTAAAGCAATTCATCCCATCACCGGGGAAGCGGTGCCCATCTGGGTCGCCAATTTTGTCCTCATGGGCTATGGTACCGGGGCAGTCATGGCTGTTCCTGCCCATGACCAGCGGGATTATGAGTTTGCCAAGGTATATGGGTTGCCTATTCAACAGGTGATTGCCCCAAAGGATGATCAAGCTAGCTGCAATTTAGAGCAGTCGGCTTTTGTAGAAAAAGGCCTACTCATCAACTCAGGTGACTTTACTGGCCTGGATTTTGACCAAGCGTTTGCGGCCATTGCAGAGCATTTGGAGCGTGGCGGCAAGGGGCAGCGGCGGGTGAATTATCGGTTGCGGGACTGGGGTGTATCGCGCCAACGCTACTGGGGAGCCCCCATCCCGATCGTTCATTGTCTCCACTGCGGTGCGATACCGGTACCCGAGGAAGATTTACCCGTAGTGCTTCCTGAAAGGGTTCGATTTGATGGGATTCGCTCGCCGCTTAAGCAATTACCTGAATTTTATCAGACATCCTGTCCCCAATGTGGGGGCCAGGCCAAGAGGGAAACCGATACCTTTGATACCTTTTTTGAATCCTCTTGGTATTATGCCCGCTACTGCTGCCCGGATAATAATGCCACTATGGTGGATGAGCGGGGAGATTATTGGCTTCCCGTGGACCAATATATTGGTGGCATTGAACATGCCGTGCTGCACCTGCTCTATGCGCGCTTTTTCCATAAGGTGATGCGGGATATGGGCTTGGTACGGAGCGATGAACCTTTCACCCATCTATTGACTCAAGGGATGGTGCTCAAAGACGGCGCCAAGATGTCTAAATCCAAGGGCAATACGGTGGATCCACAAGCGCTTATTGAGCACTATGGAGCGGATACAGCCCGCTTGTTTATTATGTTTGCTGCGCCGCCAGAACAATCCCTGGAGTGGTCTGAGAGTGGCGTGGAAGGTGCCCACCGGTTTCTTAAACGTCTTTGGCGGATAGTCGCTGCTCACGTTGAGCAGGACCCGAAAGCAGCTCTTACCCTAAAGGTAAAAGACTTGAATTCGGAGCAAAAGTCTTTCCGGGCCAAAGTTCACGAAACTATTGCTAAGGCTAGTGATGATATTGGTCGTCGGTATACTTTTAATACGGCAATTGCGGCAATCATGGAGTTGATGAATGCCTTGGCAAAGTTTGATGATTCTTCTCCCCAGGGACAAGCCATACGCCAGGAGGCGCTAGAAGCTGTGGTGCTATTACTCTCGCCCATTACCCCCCATATCTGTCATCGGCTATGGCAGGAGCTAGGGCATCGTGAAGCCATCATTGGCGTGCCGTGGCCAGAAGCCGATCCGGATGCTCTCGCCAAGGAAAGTATTGAATTAGTCGTTCAAGTAAATGGCAAGCGGCGTGGGCAAATTACGGTGGCGGTTCAGGCGCCGCGAGAAGAGATTGAAGGTCAGGCTCAAGCCGAACCAAATGTGCAGCGGTTTATTGAGGGTAAGACGGTACAAAAAGTGATTATCGTTCCTAATCGTCTTGTCAATTTAGTGGTCAGTTGATTCATTGAAATTTTTCGCAATAGTGAGCCACTGGCTGGGGAGAACACTCTTGCTCTCGTTATTATTCTTAGTAGGCTGCGGTTTTCATTTACGGGGCGGTAGCGAACTTTCACCCTTATTGAATCAAACTTATTTGCAAGGAGTTGCGCCTTATAGCCAACTAGGTATTGGCCTTAAGCGCCGCCTTGAAGCCCATGGTATTACCGTCACTTCAGTTCCTGAGGAGGCGACTGCCTTATTGAGCATTACCTACAATCAGCTGCAGCGGCAAGTACTCTCCGTGGAATCCACGGGTAAAGTACAGGAATATGCGCTTAAATACGTATTGCAGTTCCAAGTTATTAATTCTAAGGGAGAAGTTTTATTACCCTCCCAGCGGTTGGAGCTGATGCGGCAATATCTATTTGACCAGAGTAGTGTCATTTCAGCTGGAGAGCAGGAAAAGCTGCTGCGCGAAACATTGCAGAATGATATGGTACAGCAAATTCTTTGGCGCCTAGAAGCATTGCCGCCTCCCCACGTGGATGAGAGTTAAACTAGAACAACTTCCTGCTCATCTAGGGCGTGGCAAACTGGCTCCTGTTTATCTGCTCTTCGGCGATGAACCGTTGCTCATCGAAGAAGGGGCCGACCTTATCCGCTCCCGGGTTCAATCCCAGGGTTTTTACGAGCGCGAAGTCATGCATATTGAGCGCGGATTTGATTGGGCGCAGCTGCAGTGGGCCACCAGGGGTCTTTCCTTATTTGCCGCCCACCGCCTTATTGAGTTGCGCCTGCCAACAAACGCGGTTAGCGAAGCTGGCGCTAAGGTATTACGTGCTTATGGGGAAAACCCAAGCCCGGATACGCTCTTGTTAATTATTAGCGGTAAATTGGAGCGCCGGCATCAGGGAACTCGATGGTTCTCCGCGTTAGAGCAAGCTGGGGTTGTGGTCCAGGTTTTTAAAGTTGATATTTCGTCGTTGTCCCGGTGGATTGAGCGCCGTATGCATAGCAGAAACTTGTCCCCTACTCAAGAGGCCGTGACTGTGTTGGTTGAGCGCTTGGAAGGCAACCTTCTTGCCTGCGCACAAGAAATTGACAGACTGGCTTTGTTGTTTCCAGAAGAGACTATCGATGTCAGCAGAGTAGAAGAGGTTGTCGCCGATAATGCCCGTTATGATGTTTTTCGTCTTATGGAAAGTGCATTAGCTGGCGATGTAGTCCAGATAGCGCGGATCTGGCGCGGGTTACAAGCTGAAGGAGTGGAGCCTGTTATCGTTGTAGGGGCTTTAGCCTGGGAGCTACGGCGATTGGCCCGCATGGCCAGGATTTGCGCCCAGGGAATGCCGGTAGATCAGGCTTTGCGAGAGCAGCGGGTATGGGAACGGCGTAAGGCCCTGAGCAAACAGGCATTATCCCGCCATTCAGCGCACCGCTGGCTGCTTTTTTTGCGACAATTAGGCGAAATTGATCGTATGGTTAAGGGCGCAGCGAGGGGCCGCCCTTGGGAGGCCATCCTGCAGTTGTGTTTAGCGATTGCGGGGTTTGAGCTATTTCCTCCCGCCGTGGAGCATTAGGCTCCGGCTAGAGAGGGGATATCAACTCGGTATGCCAAGCGCCTCCTTAATGATATAGAGATATTATTTATTAAGACGCTGTTAGAGTAAGTATGGATATTAAAGATTATATGCAGAACCTTGGCTGTCGGGCTCGTAAAGTAAGCCGAGTATTGGCGCGGGCCGGCGCGGAGGAAAAAAACCAAGCCTTGGAGATGGCAGCCTCTTTTATAGAGAAGGAAAGCCAAGCTTTAGTCGAGGCCAATCATAAGGACTTAGCCGCGGGGAGGAGCAAAGGACTGGACGAGGCTTTGCTGGATCGGCTGACGTTAACAGAGGCAAGAATTGCCGTAATGGCCGAGGGGCTACGTCAGATTGCGTCCCTGCCGGACCCCGTGGGCGCGATTAGTGAGCTCAGCTATCGGCCTTCGGGTATTCAGGTAGGGCGAATGCGAGTTCCCCTTGGCGTGATTGGAATCATCTATGAATCCCGCCCTAATGTCACTGCGGATGCTGCCGGTTTATGCTTAAAATCGGGTAATGCGGTTATCCTTCGTGGTGGTTCCGAAGCTTTTCATTCTAATCAAGCCATTGCCTGTTGCATCCACCAGGGACTGGAGCAGGCGGGATTGCCACAGGAGGCAGTGCAAGTGGTTGAAACTACCGACCGTTTGGCGGTCGGGGCGTTGATTACTCAGGAAGAGCATGTGGATGTGATTATTCCCCGGGGGGGTAGGAGTCTGATTGAGCGGATTAGCCAGGAGGCAAAGATTCCTGTCATTAAGCATCTGGATGGGATTTGCCATGTTTATATTGATGACCGGGCCGATCTGGACAAGGCGGTGGCGATTGCAGTTAATGCAAAATGTCAACGTTATGGGGTTTGCAATGCCATGGAGACTTTGTTGGTAGCCCGCGAGATTGCCGCTGAGATATTGCCAATGATGGGGGAGCATTATTGTAGTGCTGGGGTGGAACTGCGCGGTTGTCCGGAAACTCAAGGTTTATTACCCCATATCGAGCCCGCGACTGAAGAAGACTGGTACACTGAATATCTAGCCCCGCTCCTTGCTATTCGGATAGTGGCGGGCCTTGATGAGGCGATTGAGCACATTACTCACTATGGCTCCCACCATACCGAAACAATTGTGACTGAAGATTTTACTCGGGCGCGGCGTTTCCTTACCGAAGTAGATTCCAGCTCGGTAATGGTGAATGCCTCGACCCGTTTTGCCGATGGTTTTGAGTACGGCCTAGGCGCTGAAATTGGAATTTCTACCGATAAGCTCCATGCCCGTGGGCCAGTAGGTCTGGAGGGATTAACCTCACAGAAGTGGATCGTATTAGGGAATGGGCATATCAGGGAATAATATTTTTTGACTTTGCATTCACGAGCGCTTGCTGCTCAATCTAATTGTTCTGCGGCCCCAATAGGGATTTTCGGTGGTACTTTTGATCCGGTCCATTTCGGTCATTTGCGCCCTGCGTTGGATCTGCTTGAGCAGCTTTCCTTAGCGGAGGTACGGTTCATCCCTTGCCGGCATCCTCCTCACCGCCAATTACCAGTAGCCAACCCAGAGCAACGTTTAGCGATGTTGCGGCTTGCCATTGCTGGAGAGTCCCGATTTAGGGTCGATGAGCGGGAGTTGGCCCGGACTGGCCCTTCCTATATGGTTGATACTCTGGCCTCGCTACGCGCAGAGCAGGGAAATGTACCCTTATGCTTGATAATGGGGACCGATGCTTTTCAGGGACTCCCTAAATGGCACCGGTGGACGGAACTTATCGAATTAGCCCATTTGCTGGTGATGAGGCGTCCAGGCGGGTTGCTTCCTCGAGGAGATGAACTAGGAGATTTTTTTGAGGCGCGGCGTATCCACGACCCGGCCCAATTGATGCAACAGCCCATGGGTTTTATTTTGCCTCTGGAAGTCACTCCCTTGGAGATATCCGCCACCCGTATCCGGACTTTAGTTGAAGCCGGAGGGAGCGCCCGTTACCTTCTACCTAGTGTCGTTTGGAACTATATCCAAAAAGAATGTTTATATCTCCCTTCTCTTTCTACACCGGAGAAATAATGTCAACTGTAGAACTTAAAGAATTCGTGGTGAGCGCCCTAGAAGCGTTAAAGGGGCATGATATCCAGGTTTTAGACGTGCGGAAACTTACCACGGTAGCTGATTACATGGTGATTGCCAGTGGGACTTCTAATCGCCAAGTGAAGGCTTTAGCCAATGAAGTTATCGAAAGATGTGAAGCGGCAGGGTATCGAACTTTAGGCGTGGAGGGCGAGTCCTATGGAGAATGGGTATTGGTGGATATGGGGGACGTGGTCGCCCATATTATGTTACCTCAGGTACGGGCCTTTTATAATCTAGAGAAGCTTTGGAATATTCCTTCCGCTCAGGGAGTTAAAGAGCAGTAGGCAAAAATGAATATCTACGTTATCGCTGTGGGGCAGCGTTTGCCCCGTTGGATTGGAGAAGGCTATCAGGAGTATGCCCAGCGCCTACCGCGGCAGTGTTCCCTTAGTTTGGTGGAAATTGCCCCTGCCCGGCGTGGTAAAAGCGGGCATCCTACCCAGTGGCGGCAAGATGAGTGCCGCCGTTTGTTAGCCGCTGTTCCGCCTAACAGCAAGGTGATTGCTTGCGATGAGCGTGGGCAATCCTGGAGCACCGAAGAAGTAGCCAGGCGTTTACAAATATGGATGAATGAAGGCCAGGATGTGGTCTTATTAATTGGTGGGCCAGATGGGTTGGCTCCCCTTTGCCTAGAGCAGGCTACGGGGTTATGGTCCCTGTCTTCTCTTACCCTACCCCATGGATTGGTGCGTGTGATTTTGGCAGAACAAATTTATCGGGCTTTCAGTTTACTTAACCGTCACCCCTACCATCGGGCCAGCTAATCCTGATATTTGTTCAGCGTGAATTTTTCCTAATGAGGGGCTTAATACCCCTTTATCCATGATTAGGCCCAATTAGCCTATTTTAATAGAGCACATTTTGAAAGGAATTATAAAGATCGTGCGTGGCCTATTTCCCCCTATTGCGCTTGCCTCTACTTCACCACGCCGTCAAGC
Organism: Nitrosococcus oceani ATCC 19707; assembly: GCF_000012805.1. Lineage (GTDB taxonomy): Bacteria > Pseudomonadota > Gammaproteobacteria > Nitrosococcales > Nitrosococcaceae > Nitrosococcus > Nitrosococcus oceani. The sequence continues at coordinate 3,014,447 of NC_007484.1, read as the reverse complement.
GCTATTAGCCCAGATTGGGGTTGAGTTTAAGCGCCTTGATATTAAGGTAGATGAGAGTCCTCAGCCGGCGGAACGGCCTACTAGCTATGTGTATCGTTTAGCTTTGGCGAAAGCCAGAGCGGGTTGGGGGCAGCAGCCGCCCCGGGGACGGCTGCCCGTTTTGGGTGCCGATACGGCAGTAGTGGTAGAGAATGAAATTCTGGGTAAACCTGCGGATCGCGCTCAGGCGGGGGTCATGCTAACGCGGCTCTCGGGCCGTAGTCATCAGGTGTTGACAGCTGTGGCCTTAACCAATGGCGATGAAGCGCAGTACCGGTTAAGCGTTAGTACCGTAACTTTCAAACGGCTTACAAAGGACGAATGCGAGGCTTATCTTGCTTCCGGTGAAGGGCTCGATAAAGCTGGGGCTTACGCTATACAAGGCTGGGCGGCACTGTTTATCTCTCGCCTTGAAGGCAGTTATTCTGGAGTCATGGGCCTGCCTCTGTACGAGACGGGAGAACTGCTGGGGAATCTTCAAGAAAGGAAAAAATAGATCATGAGTGAGGAGATCCTCATCAATGTCACGCCCAGTGAGACCCGAGTCGCCGTCGTTGAAAATGGCGTGGTGCAGGAGTTGTATATTGAGCGGAGCAGTCGCCGGGGGTGGGTGGGTAATATCTATAAAGGGCAGGTAAACCGGATTTTGCCCGGCATGCAAGCTGCCTTCGTGAATATTGGCCTAGAACGGGCTGCCTTTCTCCATGCTTCCGATATTAGGCTGCCGCCGGGCCAGATGGGAGATTTGGAAAGCGAGGCGGGGGTTCCATCCATCACTTCGCTACTCTCAGAGGGGCAGGAGGTGCTGGTGCAAGTCATTAAAGACCCCATCGGAACCAAAGGGGCGCGCCTGACGACCCAAATTTCCATTGCCTCCCGTTATTTGGTTTATATGCCAGAGATGTCAGGTACCGGGGTTTCGTTGAAAATAGAAGACGCGGAGGAACGCCAGCGGCTTAAAAGTTTGCTGGCATCGGTATTACTCGAAGATAACTGTGGGGGGTATATCATTCGCACGGTAGCGGAAGGCGCCGTCGAAGAAGATCTATGCACTGACATGGAGTTTCTCCATAAGCTCTGGCGTACTATTAAGGAGCGCAGCCAAACCGTTAAAGCCGGCAGTGTCGTTCACAAAGATCTCTCTTTGGTGATGCGGACGATGCGGGATTTCGTACATGAGCGGGTAGAGCGGGTTCGCGTTGATTCCCGAGAAACCTATCATAAATTGGTTGATTTTGCCGAGCGTTTCATCCCTGATCTTTTGACCACCTTGGAGTGTTATCAAGGAGAACGGCCGATCTTTGATCTCTACGGTATTGAGGATGAAATTCAAAAATCCCTGGGCCGTAAGGTACAGCTCAAATCTGGGGGTTATCTGATTATTGATCAAACAGAGGCAATGGCTACCATTGACGTTAACACGGGAGCATTTGTGGGCCATCGCAATCTGGAAGAGACTATTTTTAAAACAAACCTGGAGGCGGCGCAGGCTATTTGCAGGCAGCTAAGATTGCGTAACCTTGGTGGTATCATCATCATTGATTTTATCGATATGGAGGAAGAAGAGCACAAACGGCAGGTATTGCGGGCCTTAGAAAAGGGGTTGGAGAAAGACCATGCCAAGACTCATATTAGTGAGGTCTCTTCTCTAGGGTTGGTGGAAATGACCCGCAAGCGTACCCGTGAGAGTCTGGAACAAATTCTTTGTGAACCTTGCCCCGCCTGTAGTGGCCGAGCGACCGTCAAAACGGTAGAAACCGTATGCTATGAAATTCTACGCGAGATTTTACGGGAGGCTCGCCAATTCGAAGCGAGTCAGTACTTAGTGATTGCGGCGCAGGAAGTGGTGGATCGCTTAATGGATGAAGAATCCGCCAGTGTTGCCGAGTTAGAGTCCTTTATTGGCAAGCCTTTGAAATTCCAGACAGAATTGCTTTATATGCGCGAGCAATTCGATGTTGTGATGATGTAACAGGCCATATAAGGTTGGTGTTTATGGCCTTTATTCGCCTTCTTCCTCGCTACTTTTATCTGTCCTTGGGAATATTGGCGTGCTGCATTGTGCTCATTTTTGGGGCTTTATGGACTCTATGGACAGTGGTGGAGGATGAGCCGGCTACTATTTCCCGTTGGCTTAGCACGGCTCTTGGCCGGGAGGTGCAGGTTAGTGAGATAGCGTTAAGCTGGCGGGGGGGAGAACCTAGGTTACACTTGACTGGGGTACGAATTATAGATCCCCAAACCGAGCGGCAGTTGCTGAGTTTCAGGGAAATTTACCTCGACGCAGCGCCTTCTCGTACGTCCGCTGAAGGGGAGTGGATGCTGCGGCATCTGACCATTATTGGCGGAGAGCTAACGGTTGAACGGAAGCCAGCAGGCTGTATTCGCGTTTATGGCTTGCAAGACCTTGAATCCCCTTGTCCCCATCCGCCCCGTTTGCCAGCGTGGGTGCTTAATCTCACCCAGTTGACGCTAGTGGATATGGCAATCCGTTGGCTTGATCCCGTTTTGGAAAGGAAGCCCCTAGAGTTACAGGTGAGAGAATTACAGCTAAGAAATGAGGAAGATTTTCATTGGGTTGAGGGGAAGGCAACCTTAGCAGAAAAATTTGGCAGCGAGATTGCTGTCAAAGCAAAATTTACCGGTGGGGGAATTCGAGATCCAAGGAGCCAGGGGGTTCTCTATTTAAAAGGGGAAGGCTTGCGGTTGGCTTCTTGGCAAGCCTCTGACTTTCTTGCTGGACTGCATTTCATCCATGGCAGGGGTGATTTGGAATTAGGGCTGCGCTGGGGAAAGGCTGCCTTGCATCAGGTTCTGGCCAAGTTTGATTGGGAGAACCTGAAAATTACCGGTAATACCCAAACAGCGGAGGCTCCTGGCTCAATCTCTTTCCAACGATTAGCCGGCACTGCCTATTATCATCCATTGGCGCAGGGATGGTCCCTGAAGGTACCGCGATTGGTGGTGATTCGAGACGAGAGGGCATGGCCAGCCACGGCGCTACAAGTGAAAATGGAAAGAGAACCGGTCTCTAAACTACAAGGCCGGTTGACATTTCTTCAGTTGCAGGACGTTGTCCCTCTCTTACAATTCAGCAATCAGTTAGATCCTCAATTACGTCTCTTTCTCGCAAAAACGAAACCGGTGGGGGAGCTGCGGAATATCAAGGCAGTTTTACCGCTTGGGGGGGAAGAGGCAATGAGCTGGAAATTTTCTGCTACCGCGGCGCAATTTGGAACCCGGCCTTGGCGGCACTGGCCAGGCTACCAAGGTTTATCCTTCGAATTGCAGTTAATGAATAGGGGCGGACAGGTGCGGATCAACAGCCGTAATGCCCAGATTTTGAGCGGCTATTTGGAGAAGCCGGTCGCTGTGGATGCACTTGGAGGGAGACTTTCCTGGGTGCGGAAGGGGAAGGATTGGCAGGTTCGTGTTGACGATATTAAATTACAGAACCAGGATCTGGCTTTGAGGGGCGGGTTGCGACTGGAGGCTTCGTCAAAGGTTGATACTCCCCACCTGGATTTATCTTTAATGCTTACAAAAATAGACCTTGCCGCCTTACCTCAGTATCTCCCTTCGCCCGCTATGAAACCTGGCCTAGTACGGTGGTTGAAGCAAGCCTTTCCCCAGGGAGGGGCAGCGGAAGGCAGTCTCGTTTTCCAAGGGCCTTGGAGTCATTTTCCCTCCTCTCGGGATGGGAGTCAGTTGACCGTGGAGCTGGATATTCGTGGGGCTAAGCTGAATTACGCTCGAGGATGGCCAGTACTGGAGCGGGTTGCCGCCCATCTTCATAGTGATGGTCAGTATATGACTATCCATGCGAATGAGGGCCAGATGTTTAGTGCCCGAGTGGCGGAAGCCACGGTCCAAATAACCGATCTTGGTGCTGCGATAGTCCCGCTAACTATTACTGTTCGTGCTCAAGGAGGGGCAGAGGATGCTTGGCGTTTTATTCAGGGAAGTCCCCTGCGGAAAAAATATGGAGAGTTTCTTGAAGGGATAGAAGTTACAGGTGACACGGATCTGAAGCTGAATCTGGCAATGCTCCTAGGAAACAAGAAAAAACGGCCGAAGGTGGAAGGAGAGCTGATTTTTACCAATGCTTATTTACGCCAGCAGAATAATCCCTTTTTAGAACTTGCTGCTATTGAGGGTAGCTTGCACTTTACTCCGGCGGGGCTTAAATCGGAAAATTTGGTGGCCCGGTTGCTAGAGCGGCCTATCAAGGTCGAGCTCCTCAGTTTACCTCGCCAGCGGGGGGGGACGGAGGTTCAGCTAAGTCTCGAGGGCCATTTGGAGGCGCGGCAACTTGCGGAGAAATGGTTCCCTTCCCTGTCAACCTGGGTCCATGGGGCCGCCGATTTTATCGCCGATGTTACCTTTAAAAAAGCTAGGCCAGATGAAGATAAGGTTACTATAGTTCGCGTTAACTCCGGGCTGAAGGGGGTTAAAGTGGCCTTACCACCGCCGCTAGCAAAGCCAGCCGAGCAGAGGCGGAAGCTATTGTGGGAATTTCGTGGCACCGATAGAGATAAAAAACAAGTTACCCTTGTTTATGGAGATTGGTTGCAGGGGGTATTTGAGATGACGGGAAGAGGGACGTCGTCCCGTTTGCTAAGAGGAGAAGTACGGGTTGGAAATAATAGCGATCCACCAGTACTGTCCAGGCCAGGAGTTTGGCTTGCGGGCGCCCTGCCTAAACTCTCGATAGGTGCCTGGTGGGAAACCCTTAAAAGGGCTGGCCAGGGAGATTCTAGCCAATTGCTGCGACTCAATCATATTGCCTTGCAAGTTGATCAGATGGAACTGTTTGGGGGGTATTTTGAGGATGTTATGATAGAGGCAAACCGGATGCCTTCCCGCTGGCAAGCCCAAGTGACTGGGCCTTCTCTGACAGGGTGGATAAGGATACCTGGAGAGGGTTCAGAGGAGCCCTTGGCTGTTGATCTAGAGCATTTGCATCTGCACTCGATAGCCTCTGATAGCAGCTTGTCATCGGTTAATCCCCAGACATGGCCCGCATTTGATTTAATATGCCGTCAGTGCCGCTACAAGGGTTATGATTTGGGTGTCGTTAAGGTATACGCCAGTCCCCATGCTGATGGTTTTCGTTTAGAAGAGTTAGAAATTGTATCGCCGACCCTGCAGCTTGAAGCCAACGGGGATTGGACGATACGGGGGGAAACTCAATGGTCTCATGTGGATATCAAGGCTTATAGCCCGAGTCTAAGTCAATTGCTGACTGAGGCGGGTCACCAAGCTAATGTTCTTGGCGGAGAGACAGAGATGGAGCTCATCGTGGGCTGGCCTGGTCCGCCCACTTTATTTTCCTTAGAACGGCTAGAGGGCAGTATGCGATTAACCATGGATAAAGGTCGCCTATTAGATGTGGAACCTGGGGCAGGACGGCTGTTTGGGCTGCTCAGCATTACAACGCTTCCGCGGCGGTTGGCGCTAGATTTCAGTGATATTTTTGGTAAGGGCTTTGCGTTTGATCGTGTTAAAGGCGCTTTCTCCATCCGCGAAGGAAATGCTTATTCCAAGGACTTGGTTATAGAGGGTCCTACCGCTCGAGTCCAAGCGAGCGGTAGGATTGGTTTAGCAACGCAAGATTATGACCAGATAATAGCGGTGACCCCTCAGGTATCTTCAAGTTTACCTTTAGCCGGGGCGATGGCGGGTGGGCCGGTGGGCCTGGGTGTAGGTACCGCCATTATGTTAGCTGATGAATTAGCGGGTAAAATATTCAATACTGGGATGGAGCAGCTGCTAACTTATTATTACGCGATTTCTGGACCCTGGAAAAAGCCGGTCGTAACCCGTGCAAAGAACTTTTTTTCCTCTAAAGAACGCGAGTAATAAAAGTAAGATTGTGAAAGCATTTAAGATCAATTGGAATGGAAACATCAGGGGCGGGGCTTGCCCCATGATCATATATATTTTATCTGTATCTGAATAAACATAGAAAATAGGAGAGTATCTGTGAGCGTTGTCGCGGCGATTCAAATGGCATCAGGGCCGAACGTTGGAGCCAACCTGCTAGAGGCGGAACGGCTTATCGCCCAAGCGGCTGCTAAAGGAGCAAAGCTAGTGATACTGCCTGAAAATTTTGCTCTTATGGGAGAGAAGGAGGGCGCCTTACTGAGTATCGTTGAAGAGGAGGGGAATGGACCTCTGCAGGGCTTCCTGTCGCAGCAAGCTATTAGGCATAAAGTTTGGTTAGTAGGCGGTACCGTTCCTTTGCAAGCCTCTGAATCGGGTAAGGTTCGGGCTGCATGTCTGCTCTTTGATGCTGATGGCCGAGTGGTGGCACGCTACGATAAGCTCCACCTGTTTGATGTTTCTCTGCCCGGCGGAGAGGAAAGATATTGTGAGTCTCTGACCATCGAATCCGGACAGGATGTGGTTGTTGCTGATACTCCTTTTGGAAAGTTGGGGCTTGCCGTCTGCTACGATTTACGTTTCCCAGAGTTATTTCGCTGCCTGGTAGAGCGGGGCATGGAGATTCTAGTTTTGCCATCGGCTTTTACCGCACTTACGGGTAAGGCGCACTGGGAGCCCCTTGTGCGGGCCCGAGCTATTGAAAATCTATGCTACGTGGTGGCCGCAGGTCAGGGAGGTTTTCATGCTAGTGGGCGCACCACCCATGGCGACAGTATGATTATTGACCCATGGGGGGTTATCTTGGCGCGCTTGCCCCGTGGCTCTGGTGTGATCACCGCTGAGCTGGATCCCGAGCGCCTACGCAGTACACGTCGTAATTTTCCAACCCTTGAACATAGGCGCCTTAGCTGCAAGCTATCATGAGCAATAGGACAGAGATTAGGCTTGGCAAGATAGCTCCTGGTGAAGTTTTAGGGGCAATTGAGAAGCATTTTCAACTGAGTAGCTAGGTGCTGGAACAAAATCTCTCCTCGAGTTAGGCGCGTAGAAACTGGATACCGACTCTTACTTTAGCTATTTTGATACAAAAATCAGTGATAGAGAGGTTATGGGAAGACAATATAAAGCGATAGCCCTAGTTTCCGGAGGGCTGGATTCCATGCTTGCCGTCAAGGTAATACAGGAGCAAGGCATTCATGTAGAAGGAATCAATTTTTTTACGGGATTCTGTGTGGAGGGGCATACCCATGCCATTCGCAATAAGGATAAAAACAGAGCTAAACGCAATAATGCCCTATGGGTGGCTGAGCAGCTAGGAATCAAGCTACACATGATAGAAGTGATCGAGGAGTACAAGGAAGTAGTGCTCAATCCAAAATATGGTTATGGAGCTAATCTCAATCCATGCCTCGATTGTAAAAGCTTTATGGTGGGTAAAGCACTGGCATGGATGAAAGAAAATAATTTTGATTTCATTATCACTGGTGAGGTTGTAGGGCAGCGTCCTAAATCCCAGCGAGCCAAGACAATGCCAGTGGTAGCTCGCGAGTCGGGCGCCCATGATCTATTATTACGGCCTCTTTGCGCTAAAAATCTCCCTATTACTCTGCCGGAGCGCGAAGGTTGGGTGGATCGGGATGGGCTTTATGATTTTAGTGGGCGTTCCCGTAAGCCGCAAATGGCGTTAGCGGCCCACTTTGGAATCGAAGGTTATGCTCAGCCGGCGGGCGGCTGCTGTTTTCTTACCGATGCTAACTACTCGGCTAAGCTGGCTGATTTGTGGCAGGCCCGCAGTACTCGGGATTACGAACTGGACGATATCATGCTGCTCAAGGTGGGTCGTCATCTGCGGCCGCGTCCCCATTTTAAGCTTATTGTCGCGCGGGATTTGGGAGAAAACAATTACCTGGAAGGCTATGCCAAGGTATTCACTCACCTACGAACGGTAAGTCATAAAGGTCCATTAACGCTGGTTGATGGCGCTTTGGAGAAAGGCGATATGGTTTTGGCGAGTCAACTGGTGGCCCGCTTTAGTCAAGGTCGAGAAGCGTCGCAGGTGCAGGTAAAAGTTGTCCGCCCCGGTGGCGTAGCCCAGACCCTAGCGGTTGCTCCGCTCTCTAATGAAGACATCCCCAAGGAGTGGTATGTATGATTGGGAATTATTGCCCTTAGATGCTCTAACTTGAGGAGACTTGGATGAATGTGCGGAGATTGGATGTTCGCCATTTGCTTTGTCCGCTACCTGTGATCCGGACTCAGCAAAAAGTAAAGGAACTAATGTCGGGAGATGTTTTAGAAGTCGTCAGCACCGATCCGGGGGCGCTGAACGATATCCCCGCTTGGTGCCGGGTCAATGGCCATCGTGTACTTAAAGTTACCGAACAGGACAGGGAGGTGGTGGTGCGTTTGGAAGTCAGTAAAACATCTCAGTAAAGTATCACAGTGCCACCATGCGCGCTAGAATAATTTTTTCTATTGAATGGGCCTAGAGCGGAGGGGACTTCGATGGCTGTTGAAGATGTATTAAAAATAATCGAAGAAGAAAAAATAAAATTCGTCGATTTCCGGTTTACGGATACTCGGGGAAAAGAACAACATGTCTCCATGCCTGCCTATAGGGCAGATGAAGAGAGCTTCAGGGAAGGCAAAATGTTTGATGGCTCTTCTATTGCTGGTTGGAAGGCGATTCAAGAGTCCGATATGATTCTGATGCCAGACCCAGAGACGGCGGTGCTTGATCCTTTCATGGAGGAAAAGACCTTGGTACTGCGCTGCGATATCGTGGAGCCGACTACCCTTCAGGGTTATGAGCGAGATCCTCGCTCTATTGCCAAGCGCGCCGAAACCTATCTAAAGTCCACAGGTATTGCGGATACCGCTTATTTTGGTCCGGAGCCTGAATTTTTTGTGCTGGATGATGTTCGTTGGGGAACCAGTATTTCCGGCTCTTTCTATAAGATTGACGCTGAAGAATCTCACTGGAATTCTGAGCGGGTTTATGAGACTGGCAATATTGGGCACCGGCCTACCATTAAAGGGGGTTATTTTCCCGTGCCCCCGGTCGATTCCTTGCAAGATCTTCGTTCCGCCATGTGTTTAATTTTAGAGCAAATGGGAGTGTCCGTGGAGGTTCACCACCATGAGGTGGCGACGGCAGGGCAGTGCGAGATCGGAACTCAGTTCGACACCTTGGTGCGCCGGGCCGATGGACTACAGATTCTTAAGTATGTGGTGCTTAATGTGGCCCACTCTTTTGGTAAAACTGCTACTTTTATGCCTAAGCCCTTAGTAGGAGATAATGGTAGCGGCATGCATGTCCATCAATCCCTAGCAAAAGAAGGAACAAATATTTTTGCTGGGGATAAATATGGGGGGTTGTCAGAGACTGCTTTGTATTATATCGGGGGTACTATTAAACATGCTCGGGCACTTAATGCCTTCACGAATGCTTCCACTAATTCCTATAAGCGCTTAGTTCCAGGTTTCGAGGCGCCAGTCTTATTGGCCTATTCTGCCCGCAACCGTTCCGCATCGATTCGAGTGCCCTATGTGACTAGCCCCAAGGCGCGGCGTATCGAAGTTCGGTTTCCGGATTCCACTGCTAATCCTTATTTTGCCTTTACTGCCATGCTAATGGCCGGACTTGATGGCATTCAAAACCGGATTCACCCTGGCGATGCCATGGATAAGAACCTTTATGACTTACCACCCGAGGAGATAGAAGATATTCCCACAGTTTGTTTTTCCCTTGAACAGGCCCTAGAAGAGCTAGATCGGGATCGGGAATTCCTTAAAGCGGGGGGCGTGTTTACCGATGATGCTATTGATGCTTATATTGCGTTAAAGATGGAAGATGTGACTCGCCTGCGGATGACTACCCATCCCATCGAGTTTGATATGTATTATAGTCTTTGAAAGAGTGCCCAGAGGATATGGCAAGAAGCTGTTAGTTTGCTTTCTTTGGCTTCCCGAACGAATCGCCAGGTCTTGGTGGTTGCTGACCAAGACCTGGGATTACGTACGCCTAACAGAAAGCGTTATTGAGGGAGGACTGCTACCGGGCCGATGCTAAACATTTGGCAGTAATCAGGCTGGGGGCCTATTTTAGAATCCTTCGTAGCCTCGTATATGGTGGTCAAATTTTCCTGCCGGATGCGCTTGGCGTTGGCGATGGCGTCTTCCTCATTCTTTCCCTGGACGACAACAAAGAATCCCTGCCCGAGCTTACCCATGTAGTGGGCTCTCAGTACCTTTCCCTTGTTCGCGTAGGTCTGAAGCCGTTTTGTAATCTCTGGGAATATTTTATTGAATACCTCTTCTGGATATTTGTCTGCCTCCGGGGGGCGCTCACAATGAAGCAAGACATCGCTTTCATCGAATTCTGTGTTAAGCGCGGCATTTACACTTGTGCTGGCAAACAATGCGAGAAAAGCGATTAAATATAAGTAATTTATTTTATTCATAAATTTTATTCCATACTTAATTAGGGGAAATCCTATGTGATAGATGCACATAATTGCAGCAAACTCCACATCGATTCATGCGCTTGGTTAGATTAAGCTCATCAAACCCGAATCGACTTAAAGGTTCATCTTAAAAGGTACTACATTTGCAGGTATTGAGGCAATCATTTCATGGCTTTTTACCAATCTCTTTAGGAGTTAAGTCCCTCGGCGAAGAATTTAAGGCCTCTTCAGCTATACTGGCCGTTATTGTCTGGAAACATGATCGTGACCAAACGGAGCAAGATCGTGCTTGCCTGATCCCATACCGGTTTTATCGCATGCTCGATAACTCCAGAAGCATGGAGAGGGGCTGACCCGCCTGATTTTTTCTCAGAACCTATCCAGGAGATTGAAGCATCCGCCCCCGAGTACCTCAATTAGGCGCAGCTTAACCGGCAGTTTCCTCCTTACCGCCTTGGTGCGGTTTTGCTTCCATAGTCTTACACTCACTTCGGGGGGAATTCATGAAGGTTGTTACCGGGTTAAAGATAAACAGTTTTTTTAAATTAAAGCGGATGACTGCCGAGTATATTTGCAGGTAAAGCGTTATTTTACCTTTTCCTTCATTTTTAGTTTATTTCTAAAATATGCGTATACTGCTTCTTTTATGCGGTTTAATACCAGTTATTACCCTAGGTGGCATCTATAAGTATGTCACTCCGGATGGGAATGTTGAGTATTCCGATCAGCCGCGGGAAGGCGCCGTGGAACTTACAACAATGCCCTTACAGACCTATTCGCCGCCACCGTTGCCTAAAAACATGGAAGCAGCCGATCAAACTAAAGCAAACGCAATGGTTTCCCATCGGCTGAGCATCCTTGCCCCTCAGGATGATGCAACCGTGCGAGAGAATACCGGTAAAGTTGAGGTGGCGCTCCAAGTAGAACCGCCCCTGGAAGTTGACTCAGATTATAGGCTGCAGCTTTTATTGGATGGCCAATCAGTAGGTAAAACTAAAACTAACCTTAGATATACCTTGACTAATGTGGATCGGGGCAGCCATACGCTACAGGCAAAATTACTTGATCGAGCGGGAGCACCCATTGCCCATTCCGAAACCATTACCTTCCATATGCGGCGTATGTCGATCTTGTTTCACGGCAACAATCAGCCTGGTGGCGTACAAAGGGCTCCTAGAGCGCCGCAGATGCCAAGAATGCCAGGGCCGCCCAATCCTGGCGGCGCCCCTACTCCTTAAAGGTTAGGATTTCATCTGGCGGCTTGTAGTAGGTGCCAAAGTAGGATGATTATTGATCAGCTGCGCATAGGTCTGCATGGATGAAAGGGAGCCTTGGTAATTTTGAGGGGGCTTATAATTATCGGGTTTAGTTAGCCAGCCGATTAGATTAATCAATGCAAAAATAATTACGACAATAATAAGAATTCTAGGTACATTCATCGATTTTCCTCTCCAAAATAACGTAGGCTCCATCGAGCGAGTAAATTTAATTTTTCTTTCAAATGCCCGTGGTTTGGCTAGTATATATGCTAGGAGCCAGATTCGACGAATCAAAGAGGGAATTTTTTGTCAATGCTGGCATTGGGTGCAGTAATAGCTTGCCCGTTGGCCGATGCGTTCGAGGCGAATAGGAGTTCCACAAATCGGACAAGGATGAGCGCTACGGCCATAGATTTGGAGCTGGTTAGCGAAATAGCCGGGTTTGCCATCGCTAGTTAAAAAATTCCGCAATGTGGTTCCCCCCGCCTGAATTGCGTTGTATAGCACTGTTTTAGTGGTTTCTGCTAGCCGTTGGTAACGGGCTAAACCGATGCGGCTAGCAGATCGCCGAGGGTGAATTCCTGCCAGAAACAGCGCCTCGTTGGCATAAATATTTCCAACTCCGGCGACTATTCGGTGGTTCATGATAAAGGCTTTAACCGAGGTTCGCCTATGACGGGAGTGTTTAAAAAGATAATGTCCATCAAACAGGGATTCTAAGGGTTCTGGACCAAGTATCTCCAGCAGGGGGTGATGCAGGGGGTTTGCCTGAGTCCAGGATACTGATCCAAATCGGCGGGGATCATTGAAACGCAAACAGCGGCCATTATTCAATACGATATCAAGATGATCATGCTTTCCATGTGGTGTATTAGTAGTGACCAGACGTAGACTGCCAGACATACCGAGGTGAAGAATAATCGTACCCTGAGTACAACTTAAAAGGAGGTATTTGCCACGGCGTCCTACAGCAAGAAAGGACTGGCCAATAAGATTCTGGGTTAAGGAGAGCGGAATTGGCCAGCGTAGACGCGATTCTCGGACAATAACCGTATGTATTTGGCGGCCTACTAGGTGCGGCTCGATGCCACGACGAACGGTTTCGACCTCTGGCAGTTCGGGCACTGGTTTTGTCCGCTATGGGTGATTTGCCAGGTTTCTCTATCTTAAAATTATTTAACTTCTAGGTCAGTTTCGGGGCAACTGAAATAGGGTATTCCAGGCGGAGATGGATAAATGGTATTCGACTCCAAAATCTGATCGGGCCAATATTAAACGGGGTAGGGCCGCAAGAAGCTCAAGGTGAATAGGGGGAGCTCCTTCCCGTTGTACCTCAATAGTAACCAGTGTTGCCCTGTTTCCTTTCAGCTCGACTTGTTGGGCGGTATGTTGTTGCCAGGCTTTGACTAGCTTTGCAATTGCTTCGCTGGCCGGCTTGCTATTGGCGCCTTCGGCGCTCCAGGTCTCTTGAGTTCGGCGTAGCACAATGGTGCGTTTAGGGCTGACCTTTGGATTACCCGCCTCGATCATGACCTGGGGGAGCCGCAGTTCGGTGATGGCGTAGTCGCCGGGAAGCAAGGCTGGATCGACAAAATCGGCGGCGCCCGAAGCAACGGCCTGAAAAGCGTTGCCGCTAATGAGATGAACCATATCTTTCACCAAAACATAGCGGCGTTGGTGTAGCGGTTCCGTGGTGCCAAAGGCGAGTGCTAGGTCATCTAGGTATAAGTGGGCTTCAGGAGGTTCTAAATTTAAGTTGCCAAGGTTCATATCTTGAACCGGGTAGTGGCTATGGCTTGGAGTTTTTGCGATACTTAGCAGTGTTTCGACCATAGATGTGTTAGCCGGTGCTTGGATAGGAGCCGTAACGAACCAATTTCCCTGCTTTTGCTCCAGCCGGATCTCTTGGCGGGACTTATGGACCACACGGATTGTCTGGATGCGTTCAGCATTGATGGACGTGAGTGGGAGTGAAGCGGGTTCAGGGGCAGTCCCCGGCTCATAAAAAACAACCCAAGCCAGGAGTCCGGCAATAGCCAGGAGGGTAAAATTAAGCAAGGTGCGTGTGTTCATAGAAATTTTGCTTTAACGTTGGCGCCGCCGCCACCAGATGAATAACCCAAGGCTTAGTAATGTCGCGGGTAATACCAGTAAAAATCCTAGACCGATTGCCCAAGAAGCTGTGGAAGAAAGCTGGAGAGTGGTATCGGGGCGCGTCCGTGCTGGAATGGCGATAAAGCGGTCTTCATGGGTAAGCCAGTTAATAAGATTAAGGCCCAAATCCAGATTAGCTCCCCCACCAAGGTAAGCGTTGGAGAGAAAATCCCCATCGCCGATAACGACTATGCGCTGGGTACGGGTCTCAGATGCGTTTTGTTCTTCACTGGCCGCCGTCTCCTTGGAGGGAGGCGGCTCTCGATTTAGAGCGAAGCCAATGGTAAAAGGTCCGACAGTATCTTTTCCTTGATCAAATTCGATTTTTTCTTCCAACCCGGAACTTTCTACCCAGGTCCTTGCCAAGGTAGCAAGTACCGCTTGAGTTCTCCAGCCGCTCTTTTTTGTACTCTCCAGCGCAGCCGCCCGGGGAAATAAAGTAACCGATGTGAGGTGTTCGGTAATGGCGTGATCATCGTATTCCGGGACTAGGGCGAAGGTAATGCTGCCACGGCCAAGTAATAGCCGAGCGCTAGGGTCGATGATGGTCCCCGGTAGTATCGTGATACCGAGATCCTTCGCCAGCGGTTCTAATCCATGTAAAGGCCCGGGTTCGGCTAGCCAGAGTAGGTGGCCACCCTTTTTAACATAGGTCTGGATAAGTTCTACCTCGCCCGGCAAGAGATCAGCCTGGGGGCTGGCAATGACTAAGCACTGGATATTATCTGGAATTTGAGATTGAGTTGCTAGATTTAATAACTGAATGTGAAACCCTTTGGTTTCCAGGTATTGGGTAAAATTTTCGAGATCAAAACCAGTATGGCCATGGGGATCCCGCTCGCCGTGACCCGTCAGGAAGACAACTTTTGTCTCGCCGCTGCGAGCAACCCGATTTAGGGCATTAGTCAAGCCTTCCTCAGACAGATTCCGCAGTTTTTCCTGTCGGCCATCTTTTTTAATCACTAGATCCGTTTCAAGGGTAACCTCCAGCTCCCGGACTTGAGCAGGCGCCATTTCTGGGTTGATGTACTTTAATTCTAGATCCGGTTTGTGCTGCTGATAGCGTTCAACTAGTTGGGTAATTTGCTGCTTGGAATGGGGTTCTTGAGCAAAACTGATAATGGTAACCGGTCCTTCAAGTTGCTCCAGAAGCGATTGACTTGCCTGAGAGAGGGTATTACGACCGCTAGAGGTCCAGTCGGCCTGGTAGTTATACCGTAGGCTAAGGACAGCAATCAGGCCCACAATAGTAAGGAATAAGAGGATGAAAAAAAGATTTTGTAATCTGATTTGCCAGTGAGTTTTTCGAGTGACGCGCATATGCTGCCCCGGTTAGCCCCTTAATACCGATAAATTATAAATTAATTAATGAGGTAGCCGGTCAGCATCGAGCCGGCGGATACTCAGTACTAAAAAGGTAGTTATAATCAATAGGTAATAAATAATATCACTGCTATTGAACTGACCTTCTAGTAAGGTTTGGTAGTGCCGAAACAGGGAGAGATAGCTGAATAACTCCTCACCCCCTTCTTTTAAAATACCGCTATTGCCGGCCCAATCGATAATCCAGAGTAACAGTAGTACGCCAAAGGAGCCAATAGCCGCTACCGTAGTCTGTTGGGTTAGGGAGGAAAGAAATAACCCAATGGCGGTAAAACTAGCAATCAGTAGCCCCAACCCGAGCAATCCCGCCGCCAAGAGCCCAAAATCCAGGGTGCCCCCTAGGAGTAGGGAAAGGGGCATCAAAACAAGCAAGAGAGTCATGATAATAAAGAAAGCCAGTGTACCTAGGTACTTACCGATCACAATTTCGGTCATAGAGAGAGGAGCTGAGAATAATAAGGCGAGAGTACGGCCACGCCTTTCATCGGCCACCAGGCGCATGGTCATCAGGGGGACTATCAAGAGCATAATTACGGCGGCATTTTGAAATAGGGGGAGAGCTACGATTTCGGTGATCCCAGGCGCTTCGGGAAGGCCCATAAGGCGGGGTTGGAACTGCAGAAAATAGGCAACTTGGGTGAAAAACATATAACCAAAAAGAATTTGGGTAACAGCTAAAGTGGCCCAAGCTAAGGGTGAGAGAAACAAACGGCGTAGTTCGTGTAGCGCTAAGGTAAGAACCATCATAGTAGCACCGGCTCCTGGGAAGTTTCCGTCTGGGTAATGGCGACGAAAATTTCTTCTAGGGTGCGCCGCTCCGGAGTGAGTTCCCGCAGATGCCAGCCTTTATCAACGGTGCGGCGAACCAGTTCTTCCACTGGATCTTGCTTATCAGGTTGATAACGAAGACGGAATCGTCCGTCTTCCTCTCTTTCTACACTTGTCACGCCCTTTATAGACATTAGCGCCTCGGTTGTGGGGGGGGCGTCAAACCTTACCAAGATACTGGTGGCCTCCATCCGCTGGCTGAGCCCCGCGATGGTATCGGTAAGCACTAATTCTCCCTGGTTAATAATCTGGACCCGATCACAGATAGCCTGAACTTCCGGCAGGATGTGGGTGGAAAGGATGACGCTATGTTTTTGGGCCAGCTCACGAATAAGTTCGCGAATCTCTCGAATTTGGATGGGATCTAAACCTACTGTAGGCTCATCCAGGATAATCACAGAGGGAGAATGAATGATAGCTTGCGCAATTCCTACTCGCTGCTGGTAGCCCTTGGAAAGATTTCCAATCAGCCGTTTGCTTACTTTTTTTAAACCGCAGCGATTGATAGCCGAGGCAATGGCGCCTGCCTGCTGGTTTCTGGGTATACGGTTGAGGCGGGCGCAGAAAGCAAGATATTCCGTCACAGTAAGTTCCCGATAAAGCGGGGGAGTTTCGGGTAAGTAGCCGAGACCTTGTTTGGCCTGCTTGGGTTTATCTAACAAGTCGAAATCATTGATCCGCACTTGCCCGGAACTTGGCGCTAAGCTGCCTGCTAAGATTTGCATGGTAGTTGTTTTCCCGGCACCGTTAGGACCGAGAAAGCCCAATATCTCGCCCCTCCGAACATCGAAGCTAACGTTTTTAACAGCGCAGTGCCCACTGTAATATCGGTATAGTTGTTCCGCGCGTATTAGAATATCTTGCGTCATGGGTCGTTTACTTAAGTTCCTCGGCAAAAAAAATTTTGAGACATTGGTGCTTCGCAAACTAACTTTTTTCTTCCTGAAAAATTTGGCGCACGCCCTCTGGGGGTATCCTTCAATGTAGGAATTTCCTTTCCTTATTCTTTGGTTCCGGCTCTCCACTATCCCCTATTTTATTCATAGCTACTTATATTTCTTTGTATCGCTTGTTATTGGCAGCCATCAGTGAATTCCATTTTGGCATATTATTCCTTTAACTTGAACCCACTTGGCGGATTGGCGCAAGCGTTCCAGTAGAGCGATAGTGGGCGTAATCGGTCAGGATTTGGCGGTGGTCAAAGACTAAATGTTTAGGAAGTTTGTCCAGTAAAAATAAGGCTACTTCAGCCGCATCGTCGGCGGCTTTAGGGACCCCAGAAGCACTGGCTGCGTAGACCGCGCTGATCGTATGGCCACGAGGATCTCGTGCGGGATCAGAGTAGCAACCTAGGAGGGCTTCAAGCCTAACTTTAAGCCCGGTTTCCTCTTGAGCTTCACGTATTGCCGCTTGCTCCAACATCTCGCCAACATCGACAAAACCACCCGGTAGGGCCCATCCGAGGGGGGGGTTACGGCGCTTGATGAGGACAATAGGTTGATTAGGCCGATCTTTTATAGCAATGATAATATCGACTGCCAGTAGAGGAGTGATAGGTTTAGGCATGGTATTGTCCTGGATAATAGACTGTCAAGCATGGGATATATGGAAACAATGTCCCTTTAATAGACGCTGATTACCGCATCGGCTAGTATGCGGTTTCCGCTGGGAGGATGACGTATCTATAAAAAATAACCGAATATTGGTTTGAGATGCTAGAAACAAGGCCAATAGGCGCGGATTTTCTCAAGGCAATATCCAAAAATTTATAATAAAGATACTTGAGTTCTGGCATAACATAACGTCGGAGAGTTGAATACATGTTTTCTGGAGTTTTAGAATTGTCCTTTTGGGGCTATTTTGCGGTCACGCTGGTCCTGACCCACCTGACCATCATCAGTGTGACGGTTTATCTTCACCGCCACCAGGCTCACCGGGCGCTGGAGTTGCATCCGGCGGTGAGCCACTGCTTTCGTTTCTGGCTATGGCTGACCACCGGGATAGTGACCAAGGAATGGGCGGCGGTGCACCGTAAACACCATGCCAAATGCGAGACGGCCGAAGACCCCCATAGTCCTCGGACGGTGGGTATCCACAAAGTGCTATGGCAAGGCGCCTCGCTCTACCGGGAGGCGGCCCGAGACCCGCAGGTAACGGAGAAGTATGGCCATGGCACCCCGGATGATTGGCTTGAGCGCAACCTCTACACGAAACATAGCTACGCGGGGATTGTGCTGATGCTCTTCATCAACCTGGGCTTGTTTGGTGTAGCGGGTTTAGTGATATGGGCGGTTCAGATGCACTGGATTCCCTTCTTTGCGGCGGGGGTGATTAACGGACTGGGCCACTACTGGGGCTATCGGAACTATGAGGTGGCCGATGCCTCCACCAATCTACTCCCCTGGGGGATATTGATTGGGGGGGAAGAGCTGCACAATAACCACCACGCCTATGGTAGTTCCGCCAAGCTCTCTTCCAAGTGGTATGAGTTTGATATCGGCTGGCTCTACATTCGGGTGTTGGCGGCGTTGAAGCTGGCCCGGGTGAAAAAGGTAGCCCCCAAGCTGCTCATCCAGCCCGGGAAGCAGTGGGTGGATGTGGACACGCTCAGGGCCGTGGTGGCTCACCGCTTCCGCCTGTTGACCGCCTATGGGCGGGAGGTGATGGCTCCGGTACTCCAAGAGGAGGCGGCTCATTTCTCAGGCAACGCGCTGTACCGGCGGGCCCGTAACTGGTTGCTGCGCCATGAGGCGTTGATGGATGCCAAGGCCCAGCAGGAGCTGAGCGCCATGCTCAAGGATAATCAGCGCCTGGAGACGGTGTATCGCTTTCGCCAGCAGCTCCAGGCCCTCTGGTCCCAGGCTTGGTCTAGCCAGGAGGCGCTATTGTATGCCCTGCAGGAGTGGTGCCGCCAGGCCGAGGAATCCGGGATAAAAGCCTTGCAGGATTTCGCCCTCTCCCTGCGCGGCTATTCTCTTCAGCAGGTTTGAATGGATAAATAATTTTATGATGCCCTCTAAAAACCCGCCAGAAAAGACGGGTTTTTAGAGGAAACTCAAGACAAAATTAATGGCTATTTAATTTTAGCTTCTTTATAAAGAACATGCTTGCGTACTACTGGATCGTATTTTTTCTTTTCTAGCTTTTCCGGTGTGGTACGTTTGTTCTTTGTCGTCGTGTAATAATGGCCAGTACCTGCACTGGATACCAACTTGATTTTATCGCGCATACTTTCTCTCTCCTTATATTTTTTCGCCCCGGGTTCGCATATCTGCCAAGACTTGATCGATACCTAGTTTATCGATCATACGGAGTCCTTTGCCACTCACTTTAAGTTTTACCCAACGATTTTCGCCTTCAACCCAGAACCGATGGGTATGGAGGTTAGGCAGAAACCGGCGCCTAGTTTTGTTATGGGCATGGGAAACATTATTACCGCTCGCAGGGCGTTTGCCCGTTACCTGACATACTTTGGACATTATTGATTACTCCTAGATAAGCGTTTGGAGAGCCCGCCAAGGGGGTATTTTAGGCTAAATGAATGTAAAAAAGCGGGTTATACCAGATCTAGGGCGAATTTTATAGGAGCCTTTACATCCAGGCAACTTTTTGCTCAGATTTCGGGATGCTTTTGGCGGGCAGCCCGGAGGTTTTATTATCCCATAACCCTATTTCCGCTGGAACCAGAATTTCTGTGGCTAATGGAAGGTGATCAGAGACAGCATGGGCTAGCGCACCCACTTGAATGACCTCCAATGAGGGGCTCACTAAGATATGATCGATATGTCGTTTTGGGCGCCAGCTAGGATAGGTTGCGATTTTAGTGACCGGTGCCTTCAGTCCAGTTTTCCGCAATAAGGCGCGCAGCTCCGGGCTGTGAAGCTGGCAATTTAAATCCCCCATGACCACGACATAGGGATGATTGTGGACTAAACTACTGATGAAATCTAGCTGCTGGGTTCGCGAGCGGCGGCCTAGAGCAAGGTGGATCAGAAGGACGATTAGGGGATTTTTGGGATTGCCAAAGTGGGCCAAGATAGCCCCTCGTCCGGGTACTAGACCTGGCAGCCGGTAGGTACGAAGATAGCTTGGTTGTATTCGGCTAAGGAGGGCGTTGCTTTGCTGAGCGATATTAGCAAAGCGGCGCGTGGCTTGCTGGTGGAAGTAGGGAAAATCGCAAAGTTCTGCAAGTAGTTTTGCTTGGTTCACAAAGCCAGTACGCAGGCTACCACTATCTGCTTCTTGCAACCCCACAATATCAAAATCCGATATTACTTGGGCGATACTGGTTAGGGTTTGATGGCGGCGCGCATCGGGCAGAATATGTTTCCAGCTTCGGGTAAGATAATGATGATAACGGGTAGTGATAACACCTGCTTGGATATTATAGCTTAACAAACGTAAGCTACGCCTCTGAGCAGAAGAAGCCGATGATGAATGAAGGGCTAAGTCAGGCATTCTAACCTTTCCTTAAAGTTAATCTTCTTACTTATCTTACCTTATGGTAATTTTTATACCAGGCTACGAAGCGGGCGATCCCCTCCTCGATAGGTGTAGCAGGGTAGAACTCCATGTCCTGGATTAAATCATCCACATCCGCGTAGGTGGCAGGGACATCCCCAGGCTGTAGGGGAAGTAAATTCTTTTTTGCTTCGCGGCCCAGGCATTCTTCTAATATCTTGATAAACTTACCGAGTTCTACAGGCTGATGATTGCCTATATTGTAAATTCGGTAGGGTGCGGAGCTCGTATTTGGCTCAGGGGTTGCCCCATTCCAGTTGGCGTTAGGTGCCGGAAGCCGATCTAGGGTACGAGTCACTCCCTCTACGATATCGTCAATATAGGTAAAGTCCCGTTGATGATGGCCGTAATTATAGACCTCGATAGGTTTACCCGCCAGGATATTACGGGTAAACTTAAAGAGAGCCATGTCCGGCCGTCCCCAAGGGCCATAGACGGTGAAAAAACGCAATCCGGTCGTTGGAAGCCGATAAAGGTGGCTATAAGTATGGGCCATTAATTCATTAGCCTTTTTCGAAGCCGCGTACAAACTCAAGGGATGATCCACATTATCTTGGACTGCGTAGGGCATTTTAGTGTTAGCGCCATAAACGGAGCTGCTGGAGGCAAAAACGAGGTGTTCTACCTGGTAATGGCGGCAGTTCTCTAGGATGTTCAGGAAGCCATATAGATTGCTATCCATATAGGCATAGGGGTTTTCCAGGGAGTAACGAACGCCAGCTTGAGCCGCTAGATTAACTACCCGTTGGGGCCGATATTTAGCAAATATAGCCCGCAAAGCTTCGCGATTCTCCAGCCCAATAGGCACTTCGGTAAAGGCGGGGTTAGTTTGAAAGCGGGCCAGCCGGGCCCGTTTCAGATTGACATCGTAATAATCATTGAGATTATCAACGCCAATGACCTCATCGCCGCGCTTTAGCAGTTTCTCGGTCAATGCCGCGCCGATAAAGCCGGCGCTTCCCGTCACCATAATTTTCATTTAGATGTTTCCTGGACTTTGCCTTAGGGTATTATTGTTGTTACATAGGTCAAATTTAGAATAGCTTAAAGGCGACCATCTACCGCCTCCTTAGGGAGAAGATGTTTGACGTCATAGAGAATGCTTCTTGGCTTCCCTAAGGCGCGAATACCCGCGGCCTTTAACTCAGCGAATTGCCGGTGAGCTACCGCCACGATGATGGCATCGTAATAACCGTCTCTTAAATCAGTGACAAGAGTGATTCCATGTTCTTGCCTAGCCTCCTTAGCGTCTATCCAAGGATCGTAAATATCAATTTGAGCATGGTAGTTTTTAAGTTCGGCGATAATATCCATCACCCGAGTATTCCGTAAATCGGGGCAGTTTTCCTTGAAAGCGAGCCCTAGAATCAATATCCTGCTATCCACCACGTGGATGCGGCGTTGGGTCATGAGTTTAACTATTTGACTAGCAACGTAGCTTCCCATGCCATCGTTGACTCGGCGGCCGGCGAGGATCATTTCAGGTTGGAAGCCGATGGCTTGCGCCTTGTGAGTGAGGTAATATGGATCGATACCAATACAGTGCCCGCCAACCAGTCCGGGGCGAAATGGCAAGAAATTCCACTTGGTCGCTGCTGCTTCCAGGACCTCCTGGGTATCAATACCAAGTTGGTTAAAGAGCATTGCTAATTCATTGATTAGGGCAATATTGACATCCCGCTGGGTATTTTCAATTACTTTGGCCGCTTCAGCAACACGGATGCTGTTCGCTTTATGGGTGCCTGCAGTAATAATACTGGCATAGATCTCATCCACTAATTCTGTGGCCTCAACCGTCGAGGCTGATATGACTTTGCAGATAGAAGCCACCCGATGTTGCTTGTCTCCTGGATTGATTCGTTCGGGGCTATAACCTGCAAAAAATTCTTGGTTATAGGTAAGTCCTGATTCACGTTCCAGAATAGGAACACAAATTTCTTCGGTAGCTCCTGGATAAACGGTAGATTCAAAAATGGCGATATTCCCCCGTTTGAGCACTTTGCCTACCGTATGGCTTGCACTTTCCAAGGGGCGGAGATCGGGGCGTTTATATTCGTCAATCGGCGTAGGAACAGTGATAATGTAGACATTGCAATCAATTAAATCTTGTGCCTGGTGGGTATATTGGAGCTGAGTGGTTGCTGCCAATAATTCAGGTTCTACTTCCAGGGTACTGTCACGTCCCTCCTTTAGCTCCGCAATACGCCTTGGATTGATATCAAACCCCATGGTGGGAAACTTTTTGCCAAATTCCACCGCCAGGGGGAGCCCCACATAACCTAGCCCGAGAATTCCGACTCGTATCTCTTTTAATGTTAGCACCGCATGTTTCTCCCTTATGTTAGCAGTTCGGTACAATGTATTCGTTCATTTAGGTGAATAGAGTGGGGTAATTGCTTGCGAGCTATCGGTCTAGCAGCTAGATACTTAATAACCTGCAGGAATGCGGTCATGCCAGTCTGTGACTTGTTGGTAGCGGTGGGCAAGGTTGAGGAGGCGCGATTCGCTGAAATAATTACCAATGATTTGTAGGCCGACGGGCAGCCCTTGGGCAAAGCCTGCCGGAATGGAAAGTGCGGGCAATCCGGCCAGGTTAACGTTGATGGTATAAATATCAGCTAAGTACATAGCAACCGGGTCGTCGCTTTTCTCTCCGAGCCGAAAAGCGGGTGTTGGCGAAGTGGGGCCCATAATGACATCCACTTCAGTAAGGGCTTGTTTAAAATCATCGCTAATAAGACGCCGTAATTTCTGGGCTTTGAGATAATAGGCATCGTAATAGCCTGCCGAGAGCACATAAGTGCCTATCAAAATCCGGCGCTTGACTTCAGGGCCAAAGCCTTCGCCTCGAGAGCGACAATAAAGCTCTAGGAGATCTTTGGGGTTGTCGCAACGGTAACCAAAACGAGTGCCATCATAGCGGGAAAGGTTAGAAGAACACTCTGCTGGGGCAACCACATAATAGGTAGGGACCGCCAGCTTAGTATTGGGCAAGCTGATTTCACGGATCTGAGCGCCGAGGCGTTCAAATTCTTTGATAGCGGCCTCAATGGGGATGGCGATACCCGGGTTCAGGTTTTCGTCGAAATATTCTGTGGGTAGACCGATTTTAATCCCTTTGATGCTCTCTTCAAGAGAAAGGGTGTAGTCGGGAACATCTTGCGCTACAGAGGTGGAGTCCCGCTCGTCAAAACCAGCCATAACATTAAGCAAAAGGGCTGCATCCTGGGCAGTGCGGGCCATAGGGCCACCCTGGTCGAGGCTGGAGGCGAAAGCGATCATTCCGTACCGGGAAACCCGGCCATAAGTGGGTTTTAGCCCAGTAATTCCGCATAAAGCCGCCGGCTGACGGATAGAGCCGCCAGTATCTGTCCCAGTAGCGGCAGGAGTCAGCCTTGCAGCTACTGCCGCAGCCGATCCCCCCGAGGAACCGCCGGGAACCCGGTCGTGAGCCCAGGGATTTTTCACCGAACCATAGAAACTAGTCTCATTGCTGGAGCCCATGGCAAATTCGTCCATGTTGGTCTTGCCAAGCATGACAGCACCGGCGGTTTTGAGGCGGGAGACTACGGTAGCATTATAGGGCGCGGTAAAGTTGTCGAGCATTTTTGAGCCACAGCTTGTTTTAACCCCGGTAGTACAAAAAATATCCTTGTGGGCTAAAGGGATACCCGTTATCGAGCTTCCTTCCCCGGATTGTAATATGGCATCAGCGGCTTTAGCCTGTTTAAGGGCCTCTTCAGTAGAGACGGTAATAAAGCTGTTGAGATCTTCATTCAGCCGCTCAATACGTTTGAGATAGTGCTGGGTGAGTTCTTCGCTTGAAAATTCGCGCGCTTTTAGGGCGCTGGCCAGTTCGGCTAAGGACTTATGATGCATAGATTATTTCTCAAAAAACTATGATAGCTTAATCAATAACTTTAGGGATTAAGTAGACGCCTGCCTCAACCTGGGGAGCAATAGATTGAAAGGTCCTCCACTGATCACTTTCGGTGACTTCGTCAGGACGTAGTCGCTGAATGGCGTCTAAAGGGTGGGCCATGGGCTCGATATTGGTAGTGTCAACTTTATTCATTTGTCCCACGAACTCAAGGATTCGGCTTAAATCATGCTTGTAATGAGGAATAGCCTCCGAGTCGATAGCAAGGCGAGCCAAATGGGCGATATATTCAACATCCGCCGTTTTTAATGTCATAATTTTTCCTCTAGTAGAAGTATGGTATACGGGATTTTGACACACTATCTTTGCTTGCTCAAAAGCCTCCACCATTGCTAAAGTACGGTGCTTTCTATACATAGAGAGACCGTTTCAGAAATGTCCTTTAACGCCGATACGGTATTGAGGACTGTTTTGCAAGGCCTCTATGCAAGCACTTATACTACTTGAGACTGTGCTTCTCAAGCGCACCTCATTGGGGCTCGGCCCAAAACTACTATATCCTACCCTTGTTAAGGGATATATAGGTGAGTAGTCGAGACTGCATTTATGAGCAAGGGAGCCGTTCAACCCTACTTTACTACGGAGTGGGGCTGGCCTTTTTAGTAGGGTTAAAGAGGGTATTGCTGTGCTCGGTGAGCGTAATTCTGACAGCTTAAGGCATTTTCAACTTTTAGTAGCTTGCTATCGTCCCGAAATCACCGCCAGTTGATTCTTGGGTAGTAGGGGTTGCCGTGGAACAAACTAATGAGAAAGACAATCACTTTTTTAGTCTATGCCTTTTTGCCCCTGGTAGTAGCTGCTGCCGATAGCGACTTGCCTGGTATCGATGATTTTATCGATGAGATGGTTACCCAGCACGGCTTTGATAAGCCCGAACTCAAGCAATTGTTTGCCGAGGTCGAAGTCAAAACAAACATCCTCCAGGCGATTTCCCGGCCGGCGGAAAAGAGTAAACCCTGGTATGAGTATCAGCGCATTTTTCTTACTCCCGAGCACATTCAGAGGGGAGTCGCTTTTTGGGAAATCAACCAACGCAGCCTTGCACAGGCTCAAGAGACATTTGGGGTGCTCCCGGAAGTTATTGTTGCCATCCTGGGAGTAGAAACTCGTTATGGCCGCCATATGGGCCGCTACCGAGTCATTGACTCTCTTGCTACTTTGGCTTTTCGTTACCCACCGCGCAGCCAGTTTTTTCGCCATCAACTGATTGAATTTTTATTGCTTGCTCGAGAAGAAAAAAGAGATCCGCGCAATTTTACAGGATCCTACGCGGGAGCGATGGGGCTTGCCCAGTTTATGCCAGATAGTTTCCGTGATTACGCCGTAGATTTTGATCAGGATGGTTGGCGAGATATTTGGGAAACTCCGGAAGACGCGGTTGGCAGCATTGCTAATTTTCTGAAAAGGAAGGGGGGTTGGCAAGCGAAAGCCCCTGTAGCCAGTTTAGCGGAAGTCAGCGGGGTTGATTATCATCAATGGCTAAAGCGAGGGCTTAAACCATCGATATCCGTGGGCCAGCTGCTTCAAGAAGGGATCCAAATAGCAGATTCTATCTCTAAAGACCAGCTTGCCTCCGTGTTTGTACTGGAACAGGAAAAGGGTCCCGAGGTTTGGCTAGGGTTTAATAATTTTTATGCTCTGATTCGCTATAATCCTAGCCCTCTCTACGCCATGGCGGTTTACCAGCTGGCCAAGGCCATTAAAGCGCAGCGTGAAGGCCGCAGCAGCTTATGAAGCGGGGGGCGCTATCCCTCCTATTCTTTCTTCTGGCGGGGCCATTAAACATGGCCTGCAGCCGTTTTCCCGAAGTCCAGGAGAATAAACTGCTAGCGGATGATAAGCTTAATGATTCTGCCCCCCGCCTAGAGCCGCTTAGCAAGTATGGCAACCCCCCTTTCTACGAAGTCAACGGGCAGCGTTACTACACCCGTCGCAGTAGCGGCGGTTATAAGGAAAAGGGTATAGCTTCTTGGTATGGATCAAAGTTTCACGGCCGCCGTACTTCCAGTGGCGAAATTTATGATATGCATGCGATGACCGCAGCTCACCGTAGTCTGCCCTTACCCTGTTATGTGACGGTGACTAATTTAAGCAATAAGCGCCAGATCATTGTGCGCGTCAATGATCGGGGACCATTTCACTCCAACCGGATCATTGACCTTTCCTATGCAGCCGCCGTAAAGCTAGGTTTGGATAGGCAAGGTACAGGTCTAGTGGAAGTACGGGCTATAGAGCCAAAACCCGCTCTGAATAGGACAGTAGATGTTTCTGAAAACGAATTTTATCTTCAGGTCGGTGCTTTCCAAAATCCCCGCAGTGCAGAACAGTTGCAAAAGCGGCTACGGTCAACTATTGACGCAGAAGTAAAAGTGAGTCCTCTGCCAACGCAGCAGGCTCCTTTCTACCGGGTGCGCGTTGGCCCTTTATTGAATGTCGAAACGCTGGATAATATTGCCAAGCGTCTTACTGAGCTGGGTTTCCCCCACCCTATTGTTGTTCACTAAGCGGCCACCGCTGTGCTATCGTAGCTAGGATATTGGCTTCTTACCTGGTTGGCCTGATAGGGCAATTCATGCAACCTTAAGACAAATGCGATGAAATCACGTAGTTTTCTTCTCTCCTGGTATTGTCTTCTCTTACTGTTTTTGGGAGCTGAGGCCTGGGGGCAACCTCTGCCTATTCCAGCGCCACCGTCTCTCAGTGCCAAAGCGTACCTCCTGCAGGACTTTGCCACGGGTCGGGTTCTTGCCGAGTCCCAGGCTGATGAACGGATTGAACCTGCCAGTATTACCAAGCTCATGACGGCCTATGTGGTGTTTAAGGAACTTAAGCAGGGCCGCATCCATCTTGCGGATGAGGTGCTTATTAGCGAGAAGGCATGGCGTACAGGGGGATCACGAACCTTTATCGAGGTAAACACCCGGGTGCCTGTGGAAACTCTAATAAAGGGGATGATCATTCAATCGGGTAATGATGCCAGCGTGGCCCTGGCGGAGCATGTGGGCGGTACGGAAGAAATTTTCGCGGCATTGATGAACCAACAGGCGCAGCTCCTGGGTATGACGGGCTCTCACTTCGTCAATAGCACAGGGTTGCCCCATAGCAATCACTATATGACGGCGCGGGATATCGCCACCTTGGGGAGAGCTATCATTCGGGATTTCCCTAAGTATTATAGTTGGTATTCCGAACAAGCGTTTACTTATAACGGGATTACTCAGTATAACCGTAATCTTTTGCTAAGGCGCGATTCTAGTGTCGATGGTTTTAAGACGGGGCACACAAATTCAGCCGGTTATTGCCTAGCTTCTTCTGCCATGCGGGATGGGATGCGCTTGATTGCGGTTGTTATGGGAACGGGGAGCCCTAAAATCCGCGCGCAGGAATCCCTGGCTTTGTTGAATTACGGCTTTCGCTTCTATGATACTCGCAGTATTTATGCTGCTAAAGAGGCGGTCACTAAGGTGCGCGTTTGGCAAGGGGCAAATAAGGAATTGCCGCTAGGGTTAGTGGATGATCTCTCGGTGACGTTGCAGCGGGGGCGCTGGGAGGAGTTATCATCGTCGCTGCGAGTGCAAAATACAATCACGGCCCCTGTTACCGAAGGGCAGAACCTCGGGATCGTCACGGTTAATCTGGGTGACAAAGTCTTGCTCAAACGGCCCTTGGTCGCGTTGACAGCAGTGCCAGAAGGGAGTTGGTGGCAACGGCTGATTGATTGGATATTGTCCTTTTTTGCTTAAAGGAATACTTTTGGCTACTGCTTATCTCAATGGTGAGTTTTTGCCTTTAGGGCAGGCGAAGGTTTCCGTTCTGGATCGGGGTTTCTTGTTTGGCGATGGAGTCTATGAGGTGATCCCGGTTTATGGCGGATACTTTTTCCGTTTGACCTTACACCTGCAACGGCTTGAACAAAGCCTTGAGGCTGTTCATTTACAAAATCCCCTCCCAGAGAATCAATGGCAAAAAATTCTCCAAGAATTAATTGCCTATAATAAGGGGCTGGACCAAGCTGTTTACCTGCAGGTGACCCGGGGGACTGCGGTTCGGAATCATGCCTTTCCAGATCGGGTTGAACCCACGGTTTTTGCCATGAGCAACCCTCTCGAGCCGCTATCGGCGGAGCTGCGGGCGAAAGGGGTTAGCGCAGTGACGCGAGAGGATATTCGTTGGAAATGTTGCCACATTAAGTCTATTGCTTTGCTGGCTAACGTTTTATTACGCCAGGAAGCAATTGACGTAGGGGCGCAAGAAGCGATTTTGCTGCACGAGGAACGGCTAACTGAAGGAGCGGCCAGCAATGTATTCATTGTTCGCGAAGGAGTGCTGGCTACCCCCCCTAAAGGTTCTTTTTTATTATCCGGGGTTACCCGGGATCTGATACTGGAATTAGCGAAAGAAAACGGAATTCCTTGCCAGGAGCGAGTAATTTCTGCCCAGGAATTGACTCAGGCGGATGAGATTTGGTTAACCAGTTCCACCCGGGAAATTGTCCCCGTAACCCGGATCGATGGAATCCAAGTCGGCAATGGTACGCCTGGTCTCCTATGGCAGCAAATGGATAGGCTGTATCAAACCTACAAGACGAAGGTGCGGGCGGGTCTTTGCGAGAGTTAAAGCCATGGATAAGAGGATCCCAGTGGGTGCTGACACACTGCGGATACGTAATCTTGGCCTTCAAGATTACGATACCGTATGGCAGGCGATGCGGGACTTTACCGTTCGTCGTGACAGTGCCACCGTGGATGAATTGTGGTGGGTGGAACATCCCCCAGTTTTTACCCTAGGGTTAAATGGCCAAGAATGCCATTTGCGGGATGTAGGCGACATTCCTGTAGTGCGCTGCGATCGGGGGGGTCAGGTCACTTATCATGGGCCTGGGCAAAGCATAGTTTATATTTTGGTTGATCTGCGCCGCCGGGCTTTGGGGGTGCGGCAATTGGTGGATGCGTTAGAATTATCCGTAGTGGATTTGTTACAATCCTATGAAATCGAGACAGAGCGCCGGGCAAATGCTCCAGGCGTGTATGTTCAAGGCAGGAAGATTGCATCCTTGGGTCTTCGGGTGCGGAAAGGTTGCTGTTATCATGGGTTGAGTTTAAATGTGGCCATGGACTTATCGCCCTTCTACCGTATTGATCCATGCGGCTATTCAGGCATGGAAGTTATTGACCTCAAACGTTTAGGCATGGAGCTTCCATTGGCAGATGTTCAACAGAATTTATCTCGATATCTGGTGCGGCGGTTGGGATATTCAGCCCCGTTCTATGGAGAAGAAAATAGGATGATTAAATGAGCCAAAAAACGCCATCTCCACCTGGTGAATTAAAACGGGATATCCGGGCTTTGAAGGGGGCCTCCAAAGTCGCCCGAATTCCGGTGAAAGTTGAACCTACCACGGAGCGTCAACGTAAGCCCCACTGGATTCGTGCTAAGGCGCCCATAGGTCCCGAGGTATTACGGCTTAAGGGATTATTGCGTGAGCATCGACTGCATACAGTTTGTGAAGAGGCATCTTGTCCTAATCTCGGTGAGTGTTTTGGGCATGGTACGGCGACTTTTCTTATCATGGGCAATATTTGCACCCGCCGTTGTCCTTTTTGCGATGTAGCTCATGGGCGGCCAGATCCTTTGGATGCTGAAGAGCCGATGCATTTAGCTCAGGCTATTGGAGCGATGGGGCTCCGCCATGTAGTAGTGACCTCGGTTGATCGGGATGATTTGCGGGATGGCGGCGCGGCTCATTTTACGCACTGTATTCAAGCAATTCGCACCCAGTCGCCCCAGACCCGCATCGAGGTTTTAGTGCCGGATTTCCGAGGACGCATGGATCGGGCGTTGGAGGCATTGACGGCTGGGCCACCGGATATTTTTAATCATAACTTGGAGACAGTGCCTCGTCTCTACAAGGCGGTTCGTCCTGGCGCGGATTACCTGTGGTCTTTGCGTTTATTGGCCCGTTTCAAGGAGGATCATCCGACGGTTCCCACTAAATCCGGTTTGATGCTGGGCCTGGGAGAAGAGTTAGCAGAAGTGGAACAAGTAATGAAAGATCTCCGTGATCATGGCTGCGACATGCTGACTTTAGGGCAGTACTTGCAACCTAGCCTTTATCATCTGCCGGTGCGGCGTTTTGTGACCCCGGAGGAGTTTGATGGGCTAGGGGATAAAGCACGGGAGATGGGTTTTACCCATGTTGCTAGTGGCCCTATGGTGCGTTCCTCCTACCATGCCGATCGCCAAGCTGCCGGCGAATCCGTCGTTTAGCATTTTTTGCTATCATATTAAAGTATCACAAGCCCTGCCTGAGAGTAGGGAACTCGTGTTTTTACCTGTTTTAGTGGATATGGCAAGAGAGTTATCCTAAACAGATTTACAATAACGGTGTTTAGGGTGTAGGCACTAAGAATGCTCCAAGCAAGGAGGTCCACATGAGTGAATATTTACCTGGTCTTGAAGGGGTTCCTGCGACTCAGTCCAATATCTCGGATGTGGATGGTGAACGTGGTATCCTATCTTATCGAGGTTATCCCATTGAGGATTTAGCTGAGCGCAGCACCTTTGAAGAGACCACTTTACTGTTGTTGGACGGCGAATTACCAACAGCTCAGCGTCTTGAAGAATTTACCCAGGAACTACGTCAGAATTATCGGGTAAAATATAATATTCGAACCCTAATGACTGCGCTGCCGAGCACCGGGTCTCCCATGGAGATGTTACAGGCGGGTGTTTCCGCGCTTGGGATGTTTTATCCGGGTAATGAATGTTTGACAGACTCCGATTCTTGCACTGACCGCGATTACGTTGATAATATGACGGTCAAGATTATTGCCCGTATGCCTGCCCTAGTCGCTATGTGGGAGCATATCCGTAACGGTTACGATCCTATTCCTCCTCGCCCCGATCTACCCATCGCCGATAATTTATTGTATATGTTCTATGGTGAAGAGCCGGATCCACTTCTGGCAAAGATCATGGACACTTGCCTGATACTCCATGCTGAGCATACTACCAATGCTTCTACTTTCGCCACCCTAGTGACGGCCTCCACTCTGGCTAGCCCCTATGCAGTAATTTCAGGCGCAGTTGGCACCTTATCAGGCCCTTTGCACGGGGGTGCCAATGAGCGAGTAGTAGAGATGTTGCGGGAGATCGGTCGGCCGGAAAATGTAAAAACATGGCTTGATAAACAGCTGGACCGCAAGCAAATAATCTGGGGTTTTGGGCACCGGGTTTATAAAGTTAAAGATCCACGGGCCAAGATTTTGCAGAAGTTGATGGAACGACTACCAGCCGAACGGGGAGGACAGCTCAGTCCATTATTTGAAACAGCCATCGCCTTGGAAGAAGCTGCTACGGAGCGATTAGGGCACAAGGGCATTTATGCCAATGTGGATTTTTATTCGGGTATCCTTTATATGGAATTAGGAATACCCATAGACCAGTTTACGCCCTTATTTGCCGTCTCTCGCTCTGCTGGCTGGCTGGCCCATTGGCACGAGCAGCTTTCCGATAATCGCATTTTTCGGCCTACTCAGGTTTATGTTGGCGAGCCTCTGCGGCGGTATGTTCCGTTGAGGGAGCGTACTAGTTGAGTTCCTGGCGGAGCGAAATTGCGGAGCGAAATTATTGATTTTACCTGATTCCTGCCCTAGGGCAGAGGATTTCCCCGCCAATCCCGCTCGCTAGCAGGAGTTATCCTAGCTCCTGTTAGCTCCGGGGCAGTTTACTCGGGGCGCCGGCTTGTTCTTGGACCAGCAGGGGCACTAAATAGCCAGGCAGGCGGGCCCGTAGGGTTCGATGCAAGCGCTGGGCGGTAATGATATCCACTTCAAAATGAGCTGCCCCTTGGACTTTGTCCAATAGATGGAGGTAATAAGGGAGTACGCCTGTATCGAACAAGCCTTCGCTCAAATCACTCAGGGCGCTGACCTTATCATTAATCCCTCGTAACAGCACGGTCTGATTGAAAAGCCGGCACCCCGCACGGGAAAGGTCGTTAAGCGCAGCGGCTACCCTATCGTCAAGTTCGTTAACGTGATTAGCATGGATAACCACTACTTTCTGAAGGGAAGTCCCCTCAAGCCACTGAAGCAAATGGTGGTCTACCCGTTCTGGTAATACCACGGGTAGGCGGGTGTGAATGCGTAGTCGCTTAACATGGGAAATAGTGGCTAGCGTTTGGGCCAGTTCGGCTAGGCGGTTATCAGCGAGGGTTAAGGGATCACCGCCGCTCAAAATGACCTCCCGAATGCTCTGGTTCTGGGCAATATATTGCAGTGCTCGCTTCCAATGTTCTTGGGCCGGATTATGGTCTCCGTAAGGGAAATGACGGCGAAAGCAATAACGGCAGTGGATGGCACAGGCCCCTGTGGCGACTAAAAGTACTCTTCCAGTATATTTCTGGAGAACGCCCGGCGCAGGCATCGCCGCCAAATCCCCTACAGGATCAGTGTTAAAACCGGGTGAAATTTGATCTTCAGCGTGCAGAGGAAAAACTTGCCGGAACAGGGGATCGTTAGGATCACCTTTTTTCATACGGGCGATGTAACTGCGGGGTACCCGCAGGGGAAATTGCCGGCGAGTAGCCTCACTGGCAATTTGGGGATGGTTATCCAAGCCCGTTAGTTCAAGTAGTTCTTGGGGGTTGCGCACAGCCTGGGAGAGTGCTGCTTGCCAAACGGGTTTCTGCAGAAGATGGGATGATTGCGTTATCATAGCCAATTTTTTGTAATCAGAGGGAGGCCCACATGGCAGGCTATAGTACCAGCGAATTTAAATCCGGTCTCAAGGTAATGATGGATGGAGATCCCTATACCATCATGGAAAATGAATTTGTTAAGCCCGGTAAGGGGCAAGCTTTCAATCGGGTAAAGCTGCGCAATTTGAAAACTGGCCGGGTGATTGACCGCACCTTTAAATCCGGTGATTCCTTGGAAGCGGCGGATGTAATCGAGACCCAATTACAGTACCTTTATTCAGATGGCGAGTTTTGGCATCTTATGTCGCCAGAAACTTATGAGCAGTATTCAGCCGATGCCGCCGCTGTTGGAGATTCGACCAAGTGGCTTAAGGAGCAAGATACTTGTACCGTTACTCTGTGGAATGGGGCCCCCCTTTTGGTATCACCGCCTAATTTCGTCACCCTTAAGGTGACCGAAACCGATCCAGGCATTCGTGGCGATACCTCGGGGGGGGGCAGCAAGCCAGCTACCTTAGAGACGGGCGCGGTGGTTCGAGTTCCTTTATTCATTGATGTAGGTGAAATGCTTAAGATCGATACCCGCACTGGCGAGTATGTGGAACGAGCCAAGGAATGAGCGGGAAACATTTCTTTCTGGTTGTTATTCTTCGGTATTATTGGCCAACATGGTTAAAACAGAGGCTCCCTGGCGCCCCCAGGCTGATAAAAAGGCATTGGAGGCCAGGGCTCAGCTTCTGGCTGACATTCGCCATTTCTTCGCGCGACGTGGAGTCTTAGAGGTAGAAACCCCCATACTTTCCACCGCGGCGGCAACCGCCCCTCACCTCCATAGTCTGGTGACCACCTATCAGGGGCCTCAGGCCCCTAAAGAAGGCCAGCAGCTTTTTTTGCAGACTTCCCCCGAACATGCCATGAAACGCCTGTTGGCGGCAGGGAGTGGTCCAATTTACCAGATTGCACGGGTTTTTCGCAATGGGGAGAGCGGGCGGCGGCACAATCCCGAATTTACCCTGCTGGAATGGTATCGGCCCGGCTTTGACCACTTAGCCCTGATGGAAGAAGTGGATATTCTGCTATCCCTGCTTTTGGGGACCTCCGCGGGGGAACGTCTTAGCTATAGGGAAGTTTTTCACCGTTATTTAGGGATAGATGTTTTTACCGCCAGTGATAAGACCCTGGCTCGGCTTGCAAATGTTCAAGGTTTTCACGATGTGGCGGCCAGTGGGGGGCAAGCGCGGCAAATCTATCTGGATTTTTTGCTGGCTAACGTTATTGAACCTCAGCTGGGACAAGAGCGGCCTTGCTTTATTTACGACTATCCCGCCTCCGATGCCCAACTGGCCCGTATTCGTCCCCCATCGGAGAGCTGTTCTAGACCCCTGGCTGAGCGCTTTGAGGTTTACCTCAAAGGCATGGAGCTGGCCAATGGTTACCATGAGCTATGTGATGCAGTGGAACAGCGGCAACGTTTTGGAGCAGATCTAATCCAACGAAAAAGAGGAGGGCTTTCAGAAGTTCCCATGGATAAGTTTTTGTTGGCTGCCTTGGAGCAAGGACTGCCAGCGTGCGCCGGGGTGGCGCTGGGGGTAGATCGGTTACTCATGCTGCTGCTAAATAGCGCCCGTATCGAGGAAGTTTTGGCATTTCCTCTTATACGAATTTAAATTTAGGGTAATATTAAGCTAAAATTTTCACCACGGGATTTATTAAGCTATGAGTATCGAAGTCGGAAGCTTTTTCGGTTTATTGCTATTGATTGCAGATGTTTGGGCGATTTTGAATATTTTTCAAAGCCGTGCTTCTACAGGTGGAAAAACAGGATGGATCGTATTAGTGCTTATACTGCCCTTAGTCGGTTTTATCCTTTGGTTTCTATTGGGTCCGAGGGCATCATCATTCAAGGGGTAGGAGGGAGGTATTAGCCACAGAATTTTTTAGAATTTCGTAGATGACGGAATATCGGTGGTTTGCTCTTGTTTGCCGGTAAAGGTGTTTGCTGGTGAGCTGCGGTAATAGCGTCTACCACAGTCTGATGGTGGGGGGATAGATCACAGACGGGATCGGTATTACGAGCATCGCCCGTCAATAAATAGGCCTGACAGCGGCATCCCCCAAAGTCCTTGAAACGTTCGGGGCAACTTCGGCAAGGTTCCTTCATCCATCCTTGGCCCCGGAATAAATTAAAGTCCGGTGATTCATACCAGATCCACTCAATACTATGGCTTTTTACATTGGGTAAGGTAAGTCCGGGTAGCTGGCGGGCAGCATGGCAGGGGAGGGCGGTTCCATCCGGCGCGATGGTGAGAAAAATATTTCCCCAACCATTCATGCAGGCCTTGGGGCGGTTCTCGTAATAATCCGGCACCACATAATAAATCTTCATTTTTCCCTGTGTGCGGACTTGGTACTGGCGGGCTAGGGCCTCAGCCCGTTCTAGCTGTTCCCTGGTGGG
The DNA here is from genome assembly GCF_000012805.1 of Nitrosococcus oceani ATCC 19707. Taxonomy (GTDB): domain Bacteria; phylum Pseudomonadota; class Gammaproteobacteria; order Nitrosococcales; family Nitrosococcaceae; genus Nitrosococcus; species Nitrosococcus oceani. The sequence continues at coordinate 2,978,815 of NC_007484.1, read as the reverse complement.
GAGTAAGTGGTTTCGGTTATGCCAGGCCCAGCCATAATACTGGGTAGTGGCCAATTCCACATAGTCGGCTTTGAGTTCGATGGCAAGATCCAGAATTTTGCCTATCTGGTCAATATTATAGCGATGGAGAACAAAGCATAGCACCATGGGATAGCCGTGTTTTTTCACGGCCCGGGCCATGGCCAGTTTATACTGAAAAACATCCGCGCCGGCAAGCCGATTATTGAGATCTTCGGAAGCAGCCTGGAAACTAATTTGGATGTGATCGAGACGAGCGGTTTTAAAAGCCGCAATTCGGTCTTCATCCATGCCGATGCCGGAAGTAATGAGATTAGTGTAATAGCCAAGTTTACGGGCTTCGGTGATGAGCACTTCCAGATCACGCCGAGCCAGAGGTTCACCGCCAGAGAATCCTAGCTGAGCGGCCCCCATAGCCCGGGCCTCATGGAATACCCGCAACCAGTCCTTCGTAGAGAGTTCATGTTTGTAGTTAGCAAAGTCTAAGGGGTTAGAACAGTACGGACATTGCAGGGGGCAGGCATAGGTAAGCTCCGCTAGCAGCCATAGAGGCTGGGTTCTTGCGTTGCCAGTAAAATGATTAATTTTCGGTGGAGAGCCAGCCATTGTTATGAGCAGTCTCTAAAAATTCGCGTACGTCATTTGCTAGGTTTGCTTGGGGGTATTTTTGTTGTAGCAACGCAATAATAGCATTGATGTTCAGCTTACCGTTGCAATGCTCGAGTATTTCCCCAGCGCTGAGGTTCAGTTTAATCATGCCTTCTGGATAGAGGAGGACGTAACAATTTTGTGCCTCTTCCCATTGGAAACGATAAAGAGGTGCAATGGCAGGAATGTCGTTGTCATGCATGGATCTAGATTAAAGCTCTGTGTGATAGGGGGGACGATTTTCAATGTACGCCATCCAGAGGGCATCCAGTAGGGTCCATAGTACATCCAGTTTAAACTGTAAGATAGCTAGCGCCTGCTCCTGCTGGGTGCGGCTTTGAAAGTAATCCAGGGTCGCTTCTAGGCCGTGTCGAACATCCCGTCGGGCTTCGTTGAGGCGCTTGCGAAAATAATGGTAGCCTTCCGCTTTAATCCAAGGGTAATAGCGAGGCCAGTTGTCTAATCGTTGTTGATGGAGCGAAGGGGCAAAGAGCTCCGTAAGAGAAGAGCAGACAGCTTCCTGCCAGGTAGCATGGCGGGCAAAGTTGACATAAGCGTCAACGGCAAAGCGTACTCCGGGCAGAACCTGTTGCTGGGATTCCAGCGTTTCCCGGCTTAAGCCCACGGCTTCGCCTAGCTGAAGCCAGGCTTCGATGCCACCTACGTCTTCGCCGTAACCGTCATGATCCAGGATTCGCTGTACCCATTGGCGCCGCACTGATCGCTGGGAGCAGTTGGCTAGGATAGCGGCATCCTTGAGAGGGATACAGGTATGGTAATAAAAGCGGTTGGCTACCCATCCTTGGACCTGGTACTGGTTCAGCTTGCCGTTGTTCATTAATACCTGGAAGGGGTGGTGAATGTGGTAGAAGCATTCTTTTTCCTGCAGCTTCTGCTCGAATTCTTCACGGCTCCAGGGTTTTTTTCCCGCCACGCTTCTCTCCTTTTAGCTAGAGGATAATGTCCATGCCATCAAAGGCCACTTCAATCCCGGCGGCTTCCAACTGGGCCCGCTCAAGCGATTCTTCATCGAGAATCGGGTTGGTGTTATTAATATGAATGAGTATCTTCCAAGGACTGGTAAGGGGAGCCAGTACGCTGATCATGCCACCTTGACCCGATTGGGGCAGATGACCCATCTCGGTAGCGCGCTTCTGGGTAATGCCGGCCCGTTCCATCTCATCTTCAGTCCAGAAAGTGCCATCTATCAGCAGACAATCGGCTTTTTCCATCAGAGAGAGGACATGGTCTTCAATTTGCCCTAGACCTGGCGCATAAAATAAGCTTTTCTGGGTAGCCGGATCTTCAAGCCACAGGCCAATAGTATCCCCTACATGATAATTGTGACGATGGGGGGAATAAGGGGGCGCTTCGCTACGTAGGGGCACCGGCGTTAAGCGTAGCCCTTCAATGCCCTCCACTTGAAAGCCCTCGCCTGGAGCATCCCCCTGTGGCAGTTGAAGTGGATGCCAGTTTACTGTGCAATAGTGCTCCAGTACTTTGAACAGAGGGTTACCCGTAGTGAGATCCTGGTGGACGGACTCGGTGCAGTATACATCTAAAGGCCGGTGATGTTCCCGCAGCATCAGCAGCCCAGTGGTATGATCGATCTGACTATCCAACAGCACAATGCCGCGAATGCCAGTATCCCGTAGTGCCCGACCCGGCTGAATAGCAGGAAAATGTTGGAGTTGTCCTAAAATATCCGGAGAAGCATTAAAAAGCACCCAGTCGGTGCCATTGGTGCTAGCTGCAATCGAGGATTGGGTCCGTGCTTGTCCCTTAAAATTGCCTTTGCGCAGGCGATTGCAGTTGTGGCAATTGCAGTTCCACTGGGGGAAACCTCCCCCCGCACCCGATCCTAGAACGTGGATTAACATTGCTTTGTTTGCTGGGGAAATGAAAAGTCTCGCCCGCAAGCCATATGCCAGGCGAGACTTTACCTCTATTTAGTTACCGTTGATAGATATACATGGTAACTTCGAAGCCGAAGCGTAGTTCACAATAAGCGGGTTTTATCCACATAACTTCATCTCCTTTGTTAGGCATCAAACTAATATCATAGTTATATTTTCAAGGAAGTTCACTAGTGCTTGCTCCATGGATTTTTATCGTTGCTACGAGGGGAACGAACAAGCAGCCCGGATGGCGGTGGTAAGTTTCGGCTGGAAGCGAGTCAAGTATTTTCCCCGGCATCGACTTCCCTTTGTAGCTGCCGCAAGCGGGCTTCGATCTTGGAGCGTTGATAGAAATTATCATTCGCTGCTTTGCTAGCCAATTGTAATTGTTTGATTGCCCTTTCGGGTTGCCCGTTGTAATAGTAGTATTCCGCTAGCCAGCGGTGAGACTCTGCCCGATTGCCAGCATCTCCTTCAGCTTGGGCAAGTAAGTGGTAAAGGCGTCCTGTGGCGGTACCTAGTTGCACCTGGCGTCTGAGTAAATCCCGCGCGGTTTGGGGGCGGTGGCCCTGTAATAAAGCGCTGGCGTAGTTGACAACGACGGCGTAGTCGTCTGGGTATAATTTCTGGGCGTTCTCATAGATTTCGAAAGCGGTTTCAAAACGACCGGCGGCCTCCTCCACCCGGGCGAGAGCGAGTCGGTAGGTCCGATTATCACCATTTTTTTCAAGTAATTTTAAAATTTGTTGCCGAGCCTTGCGAGGATCTCCATTTTCTACTAGGGCAAGGGCGTAACCATAGCGGGTGGCCGCTTCGTTTACATAGCGGCCAGTTTCTAAGGCCTGGCTAAACTGGCGCACTGTTTGCTCGTAATTGTCACTGGACAGAACCTGGAGCTTAGCGCGCGCCAAATGAAAGTGGAGGTGTTCTTTGACGGGTTGAGGACTTAGAGCTTGGGCTCGGCCCATCGCATCGGCAATACGGTTGGTGGTCACCGGGTGGGTACTAAGGAATTCCGGTGGCCGGGTCCCATAGTAACGGCTTGCCTGCTGAAGACGCTCGAAGAAGGCAGGCATAGCGAAAGGGTCGAAGCCAGACCGGACCAGGGTTTGCATGCCGACTCGATCTGCCTCCTTTTCGTTGGACCGGGTGAAGTTGATTTGAAGCTGGGCGGCACCTGCCTGGACAGCGGCTAGTCCGGCGAGGCCGGCATTAGGATTTTCGATCCCCAGGATAAGGGCGGCTACTAACGCGGCCGTCATGGGTAGACTTAAGCGGCTGCGTTGTTCAAAGGCCCGCGCCAAGTGACGTTGGGTGACATGGGCAATTTCATGGGCTAGTACGGCTGCTAGCTCGCTCTCGGTTTGGGAATTTTCAACGAGACCAGAATGGATTCCAATATATCCCCCCGGGGCGGCAAAGGCATTAATGGTCGGATCTTGAACGACGAAAAAAGTGAATCCTTGTCCTGGATTATCGCTATTAGCGACCAATCGAAACCCTAGTGATTGGATATAAGTCGTTATCTCCGGATCTTCGATAATGGTGACTGAATTACGCAGACGGCGCATAAAGGCTTGCCCGATGCTGCGTTCCTGTTCCGGCGATATGGCGACTCCAGAATGATCTCCGATTTCCGGTAACTCAATTTCATCGGCGCTTAGGATTGGAACTGTTAGTAAAATGACGCTCCATAACACCGTGCTAAGCAACTGCACTCGCAATTTCTCCATCCCTGATAGTTTTAATGTAAAGCTAACCTATTAGGACTCAGTCTGGTTAGCCCAGTTCAGTGAAGAAATCTATTTCCTCAACTAGTCTCAAACGGCTTGCTGGTATAGCCATTGAAAATTAGCCGCCTGCTTACGATAATGGGGTAAGGTAACAGGTGGGTGCTGCTGGCTGTGGCACTTACCTCTAAAAGCTGTTGGCTTATAATTTAGTTTTTTTCCGATTGTATGAGAGCACCTTATGCTGTTATTCCTCATATTAGAGTTAAGCTACCATGCCTGATTATGATGCTGAGCTCAATGCTATTGGTTTACCCTGCCCTTTACCTGTGTTGCGGATTCGTAAAGCACTGCAGACACTGGAAGGAGGGCAGACCTTGTATGTAGTGGCCACGGATCCAGATTCTTTAAAGGATGTGGAAGCTTTCACCCGCATTACCGAGAACGAGCTTTTGGAAGCTCGCGAGGAAGAAAGCAAATACCATTTCGTGATCCGTAAAGGCATGACTCCTAAATAAATCATTTTAAATTTGAGAGTCCTTTGTTGCGCCGTCTGAAAAAAGTCCTTACCCTTAAGCGTCCTACAGTGATTAAGGTGAAGTGCCGATGAACCTGGAGCAAGCTCGCGTTAATATGGTGGAACAGCAGATCCGCCCATGGGAAGTACTCGATCAGCGGGTATTGGATCGGCTTGCCGCCGTACTTCGGGAAGATTTTGTTCCGCCAGCATTTAGGAAGTTGGCTTACGCGGATGTTCAAATACCCCTTGGGCAAGGACAAGTGATGTTACCACCCATCATCGAGGGCCGTTTACTCCAAGCTTTGGATCTGAAGGAGTCAGAATCCGTTTTGGAGATAGGAACCGGGACTGGTTATCTAACAACAGTTATGGCCGGTTTGGCTGGCCATGTAATTAGTGTCGATATTTTTCCTGAATTACGGCGCTTTCCTGAACAGCTGCTGGCAAATATTTCTCTGGAGGTAGGGGATGCGGCCCGTGGCTGGTCTAAGGGGGGGCCTTTCGATGCCATTGCGATCACGGGCGCTCTTCCTGATTTGCCTCGTGCTTTTCTGGAAACACTCAAACCGGGTGGACGTTTGTTTGCAATTCTAGGCCGGGCGCCGGCGATGGAAGCAGTACTCATTACCCGCGTAGGTGAGCAAGAGTGGTCCCGGGAGGGGTTGTTTGAGACGGTCATACCACTATTGCTTAATAGCGAATCCAAGCCAAAATTTGTATTTTAGCCACTGGAAGTCTCGGATTCAGGGAATTAAGTATTTTATGTATCGTATAGTTAAAGAGTAAGCCGTGGCTTTCGTAAAAAACGGCTTTTTTCTAATTATCTTTGGTTTCGTTGCCTCTTGGCCTGTCCAAGCTTCTGACCTGCTGGAAGTTTATCGCTTGGCGCGGGGGAACGATCCCCAACTGTGGGCTCAGGTGGCAGCAGTGCAGGCCGCATTAGAAGCCAAGCCTCAAGCCAGGGCGTTATTTTTTCCAACGGTCGATATTTCCTCCAATTTTAACTGGACTACTCAGAATCTCACCTTGCTCCAGCAACGGGTAGATCCAGATACTGGCTTTACCATTCCTGGTTTTAAGGGGTCATTTATTAATTATGGTTATAGTCTGAACTTAGCCCAACCGATATACCAGCGGGAAAATTTTGTTCTCCTCAAGCAGGCGGACGCTACTATTGCCCAGGCCCGGGCAAATTTGGTAGCTGAGGAGCAAGGGTTATTGGTTCGGGCGTCTGAGCGTTATTTTGGCGTGCTTACGGCTCAAACAGGACTTTCCTTTGCCCAAGCGGAAAAAGAGGCCATTGCCAAGCAGTTGGAGCAGACCAAGCAGCGCTTCGAAGTGGGGATGAATACGATTGTGGATGTCAATGAGGCCCAGGCTGCTTATGATTTGGCGGTTGCGCAGGTAATCGCTGCTGAAAACGCCCTTTCCAATAGTTATGAGCAATTACGAGAGGTGACAGGGCAATACGTTCGAGATCTGGCCGATCTGAAAGACAATACTCCCTTGCTGAAACCAGATCCCATGAATATCGATCGATGGGCCGAGACCGCGCTGCAGCAAAACCCCCAAATTGATGCCTCGGCGGCGGCGGTGGATAATGCCCGCCAAGAAATACAACGGCAGAAATCCGGCCATTATCCTACGCTGGAGGTGGTGGGTTCTAAATCCACCAATGTGACGGGGGGAGGACGTTTTGGGGGGTTCCAAAACGATATGGACGTCATTGGGTTGCAATTTAATTTGCCCCTCCTCCAGGGTGGGGCCGTAGTGTCCCGCACCCGGGAAGCTCAGCACCAGCTAAAACAAGCTCTGGAGCAGCTAGAGCAGGCTCGGCGGCAGGTTTTCCGCCAGACCCGCGAGGCTTATTTGGGCGTTGTGTCTGAAGCTAGTCAGGTCAAGGCTCTGCAGCAGGCTATTGTCTCCAATCAAAGCTCTCTTGAAGCAACCGAAGCAGGTTTTGACGTGGGGACCCGCACTACTGTAGATGTGCTCAACGTACGGCGCGACTTGTTCCGTGCCCTTCGGGATCATGCCCAGTCTCGTTATGAACACCTGCTCGATACCTTGCGCCTGAAGCAAGGGGCGGGCATTATTACGTTGCGAGATCTGGAGGAAATCAATCAGTTGTTACAGGAATAACGCCCTAGATTAGCCGCTTAAAAGGATAGTAATCTGCTGTATTATTTTGCTTGATGCGCCTTGATTTTGGGCAATCACCTGCTGCCCCGCCTTGCCCGCTTTGGTGCGCAGTTGGGGATCGTCCAGATAGCGCAGTACTGCTTGGGTTAAATCCTGAATTGTTTGTATCTGGGTTGCCGCGCCCGCTTCCAGCAGTTGGTGACTGATTCCCATAAAATTAAATATATGGGGACCTAGAATAACAGGCCGTTTTAGGGCAGCGGGTTCCAAAGGGTTGTGTCCGCCTACAGGAACAAGGCTGCCTCCGAGAAAAGCCACATCTGAAGCCGCAAAGAATAAGGGAAGTTCGCCCATACTGTCCCCGATGAAAATTTCGGTAGCAGGCGCGCAAGCCTGCTGCTCACTCCGACGCTGGGTGATAAAACCTTGCCGTTGGCACAAATGATGAACACGGTTGAAGCGCTGCGAATGGCGCGGTACGAGTACCAGCAGGGCAGTCGGATAGCGTTTCTGTACCTGCTTAAAGGCAGCCAAAACCTGCTCTTCTTCCCCTTCATGGGTACTGGCAGCAATCCATAGGGGACGCTGCTCACCCCATTGGCGCCTTAATATCATTCCCTGGGTGGGCAGGTGGGAGGGAAGTTTGAGTTCAAATTTGAGATTACCAGTCACCTGGACCCGCTCAGGGGGAGCCCCAAGGGCGATAAAGCGGTTAGCATCAGCTTTTCCCTGGGCGGCAATAAAAGTAAGCTTAGAAAGCATGTCACGGGTAAGCATGCCTAAACGGCAATAGCCCAACGCCGAGCGTTCCGAGAGACGGGCGTTGGCCAAAATAATCGGGATCTTGCGGCATTGGCATTGATGCAGCAGGTTGGGCCAAAGTTCTGTTTCCAGAATAACGCCAAACTGGGGCTGAACCCGTTGCAGGAAGCGGGCGATGGCATCAGGCAAATCGTAGGGCAAATAGCAGTGCGCCACCTGTGCTCCCAGTTGCCTTTGGACCTGGGCCGAGCCCGTGGGAGTGAGGGTCGTCAGCAGCAGCGTATGATCGGGATAACGGTCCAATAAGGCCCGCACTAAGGGCACACTAGCTTGGACTTCTCCCACCGATACCGCATGTACCCAGATAACTGCTTTCCCAGCCAGGAAGGGAGCCAAACCGAACCGTTCTCCCCAGCGGTGAAGATAGGCTGGGGTGCGATAACCTCGCCACAGGAGGCGAATTATCACCAGGGGGGTGAACAAATAAAACAATAGGCTGTAGAGGGTCCGCAAAGCTGAAGCTGGCATGGCACGCAGAAGGGTCTTTCTGATTAGAAGTAGGTTAATCTTGATTTTTGCCTAGCCAGTCCAAGTAAGTTTTCACCCCTTTTTCAACTAGGGCGAAAGGTTCGGCATAGCCTGCTTCCCGCAGAGCATGGATATCGGCCTGGGTAAAACTCTGATAACGTCCCCGCAAGTGGTCAGGGAAAGGGATATACTCAATTTCACCGTGCCCATGAAAAGCGAGTACGGCTTGAGCCACCTCATTGAAGGTTTGGGCCTGGCCCGTGCCCACATTAAAAATCCCGGATTGGTTGGGATGTTCCAGAAACCAAAGGTTGACCGCCGCTGCATCGGCCACGGAGACAAAATCACGCCGCTGCTCGCCATGTTCGTAACCATCACAGCCTTCAAACAGCTTGATTCGGCCTGTTTCTTTGAGTTGGCAATGAGCATGGTAAGCAACGCTGGCCATAGCACCCTTGTGGGCTTCCCTGGGGCCATATATATTGAAGTAACGTAGGCCGACTATTTGACTGGAGGCCGTGGGTAGATAACGCCGGACATATTGATCGAATAGCCATTTGGAATATCCATAGACGTTGCGCGGAGCCTCGAATTCGCGGTGCTCTTGAAAAGTGAGGCCACAGCCATAAACCGCCGCGCTAGAGGCATACAGGAAGGGAATGCGGCGCTCTAAGCAATAGTGTAAAAGGCGCTTTGAGTAGTAGAAGTTGTTTTCCATCATATAGCGCCCGTTCCATTCGGTGGTGGCACTGCAAGCACCCTGATGTATAAAGGCATCTACAGGATGGGGAAATTCCTCGCCAGCCTTTATTGCCTGTAAAAATGGCTGTTTATCCCAATAATCCCAGATTTCGCAATCAATTAAATTGCTGAATTTTTCTCCCTGAGTCAGGTCATCGACTACTAGAATGTCTTCGCGCCCCCCTTGATTGAGCGCCTTGATAATATTGCTGCCAATAAAGCCGGCACCGCCCGTGACAATAATCAAAAAAGTGTCCCCCTAATTTTTACGAATAATATCAATGATTTGGCTGGTGGAACAACCCTGTTGATAGGTGAGGATAATGATTTTTCCGCCATTAGCAACCACGGCATTGGCCCCGGCTATTTGTTCGGGGGTGTAATCACCGCCTTTCACCAAAATATCCGGTAGAACTCGCTCAATAAGCCGTGCTGGGGTATCCTCCGAGAAAGGGACTACCCAGTCCACGTCATGGAGCGCTGCCAAAACTGTCAGGCGTTGAGCCAGAGAATTGATGGGTCGATTTTTACCCTTGAGACGTTGAACTGAGGCATCATCATTGACAGCCACAATCAGGCGATCTCCCAATTGGCGCGCTTCGGCTAAATAGTTTACATGGCCGGGATGAAGAATATCAAAACAGCCATTGGTCATTACAATACATTCCCCACGGCTGCGAGCTAGGTTAATAAAATGCAGCAGTTCTTCCTCACTAGTGATTCCCCGGCGGATCGCCCTAGGATGCAGCGCCTGTTGAAGTTCATCACGGGTGACGCTGGCCGTACCCAGTTTACCCACGACGATCCCTGCTGCTTGATTGGCAAGGAGGGTAGCTTCCTTGAAGGTACCGCCGGCAGCTAGCGCGGCGCCCAGGACAGAGATTACGGTGTCTCCAGCCCCGGTCACATCGAAGACCTCTCGTGCCTCGGTGGGCAGATGAACAGGGGAGTGTCCTTGCTCCAGCAAGGTCATGCCCTGTTCACCGCGGGTAATGAGCAGCGCTTTAAGTGCGAGTTGTTGTCGTAATTGCTCCCCTTTCCAAACCAGGGACGCTTCATCAGGGCAGGGCCCTACTACCATTTCAAATTCAGCTAGGTTGGGGGTGATGATAGTGGCACCGTGGTAGTGGGAAAAATCAGCGCCTTTGGGGTCAATTAGGATTGGCACTCCGACTTCCCGGCCAAGAGCGATGAGCCGTTGCGGTTCTTGAAGTGTGCCTTTGCCGTAATCGGAAAGGATCACGACCGATTTACCCCTCAAAGCGGTGCTATAGGCAGGGAGCAGTGCCTCGCCGTGGGCAGGAATAAAGTCATCTTCAAAATCTAGTCGAATCAATTGTTGGTGGCGGCTGATGACACGCAGCTTGGTAAGGGTGGCAATATTAGGCAGCCCTTCCAAGCAACAGTGGACTCCCCGGTGAGCCAGTAAGGACCGTAGCGCAGCCGCGGCCTCATCAGCGCCGATCAATCCTAGCAGCGTCACCTCCGCTCCGAGCGCCGCGACATTGACTGCAACATTGCCTGCTCCACCAGGCCGATCTTCCCGCCCCGTTACCTGTACTACGGGCACGGGAGCTTCCGGTGAAATGCGCGAAGTAGTACCGTGCCAGTAGCGATCCAGTATTACATCGCCGATGACTAGCACTTGAGCGCTAGTAAAGTGAGGTAAGCCGTGGGTCATGCCAGGGAGGGTTGCTAAAAATTGGCTCATATTACCATAGAGGGGGTACCGGCTAAATCTCAAGCTTGCTAAATTATTACTGCCCACTTATTGGCGGCAAATTCCATTTGCAATAGGATAATGTATTCAATAAAATTAATGCGAATCATTTACAATTATTATAATTAGGGGGTTGCGTGGTATTTCGTATCAAGCAGGGAGAGTTTTTATTATCGGGTTTGCTGCTTCTGGTATCGTTGCCTGTTAGTGGGAATAATGCCTGGTTGGGGCAGTGGAGCGGTTGGGGCCAGTTCTCACCTTTCGCTAGCGGGAATCCAGCCGCGCCTGCTTCCGGAGAAGGCGCCGTCAGGCATTACTACATTGCAGCGGAGGAGAGGAGCTGGGATTTTGCACCCACTAATCAGGATCTCATCCATTGCTCGGATCGGCAAACCCCCTGTTCCTTGCCGGAGCCCTGGACGAGTAGCCATATTTTCCCCTCAGTTCGCTATATAGAGTACACGGATGAAACATTTACCATCCCTAAGCCTCAACCTGAGTGGTTGGGTATTTTGGGGCCGATCATCCGAGCGGAGGTAGGGGATATCCTCAAGGTGCATTTTTGCAACCAGACGGCAACCGGCACCTATAGCATGCATCCCCATGGGTTGCGGTATACGAAAGATAACGAAGGGTCGCCGTATTTTGGCGCAAATTCAACCGATACGCTGCCAGGCGCCGGAGCCCGCATCCCTCCCGGCGAATGCTTTGATTACACTTGGATTACAGATGAAGGCAGCGGGCCTGGAGGCGGGGATCCGTCCTCCAAGGTATGGTGGTACCATTCCCATGTTGATACGCCAGCCGATACCAATGCTGGCCTGCTTGGGCCCATCATTATTACCCGTTACGGCATGGCTAATGCCAATGGGAGCCCAAAGGATGTGGATCGGGAGTTTATAACAGCTTTTTTTATCTTCGACAAGCTGGAGGGGGAGGAAGCTGGGCTCATGCATGGTATCAATGGGTACTTTTTTGGCAACCTGCGGGGGTTGGTGGCCAAACAGGGTGAACGGGTGCGCTGGCATGTGCTTGGAATGGGCAATGAAGTGGATCTCCATACTCCCCATTGGCATGGAGAAACCGTCTCCGTGGGCGCCCCCCACGTAGCGCGGCGGACGGATGTGCTGGAATTATTGCCCGCCTCCATGATAACGGCTGATATGGAGGCGGATAATAGTGGGGAGTGGTTATATCACTGCCATGTCGCGGATCATATCGAGGGGGGGATGAGCACCACCTTCCAAATTTTACCTTGAAGAGTAACCCCTGATTAGCGCCTAGGTTTTCTTTTGCCATGGACCTGAGCAAAACAGATCCATGGCGTCGCTCTCTTTTGGCGCTACGGTGTGGAAGGAGGATGGCTATTATTAAGATAAAGACTACGAAAATCTTTTTGCTTTTTTATTGCCTTTTTATAGGGTTTTTTTCTTTTCGTTGTCTCCGCAGGCGCCACTTTCCTGGATTTATGCTTAGCCACCTTGCGGGGGGGGGGAGCGCCATGAGTTACCGGCTCAGAGCGTGGAGGGCCCACCAGAGGGCGTTCCCGCTGCATGGAATAAGTCAATGCGGCGGCGATATCTAACGGGGAGAGATCTTCTTGTTGAGCCCATTGCTGGATTAAATGGCGGAAAGCAACGAGATTCTCCTTTTCTAAGGTGTTCATAACCTGCTGCTTAAATCGTTCGATACGCCGGTCTATGACCTGTTGGTGGCTAGGTAGCTGCATTTCATAGAGAGGTTGCCCCGTCGCCCTTTTGATAGCACTCAACATCCGCCGCTCGCGGGGCGCAACAAACAAAGTGGCGGTACCCGTGCGGCCCGCGCGGCCAGTGCGGCCAATACGGTGGATGTAGGTTCCCGTATCGTAGGGAATATCGTAATTGACCACATGGCCGATGCGCTTGACATCCAGTCCACGGGCAGCCACATCGGTGGCGACAATGATGTCAATGGTATTTTTTTTGAGCTGATCGACAACTTTTTCCCGTGAGGACTGGGGGATATCTCCATTTAGCGCCGCTGCCGCATAGCCCCGCGCCATTAGTTTTTTCGCCAGCTCTTCCGTTGCTATTTTAGTCCGGACAAAAATAATCGTGGCATCATATTCCTCAGCCTCCAGCATGCGGGTGAGTGCATCTAGTTTATGCAAACCAGAGACTAGCCAATAGCGTTGATTGATGGCCGGAAGAGAAGCAGTTTCTCCCTTGATTTTAATATCCTGGGGCGCTTGTAGATGACGGCTTGCGATATTACGCACGGAAGTGGGCATGGTAGCGGAAAAGAGGGCAACCTGCCGTTTTGTGGGCACTTGCTTTAAAATCCACTCTACGTCCTCGATAAACCCCATTTTTAGCATCTCGTCGGCTTCGTCTAGGATCACCGTTGTTAATTTAGTTAGGATCAGACTTTTGCGCCGCAGATGATCCATGATCCTGCCTGGGGTGCCCACGATGACGTGGGCGCCTCGTTTAAGTTGGCGTAACTGGTTGCCCATGGATTGGCCGCCGTAGATAGGAAGGACATGAAAATCCTCCAGATAGCGGGCGTAACTTTGAAAGGCTTCCGCTACCTGAATAGCGAGTTCCCGTGTTGGGACGAGTACCAGCACTTGCGGCTCTTTCTGTGATAATTCCAACCGTTCTAAGGTGGGAATGGCAAAAGCTGCTGTTTTGCCAGTGCCTGTTTGGGCCTGCCCCACCAGGTCATGCCCTGCTAAAAGATGAGGAATAGCTCTTGCCTGAATGAGGGTAGGCGTTTCGTATCCTACCTGTTTGATGGCTTGCAGAACAGGGGCGCTGATGGCAAAACTGTCAAAAGATAGGAGTTCTGTAGAAGATGTCATGCAATTAAAAATCCTGCTAATTTAAATAATCGATAATTGAAGTTTCATTGCGGCTAATTATGACTTTTCCATTCAAAATTTTTCCAGCCCAGTAATTCACGCCTTGATGCTATCCAAGGTGGTGGCTTGTGCCTCCATAGTCTTGGATTTTCTCGCTCCATCTGTCTACGTTCGGGAATACGATCAAGTAAAAGCACGCACAAGAGGCGTGTTTTTATTTCTGATACTAGGCTTCATGGATGGGGGCGGTATGCTTTCTAGCGTTTCTCGTTACTGTGACCGGTTTCAATTTTGCGTCTACAAAACCTCATCCGTCCGACAAATTCACGCGTCACTAAGGTGATTCGGGCTTTGGGGCTGTAACGTACAAGACCCTTGCCACGCGCATTGTTTTTCCGCCTACTGCAGAAAGACCGTCCTGCTAGCAATAAGATAGTAATATCAAGTCTTTACCGATGAAACTATGAATGATTGCGCCCTCGCACTTGATGTTACTGGAGAGCGTCGTTTAGGGTGTTCAGAAACTAAATAGCCAATTAGCGGCGGCGTCTGCCGCCGCGGCCGCGGCGTTTTTCCTCTTTGGTCTGATTCACATAGATGGTTCGGCCTTGGAGCTGCGAACCGTCCAATGCGGCGATAGCAGCACGACCTTCATGGCCTTCCATGTTGATTAGAGCGGTGCCACGCGCCTGACCGGTAAATAAATCTTTATGTAAGGTCAAAGAGCGCACGGTACCGTAGTCAGCGAATAAAGCGGTAAGACTCTCCTCGGTTGTACTTGTTGGCAAACCACGTATAAAAAGTGTGATCATTGAGCCTCTCTAGGAAAAGTAGAAAGAACGAAGAGGCCGACTCCTATCTAGAGTCGGCCTCTTCTCAAAGGAATATTATCCGTTATAAAATAGTAACATCATCAGCTTGAGGGCCTTTCTGGCCCTGTACTTCAATAAAACTGACCTGTTGACCTTCCTTGAGGGTTCTGTGGCCGCTGCCAGTGATAGAACGGTAGTGCACAAACAGATCGCTGCCCCCCTCCCGTTGTATAAACCCATAACCCTTTGAATCATTGAACCACTTCACGGTTCCTGTCTGTTGTTCTGACATAGAAAGCTCTCAAAAAAATAATATAACTCTCTGACATCTTAAATAAAAACGTCAGCGGATGGAACTTGAGTATCGGGGAGCGAACGAGTTGGAGCAGAAATGCATTTGGAAGGAAGAACAAAAAATTCTACACTAACCGAAGACGCGATCCTTAATACTCTAGCATTTCGTATCATAGGAGACTGGAAGGAGAATTACAAGCTTAAATAGAAGCAGATCAATATATTCATTGCATTGCTGGCGGTAGAAGTGGTGGGTGATAAGCTGCTTAGGAGGGAGTTTTTCTTCATGGGCTTGAAGGTCAAGGGGTCAAATATCCGTTTCATCTAACAATAGTGATGGATCGTTTGGAAAATTTTTGCTTGGTTTACTGGTAATTCTTGACTTAGCAAAGAAAAGAAAATCAATAATTTATCCGCTTAAAAGTATGATAATCTAACGCGCATTTAGCTCCCGTGGGGCCTTGGTTAAAAACTCGCCCCCCTTATCCGTGACGACTACCGTATCAGAGAAGAAGGCGTCTCCTTCTCCCGTCCGCAAAAGCCAGGACATCAGATGGAAGACCATCCCTTTTTGAATAACCATGGTGGAGCCTTCGCGCAGTCCCTTGGGAACGCCGGAACCTGACCAACTCGGGGGAAACCCAATACCGACGATATAGCCGCAGTGATGGCGGCGGTAATGGGACAACCCCGCTTTATCTACGCACCGCTGCCAGGCTTTATAGACGGAATCAGCGGTAACGCCGGGTTTTAGAGCGTCCGCCGCGCTATATAACGCGGCTAAACATGTCTCATAGGCTTTTTCCGTTTTTGGTGAGATCTGCCCAATATGCGCCAAACGTCCAATCGGTGCATGATAACGCCAATAACAGCCGGCCATTTCCAAAAATAAAAGATCCTCCTTCTGGAGTATATCAGCGTCCCATTCGTCCCAGGTTCCATGTTCATGGGCTAGTGTGCGCGTGGACCGT
Organism: Nitrosococcus oceani ATCC 19707; assembly: GCF_000012805.1. Lineage (GTDB taxonomy): Bacteria > Pseudomonadota > Gammaproteobacteria > Nitrosococcales > Nitrosococcaceae > Nitrosococcus > Nitrosococcus oceani. The sequence goes on along the minus strand of NC_007484.1, from coordinate 2,963,186 downwards.
ACCAGGGGTACGAAAGCGGGGTAGGCGCCACCACGCAGAATCATGGTTTGATAGATAGCCCCCATCACATTACGGCTAGAAACGCCAGGACCGGCCATGGCAATCCCTGACATCATCATGGCATCGGAAATTTCTGCCGCCTTCCGGGTGCATTCTAGCTCGGTTGACGATTGAACAATTCGGCACTCGGTAACCAGATCCTCCGCGTCGGACCATTTCACGTCAGACATTTTATTCACAAAGGCTTCCGCGATTTTGTAAGGCAAAAAAGCGCTGCTTTTTTCGAAGGCTATGTGAGCGGAGGCGAGTCCTAGCTCCTGGAGAGCTTGGCAGGTGGTTTTTACGGGTGCCGAATAGTCCTTGAGTTCCACTTCATCGTTATGATCGCTTTGGATGGAGATTCCCAAGCTCATGGACCAAGGGTGTAATCCGCCAGTTTCCGGACCTTCCATGGGGGTACTTAAAGTGAGGTCTTTGTCCCGATGTTTGGGTTTGGGCAGCGGGGGGACACCGTCTGAGTAGAGGTAGCATTTTACGGTAGGTACCACCATATCCTCGACGATGGCTTTCTCCATCGCTCGGATGATGAGGGCGGGTTCCTTATCGAGGGACAATACTAAAGAAGTATAGGCGAAATAGCCTTGATGACTCAGGCCGGTGAGATAATAAATATTTTCCGGGTTAGTAATGATGATGGCATCGAGCTTTTGCTCCGCCATTTTTTCTCGAACCTGATGGACCCTTTCTTCGAACTCTTCGTCTGTGAAAAATCTCATTTCTTGTTTCACCCTCCCTTTTGATTCCTGGTTTGAAAACGATTTAGTTAGTTTCTTTTTCCCTCCAAATGGGGCGGGTTCTTTGGCCCTTTACTCTTGTTCCATCAGGCTTCCAACTATTTTATAAAGAAAAATACGGTAATTTTCCATGCTATGAATGCTAATGTTTTCGTCAGGTTGGTGGGCTTCCTGAATACTGCCCGGGCCGCAAACCACGGTGGGAAGCCCAGCTTGCTGATATAGCCCCGCTTCTGTCATGAAAGGGGCGGTGCCAATTTTCCCCTCTTCCAGAAATCCCTTCAGCCAAGTGGCGATTTCCCGATTGGATTCGGATTTAAGCCCAGGAACAGCAGTTTTAATATGGTTTTCTACCTCAATTCCAGGTATTTGTTTTCTTAGGGAGCAGATCAGATGTTCCCATGCCTCGTTGAGTTGAGCTGGATTTTGGGAAGGCAGGGTACGGCATTCCCAATCGAATTGACAATGCTCCGGAATGATATTGATAGCAGTTCCGCCCTGGATGGTGCCCACATTGAAGGTGGCTGCTGGGGGATTGAAGTCTCTGTTCTCTTCTGGGGGCAGAATTTCCTCTAGGGCGGCAATTAGTTTAGAGGCAAACACAATGGCGCTGGCGCCTAACTGAGGGCAGCTTGAATGGGCCGGTTTTCCTCTGATATGGGTGGTGGTGATTTGAATGCTTTTGTGTGCTGTGACCAGTTCCATATCGGTGGGTTCACCGATTAAAACAAAGCGGGGCGGGGGAGACAGGGTTTTTAAATACCCGATAAGCGCTTTAGCACCCCCGCAACCGATTTCCTCATCGTAAGTAAAACAGAGATAGAGGGGGTATCGCAGACGATGGCTCTCGATAGAGGCCGCCACCTCCAGCGCCAAAGCCAGAAACCCTTTCATATCGGAGGTTCCCCTGCCATACAGACAACCATTCTTTTTAATTAGCCGGAATGGATCGTTGGTCCAGGCTTGCTGGTCTACCGGGACCACATCGGTATGGCCGGCTAGCATCAGGCCGCCCTTCTTGTCGGGTCCAATCCTGGCCATGAGGTTTGCCTTATTTCTTTGCTTATTATAAAAACGCTGGGTTTGAAAACCCCGGCTGTTGAGAAAATCTTCGCTATAGTCGATGAGGGGCAGATTAGTTTCCCTTGAAATGGTAGGAAATCTAATCAGTTTTTCCAAGATATGGAGATAAGGAGCCTCGTCATTTTCCATTAGGGGGCGTTATCCTCGTTCATGTTTCGGATCTTTTGCGCAAAATCTTGCACTTCCTCCGCCGTGGTATCAAATGAGGTCATCCAGCGCACTACCGTGCTAGCCGAGTCCCAGACCGCAAAGGCATAATGTTGTTGTAAACAGGGTACCCAAGAGGGAGGTATTCGGGCAAATATCCCGTTGGTTTCTACGGGGACGACAAGTTCCACCTGCGGGATATTCTTGAGTTCTCGTTCCAGTAAAGCCGCCATTTCATTGGCGTGCTGCGCATTTTTCCACCAGAGATCGTTGATTAATAGAGCTAAAAATTGAGCTGAGATAAAACGCATTTTGGAGGCTAGTTGCATGCTTTGTTTACGGTAGAAGCCGGTTTTTTTCGCCAACTGGGGATCGAAGAAAACAATCGCTTCAGCTGCTAGCAGCCCATTTTTGGTGCCACCAAAGGAAAGTACATCCACGCCCACATCTGCGGTCATCTCTTTTAGGCTTAAATTGAGTCGGGCAGCGGCGTTACTTAACCGAGCCCCATCCATGTGTAGCAGCAACCCTTGCTCATGGCAGAAATCCGCCAGGGTTTTGATCTCTGCAGGAGTATAGATAGTCCCCCATTCCGTGCATTGGGTAATGGAAAGGACTTTCGGCTGGACGCGATGGACCATAGCCGTGTCGCGCAATAGTGGCGCTACAGTTGCTACGCTTAGCTTGCCTTGCTGAGTTTGGGCGATTAGCAGCTTTGATCCCAGGAATTTTTCCGGCGCTCCGCATTCGTCCCGGTGGAGGTGGGCACAGTCGGCACAAATAACAGCCTCGAAGGAAGATAGGACGCTTTGCAGGGCAATGACGTTGGCGGCGGTGCCAGTCAGTACAAAAAATGTCTCAGTCTGTGCCCCGAAGTGCTGTTTGAATAGCTGGAGAGCCTGCTGCGTTAAGGAATCGTTGCCATAAGCAATGGCGTGGCCGCGGCTAGCCCTTTCCAGCATGGCGATGACTTCTGGGTGTATACCGGCTGCGTTGTCGCTGATAAAATGCCGTTCTCCCATCCCCAGACTTACCTCCGCAATACAGTGACCGTTTTGGTTTCCGTGTAGGCATCCAGGGCTTGTTCGCCTAGTTCCCGGCCGAGCCCGGATAGTTTAAAGCCGCCAAAAGGCGCCGCTGGATCGACAATATTGTAGCAGTTGACCCAGACGGTTCCCGCTTTTACCCCTGCGGCTACCGCGTTGGCTTTGTCGATATCTTGGGTCCATACGGCCGCCGCGAGGCCAAACGGGGTGTTATTGGCTTTTTCAATGACCTCATTAATGTTCTTGAAGCGTAGCACACTAGCCACTGGCCCAAAAATCTCGTCCGTTGCGATGGCCATATTTTCATTGACTTCCTTGAAGATGGTGGGTTGGATAAAATAACCTCGCTCAAAGGCCCGCTCGCCGCCGGTGACACATTCCGCGCCTTGCTCCTTGCCAAGGGCGATATAGTGCATGATTTTATCGAACTGGGCCTTGTCGATCTGGGCTCCATGCTCGGTAGCGGGATCGAAGGGATCGCCCAGTTTACGCTTGGCTGCCTTCTCGGCAAATTGCTCCACGAATTCATCATAAATATTGTTTTGTACAAAGGCGCGGCTACCCGCACAACAATTTTGTCCTTGATTTAGAAAAATAGCCCCAAAGGAACCCGTAATAGCTTCTTCGAGATTAGCATCATTAAAGATGATGTTAGGGCTTTTACCTCCCAGCTCAAAGGACAGGCGTTTCATGCTGTTGACTGTGGCCTGCTTAATCGTTTGGGCGGTTTTATATTCTCCCGTGAAGGCGATTTTCTCAACCAGAGGGTGCTGTACCAGGGCTGCGCCCGCCGTAGGGCCAAAACCGGGCACGATATTGAGGACTCCCGGGGGAATACCTGCCTCCAGGGCCAACTCACCGGCACGAAGGGCCGTCAGGGGAGTTTGTTCCGCCGGCTTTAGAATAGCGGTGCAGCCGGTGGCTAGGGCAGGGCCTAACTTCCAAGCCGCCATTGCCAGAGGAAAATTCCAGGGAATGATGAGCCCGCAAACCCCCACCGGCTCCCGGCGCGTATAAGTGAAGAAAGGCCCGGAAATAGGAATGGTTTTACCATGGATTTTATCCGCCCAGCCGGCAAAATAACGAAGCGTAGCCGCGGCGCTGGGAATATCGTAGCCTAGGGCCTCGTTGATGGGTTTCCCATTGTCCAAGACTTCAAGTTTAGCTAGCTCTTCCATATGAGCTTCAATCAAATCGGCCCACTTCAACATTCGGCGGCCCCGTTCCCGTGCGTCCATCCGATGCCAGGGGCCGCTATCGAAAGCTTTGCGGGCTGCTTGAACCGCCAGGTCAATATCTTCCGCATCGCCCTCCGCCACCTGGGCAATGACTTCTTCAGTAGCGGGATCGATGGTGGCAAAGGTCTTACCGCTGAGGCTGTCGCAAAATTTGCCATCAATCAGCAAGCGCGTTTGGCGTACCTCTACCTGCGCTTTGTGGGTGAGGGGCAATGGGGATGACTGGCTCATAGAGTAGAGCTCCTTAAATTCGGGTTAATTCGCATTGTTCCGTTTTTTTATCAACGGGACTGGCATGCTCCCTTTGCGGTGACGCTTCCTCCCTTAGTAGAGAGTTTAGCTGCTAGCTATACATGAGAGACAGATATTTTTCAGCTTTGTCGCAGAGGAACGTGAGGACGGTTTTGATTTCAGGATTGCGGCGCCTGATCTCCTGGGCCGCCCAAACATTAGCCCCGGAACTTGGACCAACAAAGAGGCCCCGTTTCCGCGCAAGTTCCTTGGAGACTTCAATCGCCGTCTCACTTTCCACAGAGACGATTTCATCGATTTCGCTCCGATGGCGCTGATAGATGGTCGGAACAAAACCATCGGAAATGCCTTCAATCTGGTGATCAGCTACAATGCAACATTCAAGGGTGCGGGATTCCTTGGGCTCCATAGCGTAAACTTTGAGTTGGTCGTTGTGCCATTGGCGCAAGGCTTGGGAAACGCCGATCAGGGTGCCGCCGGTACCAACGCCCTGGACGATAGCATCGATCCGCATGGTTTCCGGGATCTGGGCAATGATCTCCTGGCCGAGCCAGTCCCGGTTTTCATCCACATTCCATTCATTATCGAATTGCCGAGGACAATAATAACCTTCCTGGGCGCCAAGTTCCTGGGCTGCGCGTAGGGCGTCATTGACCTGAAAATGGCCGACGAATTTTATTTCGGCGCCCAGGCCGCGGGAAATTTTGACTCTCTCGGAAGTATAGCCAGCCGGCATGACTACTATCATGCGGTAGCCTTTGATAGCTGCGACCATGCTCATGGCGTTCCCCGTGTTGCCGCTGGTGGCTTCGACGATGGTATCGCCGGGCCTCAGCAAACCTTCCATTTCCGCTTTTTCAATCATATATTTAGCTATCCGCGCCTTAATGGAGCCAGAAGGATTCAGAAATTCGCATTTGGCAAGAATGCCGTCTCCCATATCTAGCAAAGGTGTTTTGCCAATGGCGTCCAGAATTGTGTGGTTGATGGTCATATTAATGGCCTCGGTTCGGTGGACAATTGCAGGATTTTTTATTCAGGATAAGCTATTTGTTTTTCATGGCCTACCGAAAACGGTGCATCTAGGGTAGCGGATAGAGGTCTCATATATTTTCTGTCAGCAGATTTAATACTGCTCCATGGTCGGTAAAGCCAGCTTCCAAGGTATCTTCCGGCGTATTTCGATTGACCGGGGCGAACTTGAAAATTTGCAACAATTGTTTTATTTGCGATAGTGCTCTAGGGAAACTAACAGATTTTGCAGCGAGATAAAAAATCGTAGTAGCCAGCGTAAGTTTTATTTGTATCTCATTGTAAACTTTTGTTATGGGTAGATCGAAAGTAGAAAAAAGTTTATCGCAACCAAGGAACCGTTATTGGCAGTGGCAGCTGTGTTTTCTTCCCCAGGAAGCTTGCCCCGGTATCGGATTTTGAGCTTATTAACAAGCGAGTAGTTGTGATTCTTGTGGAGATATGATTAGTAGCCCTCCTGGGGAGAAAGATATTCCATGGATGCACCATGCCCTGGCCCTTGCCCGATATGCTGAAGAGGCGGGAGAAGTCCCGGTAGGGGCAGTAGTGGTGCAGGAAGGTGAAATGGTAGGTAAGGGTTGGAATTGTCCTATTAATAGTCATGATCCCACAGCCCATGCCGAAATCCAGGCCATTCGCGCAGCTAGCCAGAAGCTTGGTAATTACCGGTTAGTGGGGACAACCCTCTATGTAACGCTAGAGCCCTGCGCCATGTGTGCCGGCGCCATCATCCAGGCAAGAATTCAACGGGTGGTATTCGGCGCTTTTGATCCGAAGGGAGGGGCAGCGGGTAGTGCGCTGAATATTCTTCCTGGCGAGCGGCTTAACCACCAAGTTGAGTGCCAAGGGGGAGTTCTGGCAGAGTCCTGTGGGGCGATTCTATCCGCCTTTTTCCGGGCTCGGCGGTAATTTTGTACTAAAATCCTGGCAGAATGAACCCTTTTTTGCGCACGGCGCACACTGCTCGATATTCCCGGCGAGCACGTGTCTTTTTAGATGCGCCCTGCCTGCTGGCTTGCGGGGAAGTGTTATGTGCCCGCTATTAATAGAGATGCTAGGAGTGTGGGGTAGCATTTCAGCGTCATCCAGAGGGCAGCCATATCAGCACCCGTGGGGGGCCTTGTTCCAATAACTGCTCAGGGCCGTGTGCTTTGGGGGTGCTTAGAGCGGGTCCGTGTTTCTCTCTTTCTTGGAGAATCTCTTGCCCCCGCAATTGAGACCGGGCTAGTAAGTGGTCCTGGATAGTGCCCCCATGCATAATAATAACAGCCAGGGGGATTATGATTTCATTTTAAACAAAGCAGCGCTCAACCCCTTTATCTGCCTCCTTATTCATCTGCGCTTAACTCCCTTGATATGGCCTGCTCAAAGGCCAATCACTTTCTGTAAAAAAACCAAGCGCAAACTAAAGAAATATTATATCGAGCCTTGGCTTAGTCATTTCCCGCATCCTCACTCCACTAGCATGGCCTAAAATCTGTTTTAAACTCCTAAAAGGATGAGTCTAACTAAATGAAAATACTATATATATTTAGTATAGCTTACCTGCTAACTTAAGTGCCTCGGTGAAAATTTTGAAGCGTCCCTGGCATGGGTGAAACGGGAGACAGGAAACGCTCCGCAAGCCCTTTCTAGTCGAATTTAGCATGGGCTTACCTTTATCTCTGAAAGGGGATATGGGTTTGTTGTAAAAATCATACAAATAGATTCTTTAAGATAGCAAAATTTATCAAATATAACTTAGTGTAATTGCATGTTGATCAAATGCTCCCAATGGTATAAAACTTAAAGAAGATTATTTAACTATTGAAACAAGCTATTGAGGTAAAGAAAAATTAAATAAAAAATTTGTCCTGTCGGTAGGTAAGGGCAAGTGAACAGGGATGTCTGATAATATTGTTGCAAAAAACCTTGCAATGGCCGGTAAAGTGGTTAAAATGCCACAAACGCCTTAAACCTTGGGGTTTGGGGCATCGAATAATCATCAGTTTCTGTATAGTTAACAAAGGGGTATTTATGAATAATTTCAAAAAAACCAAACTTGCGGTAGCTGCGGCCGCCGCCATGGGACTTTCGCTGCCGGCGGGGGCTGTCGTCGTGGTAGGGGGAGAGAACGGTTGGGAAGTCAGCTTTGACGGTAATATCAACCAATTCTATGTCTGGACCGATCCGGATGCACGGCCTGGTGGAGTGGTGGGCGGTAATATGAATTTTGCGGACGAGAAGTCCAGCCGTTTTCGTACCGGGCTGATGCCGGCTCTGTTCAGCTTCAATGTGAAGGCTCCCACCTGGAATGGGTTGGACATAGGGGGGCGGGTCAGTTTTGCTGGTCAGACCAACAATGCCAATACCAAGAACAGCGATTTGGGTGTAAATGGTGGGTTTGGTGATTCGGGTATCGGTAAGGTAAGAAGTGATTCCACCTCTGATTTTGGCGGCAATCTTGAATTCCGGGAAGCCTTCTTTACCGTGGACGGGGCTTTCGGTCAAGTGCTTTTGGGTCGGACCTTATCCCTGTTCATGGGCAAGAATATCCTCACTGACCAGACCCTGTTTGGTGTGGGTGCCACCGGCAGTGTCCATGGGGGCGGTTTTACCTTGGGACGGATTGGTTATGGTTATCTTTATCCTAACTTTAACTCCCAGGTTCGCTGGACCAGCCCCGATATGATGGGTTTTAAGGTCTCCCTAGCGGCTGTGGACCCTTCCAAGGTCTGTGGTGAAGGAGCTGTCTTTGCAAGCGGTGCGAATTGTGCCACCGAGACTAACTCCCCCCGGGGCGAGGGCGAGATCAGTTATGCTGGCACCTTCAATAACGGCAGCTACCAGGTTTGGGGCTCTGGAATGTACCAGAACGTTAAACGCCAAAGTGTAGGCGGCGGCTTCGGGGATGACGATTTTAGTGTTTGGGGCTGGACTGCGGGTACCCAGGTCCAGTTCATGGGGTTTGAGGTCAATGGCTCCTACTACGATGGCGAGGGTCTGGGCACTTCCTTCCTCATGGATGCGGATTCCCTGGATGCCACGGGACAGAAACGGGATAATAAGGGTTGGTTGGTTCAGGGAGGCTACACTATCCTGGGTCATACTAAGGTGGCGGCGAGCTATGGCCGTTCGGAAGCGGATGAGACTTCCAATGACAGAAGCTGCCGCACTGGCGGCGGTTCCTGCGTAGGCGCTGGTGGAGCCCGGCTTGAGGAACAAAATTCCTATGTGGTAGGTATTTACCACGACGTTAACGCCAACTTGAAGTTGGTAGCGGAATACTCCCGGGTGGAGAATGAGTGGCACGGCGGCCAGGAACAAAAGGCTAATGTAGTGGGTGTTGGTGGTTACTTCTTCTGGTAAGTAAATAATCCTTGCAGCTAAAAAAGGGCGCCGCTATGGCGCCCCTTTTTTAGCTGCGCTCTTCGCTTCGCTTGAGGCGCTGGAAGAGGGTATGGTGGCACTTAGGGCAGGGCGGCAGGGGACTGGCCTGGTGAAAATGGAGCCGCTCGCCGCAATGTAGGCATGCAAAAGTCCCTATACCAATAATCTCTCCTGTCTGGTAATCTTGGGCATGGCGGGCCTGTTCTGCCCAGAGGGCCAACTCAAAGCGGGTTTTATCCGCGACTTGGGAAAAGGCGTCCAGCAGTTGCTCTTCAATGAGTTCAAGATCCAGCATGAGCCAGTCGCTCAGGGCCTTCCCAGTATCACTCAAGTACCTTGCCGCGTCTTCCAGATCGCGGCGGAGGTACTCTCCTAGCCGATCCGCTTCTTCCTGGCTCAGCTCGCCCGTTTCAACGGCTTTTTGCTTGGCGGCTTCGATACCTTTGGAGACCTCAGGTTCGTCTTTGCTTTCTTCCTCGCCTACGAGGGAGCGTACCCGGCTCACCATTTTATGGTAAGCGCGGGCAAGTCTAGCGTCTTTGTCCTGTGTATCCATCTTGGCTTTCCTTTTTTTCTAAAATACTATGAGTGATTAGCCTTCTTTATTAGGGATAATAGCAAAAGTTTCTCTCTGGAATATTTATTTTTGTTTTGAGGAGCATGTTTTATGAGGCTTTCAGTCCGTTGGGTTTTCTTTTTAGGTTTTTTTCTGTGCGCTTTAATGCTAGCGATAGCGGGCTATTTTCAATTTGTCGAGAACTTGGAGCCTTGCCCGCTCTGCATCTTATCCCGCGTGGCGGTATTGGCTATCGGGGGGGTGTTTTTAGTAGCTGCGCTTCATAATCCTAAAAGCTGGGGAATAAAAGTATATGCCTTATTGGGATTTGTAGTGACCCTAATCGGGATAGGCATAACGGGGCGTCATGTGTGGTTGCAGAGTCTTCCAGCCGATCAGGTGCCTGCTTGCGGTCCTGGGCTAAATTTTATGCTAGACAATTTCCCTTTGACCGAGACTCTGGAATTAGTATTCCGCGGTTCTGGAGAGTGTGCCGAAGTTCAATGGAGTTTTTTAGGGTTGACCATCCCCGGATGGACGTTGGTAGCTTTTCTGTTTTTAGGGGTAATAAGTCTATGGCAAATGGGACGGACAGGCGGCGGCGCAGGGAAATTGACCTAAAATGGTAAGGACAGTGTAGGATGGTGGTAACTGCTCCACTCGGGCCAATTGCCTAGAGCGCGCAGTAACCACTCCGAAGTATAAAGTTATAAAAGGACCAAAAAGGGGAGGGAAGAAAGGTAAGGCTAGCGGGCGCGATAGACAATTCGGCCTTTACTGAGATCATAGGGGGTTAATTGGACAGTTACTTTATCCCCGGTCAGGATACGAATGTAGTGCTTGCGCATTTTTCCAGAAATGTGGGCGGTAATGACATGACCGTTTTCCAATTCTACCCGAAACATGGTATTGGGCAGGGTATCTACCACTGTTCCTTCCATTTCGATGCTGTCTTCTTTTGCCATGCAGTTTCAATGATCTCCTGTTAATGGGTAAAATTGTTAGCGCTCGGATTTTATCATGTTTCCTTAAGAATGCTCCACTTTTTGTCTTGATAGACTTCTAATGGATGAAAAGCAGATTTATAGCTCATTTTATGGCTGTTTTTAATCCAGTATCCCAGGTAGACATAGGGAAGGTTAAGCGCTTTGGCTTCACCGATTTCCCACAGGATAATATAAGTCCCTAAACTGCGTTTTTTTGCGTTTGGGTCGAAAAAGCTATAAACCGCTGACAGCCCATCGGTGAGGGCATCTACAGCTGCGACGGCAAGTAGCTGTTCCTTGCCGTCGCGAAACTCAATTAGAGAAGTCTCATTCCAGCCACTGGCGATAAAGTTAAGATAATCCTCGGGCGTTGAATCGTCCATGCCGCCTTGAGGGTGACGGGTACCCAGATAGCGGCGGAAAAGGTCAAAGTGCTCGGCACGAAATTCCACAGGTCGGTAGCAAGCGCTTAAATCTTGGTTAAATTTCCAGGCCCGTCGCTGGCTCCGGTTAGGCCGAAATTGAGCCACCGGAATCCGCGCTGGTTGGCAGGCGGAACAATGGAGGCAGCGGGGCCGGTACACAAGGCGGCCACTGCGGCGGAATCCAAGGCGCACTAGGGTGCTATAGCGGGCAATATCCATAGCAGCTTCCGGATCGGCAAAAAGGTTGGTAGCAGTTTGGTCCGGCAGGTAGCTGCAAGGCTGGGGGGGGGAAAGGTAGAAGTCAAAATTCCAGTAGGAGGTCATAAGGAATTCTTTAAAAGGTCCGGGTCGAAGTGCCATGGCCTTTTGAGCGAGGGGCTATTAGAGAATTCATGAAGCCAGTGGAGAAACTTGTTCCGGGGAAGGGTTTGGGCACCCAGGCGTTGCAGGTGTTCAGATTGGATTTGACAATCAATGAGGGGAAAGCCCCACCGCTGGAGTTGGCGGCAGAGGTAGACGAATGCTATTTTAGAGGCGTCGGGGCGCTTGCTGAACATAGATTCGCCGAAAAAGATACGGCCTATGCTGACCCCATAGAGTCCTCCAATTAGCTCCTTGTCTTCCCAAGTTTCTACCGAATGTGCTATTCCCATTTCGTGGAGACGATTATAGGCGCTTTTCATTTCAGAAGTGATCCAGGTTCCCTCGCCATCCTGGCGGGGACTAGCGCAGGCTTGAATTACCCCGGGAAAGTCTAGATCTAACGTGACCTGATAGATTCCCCTGCGTAGCCGTTTGTGTAAACTTCGGGAAATATGCAGCTGTTGTGGGAATAAAATCAGGCGAGGATCAGGCGACCACCAGAGGATAGGTTGTCCCTGGTTGTACCAGGGAAAGATACCCTGTCTATAGGCCATTATAAGCCGTTCTGGTGAAAGATCGCCGCCAACAGCTAGCAGCCCGTTTGGTTCGGCCAGCGCTAGCCTAGGGTGGGGGAATGCGTTGGCTAGCCTATTAGAGTCAATACAATGAAATTCCTCCATGGGGGCTAATCCAAATATCGTAGTGAGATGAGAAAAAAAGCATTTGAATTAAACATGGATGTTTAATTCCCTCCAGCGAGAGTGCGAAACGAGGTGGCGCATCGAGCGCCGAGCTGCTTGCGTTTTGCCATGAATTTGCCATGAATTGGCGCTATGATTTTCTCGTTGCCACAAGCGCGACCTATCCTCGGGAGGAGGAGAAGTGATGCGCGTGGAGGGTGATACCCAACCGAGGGCCTTGCGCGCTAAGTCGTGGCCAGCCCGAGGTACCCGTTGAAGCGCGAATTCTCCAGGCTGATGAGGTTTTGTAGTAGAATAAAATTGCTATCAGTCATGGCGAAACTTCAAAACAAACAGTATACTGGCAATTCATAAGCCGTGCTAGTGCCTTAAAGATGCCGGCGACTTTGGAAGGCGTGGGATAGGGTGTTGCTATCAATGAATTCAAGCTCACCACCTAGAGGAACTCCATGGGCAATACGGGTGGTAGTGATCCCTCGAGTTTGCGCCAATTCACTGATGTAATAGGCGGTTGCTTCGCCCTCAACGGTTAGATTAGTGGCAAGGATAACCTCGCGAATTTGATCTGTATCCAATCGTTTTGCCAGCAAGTCCATACCCAATGCTTCGGGACCTACGCCATCAAGGGGAGATAGGTGCCCCATTAGAACGAAATATCTACCAGAATAGCTTGTTGCTTGCTCAATAGCTTGAACATCGCTGGGCATTTCCACAACACAAAGTTGCCCGCGATCCCGTCTGGAATCGGCACAGAGGGAGCATAGATCGGTTTCACTGAGGATGCGGCAAGTTTGGCAGTGCGTCATCTTGTCCAGCGCCTCCAACAATGCTTGGGCAAGGTGTCGTCCCCCTTCCCGATCAGATTCCAATAGGTGAAAGGCCATGCGCTGCGCGGATTTAGGGCCAACGCCGGGAAGGCAGCGCAGGGCCTCAAGGAGGCGTCCTAGGGAAAGGCCGAATAAACTCACGGAGAGAGATAGAGTTAAGATGCTAGATTAATTAGCTTAGAGAGGCAGTTTAAAGCCAGGGGGGAGCATGCCAGAGGTCATACTCGACATCTTTTCCTTCGATTGGGTTTCTACTTGACGCACAGCATCATTAATTGCCGCTGCTACCAAGTCTTCCACCATCTCCTTATCTTCCTGCCATAGTTCGCTGTGGATACTGATGCGTCGGCAGTCATAACGTCCAGTCATGACTATGCTGACCATGCCACCTCCTGCTTGACCAGTGACTTCCATGTTAGCCAACTCTTCCTGGGCTTTCTCCATATTTGACTGGAGCTGCTGGGCTTGTTTCATCAAATTGCCAAGTCCACCTTTCATTTCTCAAATCTCCTCGATGTAATATAATTCTAGTTCCTGGAATCAGGGTATTATTCCTGCTTGGGCTTAGTGAGGGGGCGAACGCTATCTAGCGGCAGCCGGGCATTGAAGGTTTCGCTAAGCGCCTTAATATTGGCATCGTTCTGAATAGATTCTACCGCAGCTTGTTGCCACGTTGCATCCTCCTGTTTGCGCCTGCTTGCTACCGTATCAGTGCCAAGGGTTGAATCTGCAATCCGAATAATTAATTGAATTGCTTCGCCATAATATTCCTCTAAAGCTTGTTGTAGCCGCTCTTCCGCCCGTTTGCTATGAAGGTTGGCCATACTGGGGGCGAGTTGTAAATATATAATACCCTCTTCACGCCGCTCTAAGGCACAGTTTTCCGCCAGCTGCCGTGCAATAGCGGTTAATTTCAACTGGGTAACTAGCCCTGGCCAATGATCGTTGCCTGATAGGGGGGGAGAGGTAGTTTCTTGCGCTAAGGGCGGATCAGACGAGGCCAACCCCGTTTTCTCTGGTTTAGGATTAGTCAATGCCTGACAAGAAGAAGCCCCATCGGCTGGGCGGAAACACAACATCCGTAGCAGAATCATCTCGAAGGCCGTATGGTGATCAGGGGCATAGGTTAAATCGCGGCTACCGATAAGCCCAATTTGGTAAAATAACTGAACCTCCTCAGGGGTTGTCCGGGCGGCAAGGCTAGAAAATATCCCTCGTTCATCTATATCGTCAACCGTATCTGGGGCGAGTTGATAAAGGGCGAGCCGCTGTAGTAAATGTAATAAATCTGCCAATATCGAGGATATATCTACCGAATAGGCGCAGATTTCCCGTACTTTCTCAATTAACCCTTGCCCATTACCGGCTAAAAGGGCGTCAAGCAAAATGAATAAATCTCCCTGTTCGATGCTGCCTAGCATAGTGCGCACGTCAGCTACCATCACTTGGCCCCTACCATAATTGATGGCCTGATCCAGAAGGCTAAGGGCATCCCGTACGCTGCCTTCGGCAGCACGGGCGATCAGCGTTAATGCGTAGGACTCCGAGGGAATCTCTTCCGCTTCCAGAATGCTATTTAGGTGCTCAGCGATGGCCTTGGGGGTAATCCGCCGCAGATTGAATTGGAGACAGCGGGAAAGGACGGTAACAGGTAATTTTTTGGGCTCGGTCGTAGCTAGCAAAAACTTAATATGGGGCGGCGGTTCTTCTAGGGTTTTGAGCAAGGCGTTAAAACTTGAAGTGGAGAACATGTGAACTTCATCAATAAGATAAACCTTATAGTGACCGCGGCTCGGTGCGTAATGAACATTTTCCAGTAATTCGCGGGTATCATCCACTCCGGTGCGAGAGGCAGCATCTACTTCGATTAGATCCACAAAATTTCCCCCATCAATTGCTTGGCAGTTCTGGCACTTTCCGCAGGGGGTCGATCTCACTCCCTCTTTACAATTAAGGGATTTGGCGAGAATACGGGCTAGAGTTGTTTTGCCTACTCCTCGAGTTCCAGTAAATAGAAAAGCATGATGTAAGCGGCCTTTATCAAGGCCATTAGTTAAAGCGCGGACTACATGCTCCTGGCCCACCACTTGGGTGAAGTCGCGGGGGCGCCATTTTCGTGCAAGGACTTGATAACTCATGAAATCCTAAATAAATGGCTTTCTGCCAGCAGCAATGATATACCGATTTATCATATTTTAGCTCTTAGCGTCGATTAATTCGGATAAAGTTTGGGAGAATTTCAATCGGGACAAGCTGTAAAAAGGGATAAAGTGTTTATTCTCTTAGCTTAAGGAAGCTATTTGCGCAAGCAAAATCTAGGGAATAAGCCTGGAAACTAATCCATGGTGGACAATTATAGAGGGAATAAGATATCTGGATTTAATAATGGCGGCGGCTCGTACTAGCCACACCCCGGCACACAAATCTGTTGTTACCGCTGCTCCCTTCCAGGCCTGACGGGGTTCACAACTTATTGTTGCGAGGGGACCAGCCGAGCCACCATTATGAGCTTCTCCATTATTTTGCGCTATGGTTCAAAATTAGACAAGGTTTATTTATGCTTGTAGTAATAATGAGCCTTGTAAAGATACGGTTAAGCTGTTAATGTTGCAGCTCAAAGCATTTTTGAGTATCCCACATCGGTATAGAGATGGGGAGGGCTTTGTTTCTATAGAGCTGAAGCGGACGCTATTGAACGAAGGTCCGGTTGTATATTTTGAAATAATGTTTGGACCCTAAAGCGACTTCTTTAGGGAGTTATCTTCCCTCCGCGTCATTTTGGTATCAATGTTCGCTGTGCCTTCATAACGAAGGCAAAGAATTTCCAAGCTCGTGCGCTCGAAGGGGGATCGGCAAGTAATAGTCGTCGCCAGTGAGGGCGGAAAATTCCCAAAAACCAAAAACGCAGCTGCTAAGACTAGCGAAGATGGCAGGGAAAGAAGCGACTTCGGAGTATGGCTGTCTAGCAAACTGGTTTGAGCATGGGAGGCTATAGGAAGGAGGGCTGCTTTTTAATATCCCTTCTTAATCTTCCAGTACAAAGTATCTGTTTTATATAAGATGCTTTTGTTTTAATCCGCGCCGGCTAATGGGATCTAAATTTTTACAAATGCCTAGATTAAGGTTTAAATTTGGCGGAGAGGGAGGGATTCGAACCCTCGATACGCGGTTAACGTATACACACTTTCCAGGCGTGCGCCTTCAACCGCTCGGCCACCTCTCCGAATATGGAGGCTTTTAAGGTTAACCCAAGAATGCCCTAGGGGCAACTTACAATAATACATATTTGGACGAATTTTCATCTTGCTGGAATTTCTATAGGGACTAGACGGGAAGTATTTTTGCTGATAGGTTCACAACTTAACTAAACACTGCCTTTCTAAAATAGCCAACTCGCTCAAATCTCCTTGTCGCGCTAGGACAGCTAACGTCTTTACGCCAATCATTCCACTTATTGTTTCATAAACAACTAGACCGACTTTCATGAATCTGACTGAACTCAAGACGAAGAGCGCTTCCGAACTCTTAGATATTGCCCAGTCCATGGGGCTAGAAGGTATTTCCCGCCTGCGCCGACAAGATCTTATCTTTGCACTTCTCAAAGCGCATGCGAAGAATGGCGAGGATATTTACGGCAACGGAGTATTAGAATTGCTCCAGGATGGATTTGGTTTTCTCCGCTCGGCCAGTGCCTCCTATCTTGCCGGGCCTGATGATATTTATGTCTCACCTAGCCAGATAAGGCGTTTTGGACTCCGTACTGGGGATACCGTTGAAGGTAAAATCCGACCTCCTAAAGAGGGAGAGCGCTATTTTGCCCTACTTAAGGTCAGCAGCATCAATTTTGAGCCGCCAGAGCAGTCTCGAAATAAAGTATTATTCGAGAATTTGACCCCTTTATTTGCTAATGAACGCTTAGTCTTGGAGCGGGGCAATGGGAGTACGGAGGATCTCACCCCTCGGGTAATAGATTTAGTGGTGCCGGTAGGTAAGGGGCAGCGAGGGCTCATTGTCTCTTCTCCCAAATCGGGAAAGACTGTGATGCTTCAGAATATTGCCCAATCCATCGCCGCTAACCATCCGGAATGCTATCTTATAGTGCTGCTTATCGATGAGCGGCCCGAAGAAGTAACGGAAATGGCCCGTTCGGTACGAGGTGAGGTTGTCTCTAGTACTTTCGACGAACCTGCAAGCCGTCATGTTCAAGTAGCGGAAATGGTAATAGAAAAAGCTAAGCGACTAGTAGAGCATAAGCGGGATGTTGTTATTTTACTCGATTCCATTACCCGTTTGGCCCGCGCTTATAATACGGTGATTCCTTCATCTGGCAAAGTCCTCACCGGGGGGGTCGATGCTAATGCGTTACAACGGCCAAAGCGTTTTTTTGGCGCAGCCCGCAATCTAGAGGAGGGAGGTAGTTTAACTATTATCGCCACTGCTCTTATTGATACCGGTTCACGCATGGACGATGTGATTTATGAAGAGTTCAAAGGCACTGGCAACATGGAGATCCATTTGGAGCGAAAACTTGCTGAAAAGCGAGTCTACCCCGCAATTAATATCAGCCGCTCGGGCACGCGGCGTGAAGAGCTCCTCACCAATCCAGAGAATCTGCAAAAAACATGGATTTTACACAAATTGCTTGCACCAATGGACGAGGCGGAAGCCATGGAGTTTTTGCTTAGTCGGCTCAAAGAAACCAAAACTAACGACGAATTTTTCAATTCCATGAAACGATAAAAATTTACTTTGTGCCATCGTTAGATTTTTAGGTTAAATATCTAGTCTCAAATAAGGGTATGTTTATTCGGCCGCCCGCGGTGTTTCTTATGGGGCCGACTGCCTCAGGGAAAACCGAATTAGCTTTGGCGCTTGCCGAGCGCCTGTCCTGCGAAATTATTAGTGTCGATTCAGCCCAAGTGTATTGCGGCATGGATATTGGTACTGCCAAGCCAAGCCTGGCGTTGCGTCACCGTTACCCCCATCACCTAATTGATATTCTTGATCCGGCGGAGACCTACTCGGCGGGACGCTTTCGCGCCGATGCTTTAACTCTAATGAAGGCTATCAGCAAACGAGGGCGAATCCCCCTCCTAGTAGGAGGAACTATGTTGTACTTTCACGCCCTAACTTATGGAATTTCCCCTCTTCCTCCGGCTGATCCGGAGGTTCGGGCCGCTATAGATAGGGAAGCAAACATGAAGGGTTGGAAGGCTTTGCACCGCCGCCTGGCCGAATTGGACCCCATGGCGGCGCAGCGCATCCATCACCATGACCCGCAGCGTATCCAACGTGCGTTGGAAGTCTTCCAATTGACGGGTAGGCCCTTAAGTGAGTTAATCGCTAATTCTCGAGAATCGGAGCTGCCCTATCGAGTGATTAAGCTAATTTTAGCGCCTGCCGAACGGATAGTTCTTCACAGCCGCATTGAGCGGCGCTTTCGGGCTATGTTGAAAGCAGGTTTTTTGGAGGAAGTTAAAGGCTTATTTATGCGCCCGGATCTCAGTCTAGGGCATTCTTCTATCCGTGCAGTGGGCTATCGTCAGGCCTGGCTTTATTTACAGGACCAATTTTCTTTCCCCACCATGGCTGAACAGGCTATTAGCGCAACTCGGCAGATGGCTAAGCGACAGTTGACTTGGCTGCGGCGGGAGAGCAACGCAATCCATGTTGATCCGGAAGAAAAGGATCATGTAGAGCAAGCATGGCGGCAGTTAGAAATGGCATTGGTTCAAGCTTCTTAAATTTGTCGCGCCTATCGGCGGGCCTATGCTAGACTTTATTTCGGGCTAGCGGATGGACAAGGCGGGAAAATTGAACTATAGAATGAGGCATAGTACTAAGCAAGTGTAGTTATTATGTAAGGAATAATGGATAAAAATGTAGATTTTGGTGGCAAAATAAACAACTCTTCGCTAGATAATTTATCTCCATAATTAATGGGGGGCGAGGGAGAAAACAATAATATTTTATAGTGCAATTATCTTGAAGCCGGATAGGCGCTTAGAACGCCTTCTCTCTGGCCTTATCTATCATTGAAAACAAGAATTACGAGGGAGAAAAGGCCAATGTCACGTGGGCAGTCGTTACAAGACCCATTCCTTAATGCTTTGCGTAAGGAGCGAGTTCCAGTCTCGATTTATCTTGTTAATGGAATTAAACTACAGGGACAGATTGAATCTTTTGATCAATTTGTTGTCCTGTTGAAAAATTCCGTTAGCCAGATGGTATATAAACATGCTATCTCTACTGTTGTTCCCGCGCGCAACGTTAAATTATCTAGCAACGAGGGAGAGAATATTCATCCTATTGGAGGGACGCGTTCTGCTGATGCCGATTAGGGCTGTATTTTATTTCAGGTTAGCCGGCAGGTTGCGGGAGGCCCGTGTTGTTTAGCCATTCTGAAGGCGGTAGGGGATATGATTATAGCGCGATCTTGGTCCATATTGATTTTCATGAACCTGCTTATCATGAGATGCAAGCAGAGTTTATCGAGCTCGTTTCCTCTACAGGGATAGAAATAGTTACGGTGCTTTCTGGAAAGCGCCAGAGTCCCCATTCTAAATATTTTATTGGCCGTGGTAAGGTGGATGAAATTCGTGTGTGGGTGGATGCTGAACAAGCAGATTTAGTAGTGTTTAATCATGATCTGAGTCCGTCTCAAGAGCGCAATCTAGAGCAATCCTTGCAGTGCCGGGTACTGGATCGGACGGAACTTATCCTAGATATTTTTTCCCAGCGGGCCCGCTCCCATGAAGGTAAATTGCAGGTAGAGTTAGCGCAGCTACAACACTTGTCTACTCGTTTAGTGCGAGGTTGGAGTCACTTGGAGCGCCAAAAGGGGGGCATCGGTTTGCGGGGACCGGGTGAAACCCAGCTGGAAACCGATCGTCGCTTGATTGGCAATCGTATCCGGCAGTTGCGTAAACGATTGGAGCGGGTGAGAAAACAGCGGGATCAGGGGCGCCGCTCGCGCCATAAAGCACGAGTACCTACAGTGTCTCTGGTAGGTTATACTAATGCTGGGAAGTCTACCTTATTTAATCGTTTAACAGCAGCTCGGGTTCTAGTAGATGATAGATTGTTTGCGACTTTGGATCCCACTTTGCGGCGTTTGCGGCTAGCACTGACTCAGCCTTTGATATTAGCTGATACCGTAGGTTTCATCCGTAATTTGCCCCATGATTTGGTAGAGGCTTTTCGCTCTACATTAGAGGAGACTCGTGATGCGGCCCTATTGCTCCATGTGATCGATGCTTCTTCGGAAGGGCGTTGTGATCTTATCGCCCAAGTGAATAAAGTTCTTCAAACGATAGGCGCAGAGGGAGTGCCTCAGCTAGAAGTTTATAATAAAATCGATCGAGTAGAGGGTTGCCAGCCGAGATTGGAAAGGGATGCTTCTGGCCGTGTTCATCGGGTATGGTTGTCGGCAACTAGCGGTGAAGGGCTTGAATTATTGCGGCAAGCATTAGCTGAATACTTTCCGGCGAAGAGGTCCGTGGACCCGCAGCAAGAAATTCATGCTTACCAGTAGCGAAACTCTTGCCGGCTAGAGTTATGTCCCTGTAGAATGTCAAATCATTGTCAGTATTTCTCCTTGTAAACAACTTGCAGGCATGTGGTTATGGATGTCTGCACCAACTATTTGGAGTAGGTAGATTAATGGCTTGGAATGAGCCGAACGGGAACAAAGATAAAGATCCTTGGAATAAAGAAGGGGATCAATGGGGCAAAGACGGCGACCGGCAAGGTCCTCCGGATCTTGATGAAGTTATCCGCAATCTAAAAGCCAAGCTTAGTGGGTTATTCGGTGGTAAGGGAGGTGGAGGCCCCGGTGGTGGCCGCCCAACTTTAGGCCGAGGGGGGAGCATTCTAGGATTAGCTCTATTAGTGCTAGTCCTTGCTGTAGCTTGGGGACTGTCGGGTATCTATATTGTTGCTCCTGCTGAGCGTGGAGTGGTATTGCGATTTGGCGAATACGTTGCTACTACTGAGCCAGGACCTCACTGGCACATTCCTTATCCTATTGAGAAGGTAGAGCTGGTTGATGTGGCGCAAATTCGAAGCTACGAGATTGGCTACCGTTCTACGGGTAGAGGACAAGCCGGGTCACCAGTGCCAACCGAGGCGCTGATGCTCACCCAAGACGAAAATATCGTAGATGTTCGGATTGCAGTCCAATATCGAGTTAAAGATGCGGCTAATTATTTATTTAATGTGCGTAATGCGGATACTAACCTACGCCAAGTGGTCGAAAGCGCCCTTCGGGAGGCTGTGGGTAAAAGTAAAATGGATTTTGTTTTGACCGAAGGGCGCAGTGATATCGTGCTTCGTACAGAGGAATTAGCGCAGCAGGTTTTGGATCAATACCATGCAGGGCTGATTATCACCAGTGTCAACATGCAAGATGCTCAACCGCCAGAACAAGTGCAGGCGGCCTTTGCGGATGCCATTAAGGCGCGGGAAGATCAGCAACGACTAAGAAACGAGGCCGAGGCGTACGCCAATGATATTATCCCTAGAGCACGTGGTGCCGCTTTCCGTAAGGTCCAGGAGGCGGAAGCTTATAAAAGCGAAGTTGTTGCCCTTGCGGGAGGTGAGACAGCCCGCTTTGAGCAGGTGTTGAAAGAATACCTAGATGCGCCGGAAATTACTGAAAAACGGCTTTATTTGGAAACCATGGAAACGGTAATGGAGCGCAGCCGCAAAGTTTTGGTGGACGTACCTGAGGGCACTAATGTCTTTTATCTTCCTCTGGACCGTATGGTAAACGAGGGAAATCCTAAGGAGCAGCGTCTTATTTCTCTTGATCGGTTATCTTCTTTTAACAGTGAAACCTCGGCCAGTGAGGAGCAGAGACGCCAGAATAGCAATGATGATAGCCGGAGTCGGAGGGGACGATGATGAGTAAAAGCTTTAGTATTTTAGCCGGTCTCCTGGCGCTCTTGCTTGTTATTGGGTCACAAAGTGTTTTTACTGTCAGTGAGCGGGAACGGGCTCTCTTGCTGTGGTTGGGTAAAATTGAGCGGTCGGATTTCGAGCCTGGTCTCCATTTTAAAGTGCCATTTTTTAATTCAGTACGTAAATTTGATGGCCGGATTCTTACCCTCGACGCAGAGACTGAACGCTATCTCACCGTTGAGAAGAAAAACGTTCTGGTCGACTCTTTTATGATGTGGCGGATTGGGGATGTAGCCCAGTATTATCGCTCCATGGGCGGAGATGAGAGCCGCGCTGCCCTGCGGCTTTCTCAAATCATTCGGGCCGATCTGCGCAGTGAATTCGGGCGGCGTACGGTGCAGGAAGTAATTTCTGGCGAGCGTTCCTTGATCATGGAACAGATGCAACGGCGAGCTAACAAGGAAGCCGAAGCTTTTGGAATTACTATTGCTGATGTACGCATCAAGCGTGTTGATTTGCCCAAAGATGTGAGTAGTTCGGTTTATGCCCGTATGGAGGCTGAGCGGGAGCGGGTCGCCAAGGAGCTACGTTCACAAGGTGCTGAGACGGCTGAGCGTATACGCTCAGAGGCGGATCGACAGCGTACTATTATTTTGGCCAACGCCCAAAAAGAGGCTGAAAATATTCGAGGTGCGGGGGACGCTATAGCAACTGATATTTATGCGGAAACTTTCGACCAAGACCCAGAATTTTATGCTCTTTATCGTAGCCTAGCAGCTTATCAGAAGGTTTTTTCTCAAGAGAGCCTGTTATTGCTAGAACCAAAGGGAGAATTTTTCCGTTTTTTCAATCCTAAGCTAGGGCTTGAAGAAGCAGAATCTAACTCCGGACTTGCTACACCAGAACCGGAATGAGAGAGGGGCGAGCTCTAAGTCGTGTGCGGATGCGAAGCGAGGCATCCGCCGCCGCCCCGTTCTTCTCTCTCGCCATAAATTCTAGTTAACTAGTAATGCCGATAACTGAACGTTGGCTCCTGCCTGAAGGAGTGGGCGAGCTTTTGCCTATCGAGGCGGAACAGATGGAGCGTGCGCGACGCGTACTCATCGATCTTTTCCATTCTTGGGGTTACGATCTGGTAGTGCCCCCTCTCATTGAGTATTTAGAATCTCTTCTTACGGGCGTGGGGACTGATTTAGAGTTGCAGACTTTTAAGCTTACGGATCAACTCACAGGCCGATTAATGGGGGTACGCGCCGATATTACCCCCCAAGTGGCTCGAATAGCAGCCCATTGTATTCAACGAAAGGGTGTTACCCGATTATGCTATATAGGCAGTGTGCTGCATACCTTATCGCAGGGGCTGGGGGGGACACGTAATCCAATCCAGGTGGGAGCTGAGCTCTACGGGCATAGCGGAACCGAAAGCGATCTGGAAGTCTTGCGGTTAGCCTTAGAGGCGCTAGACGTCGTAGGGGTTAAACAAGTTCATTTAGATCTAGGTCATGTAGGAATATTCCGCGATCTTGTATTGCAAGCGAACTTGTCGCCTGAGGAAGAATATGGTTTGTTTAATATTTTGCAGCGTAAGGCTCGAGATGAGATTGATACGATGCTGCGGAATAGAGATGTGGGCCCACAGCTTCGCCATATGTTTATGGCCTTAACGAGTCTTAATGGGGGCCGTGAGGTGCTTGACGAAGCGGAACAGGTTTTAGCAGGAAGCGGAGTGGAGCAAGCGTTAACAACCCTCAAGGAAGTGGCGACCCTGACTGATAAATATTTACCTCGTGTACCTATGCATTTCGATTTAGGTGAATTGAGAGGTTATCGCTACCATACGGGTCTTGTTTTTGCTGCCTATATTCCTGGTCGTGGACAGGCTGTTGCGCAGGGGGGGCGTTATGATGATATTGGGCAGGTATTTGGCCGGGCCCAGCCGGCAACGGGTTTTAGTATGGATTTAAAGGAATTAGTGACTCTTGGTAGTAGTACTACGACTACCCGCTTAGGAATTTTTGCTCCTTGGTCGGAGGCTCCCGGTTTTGAACGAGAGGTAGCCCGCTTACGCCAACAGGGGGAGCGCGTTGTCTATGGGTTTCCCGATACCGTTAGTAATTACGATGAATTGGGATGTGATCGGGAATTAGTGTTGAAGGCAAAGCAATGGCAAATTATAGAAATAAGGAAGTTGGGGCGTGGCTAAAAACGTCGTGGTGGTAGGTTGCCAGTGGGGCGATGAAGGCAAGGGAAAACTAGTCGATCTTCTAACCGATCGGGTTGGGGCAGTAGTCCGTTTTCAGGGTGGCCACAACGCGGGCCATACCTTAGTTATCAAAGGCAAGAAGACCATTCTACATCTTGTTCCTTCTGGTATATTGCGGAATAACGTATTATGTGTGATTGGTAATGGAGTTGTGCTCTCTCCTAGTGCTTTAATGGAAGAGATTAGGATGCTTGAGCAAGAGGGTGTGCCCGCCCAAGAACGCTTGAAGATTAGCCCCGCCTGTCCCCTTGTTTTACCGTACCATGTTGCTCTTGATCAAGCCAGGGAAACTGCTCGTGGTGAGAGGGCTATTGGGACCACTGGGCGCGGCATTGGCCCAGCTTACGAAGATAAAGTCGCGCGCCGCACCCTGCGGGTAGGTGATTTATCCGATGAAAATAGATTTGCAGCCAATCTGGCCGAAATTATGGACTATCATAATTTCATCCTACGGGACTATTATCAGGCTGAGGTTGTTAGTTATGAGCAGGTGCTAGAACAAGCCTTAGAATTTAAGGCAAAATTTAGCCATTTAGTTACCGATGTGCCAATGTTGCTCGCAAAACTTCGGCGAGAGGGTAAGAATATTTTGTTTGAAGGGGCTCAAGGGGCCTTTTTGGATATTGATCACGGTACTTATCCTTTTGTCACTTCTTCCAATACTACTGCTGGCAGTGCGGCCACGGGAAGCGGTGTAGGACCCCACGATCTGGACTGCGTTGTTGGAATCACCAAGGCCTATGCGACACGGGTTGGTCACGGTCCTTTCCCTACGGAGCTGGAGGATGATACGGGTGCTCATTTAGCTCAGCGGGGACAGGAATTTGGCGCTACTACCCATCGCCCTCGGCGTTGCGGTTGGTTGGATTTAGTGGCGCTACGGCGAGCCGCTATTATTAATAGCATTTCTAGTCTTTGCATCACTAAGCTGGATGTACTTGATGGTCTAAAGCGTTTATGTCTCTGCGTAGCCTATCATTATAATGAGGAACAATGTTCTGAAATGCCGCTTGATAGCGACGCCCTTGTTCGCTGTAAGCCTATCTATATGGAATTATTGGGCTGGCAAGAATCGACGGTTGGAATAACCGAATATGAGCAGTTACCGTTAGCCGCCCGTCTCTATCTTGAAAAGATAGAAGAGCTATCCGGCGTTCCTATTGATATTATCTCAACAGGAGCAGATCGAGAACAAACTATAATTTTGCGGGATCCCTACGGAATTTAGAATTTTTCCTTAACTATCAAAGTAGGTTAAATTATTTTACTTCAAGGAGGCGTTATTTTTGGCGGCTTCAACTTTTATTAAAGCAATTTCCATCTTCCATCCGGTTGTTGGCAGGCTGTTCCATAGAGCCGTTCACTCTTGCCATCAATAGTAACCGTCTGCTGGAATTCTCGGCAATAATTGCCAGAGGAGGAAACGCCATCCCGCACCGGTGTGACTGAACCTCGGTGCCCACTACGTGGGTTATTCCAGGTAATCGTTTCCCCAATGGGAGCGTAGGAGGCATGCTCCATAGCTTGACGGGCTTTCATTCGGTCAACTTCATCCATGGTGCGACCAATCTTGCTACCAACCAGGGCACCCAATAGGGTGCCCGCGGCAGTAGCCGCTAATTGTCCACTTCCTGAACCAAACTGCGCTCCTAAAAGACCTCCGCCTGCGGCACCAAGGGCCGTGCCAATCGTCTCTTTTCCTCCTGTATTCCCTATATTACCGGCACAGCCTCCAAAGAACATGCTGAAGGCGATCACGACGGCGAGGGGTCTAATTTCCATAGCTTCATCTCATTTAAATTTGCGTGGTTTTTACATGATTGTGTTTTGAGGGGCCAACGTTAGAGGTTGCTATCGATAAAAGCTGAGAGCTGCGATTTTGATAGGGCGCCAACCTTCGTCGCTTCTACGTTTCCGTTTTTGAACAACATTAAGGTTGGGATGCCGCGGATTCCGTAACGCGGTGGGGTTGAAGGATTCTCGTCAATATTAAGTTTGCAAATTTTGAGTTTGCCTTGGTAGTCATTCGCAATCTCTTCCAAGATAGGTGCTACCGTTTTGCACGGTCCGCACCATTCAGCCCAATAGTCTACCAGGGCGGGCTGTTCCGATTTAAGCACTTCTTCCTCGAAGGTGGCGTCGGTTACTGTTACCGGTATGATGCGATCAGTCATTATAGATGCTCCAATTATTTGGTTTAAATTGCCTACGTTTTTATAGATTATAATTTTTACTTTAAGATTTTTATATAAAGTTTAATTATCCTTAGCATTATTTATTATAGATGTTTTCGATATACTGAAGAACATTGATATAATAACCCATAATGAAGTAATTGTTATAAGTACGATTTCAGCGTAATTTACGCTTGTTTTCAAGTCGTGAGCTTAAAGGAGAAGCTTCTTGGTGTTCAAAATCAATGACTAATCCCGATTTTTCTGAAATCTCATTTGACAGCTTAAATTTGGCGGAGGCATTGATACAAGGGATTCAAAAGGCGGGTTTTGCTATTTGCACACCGATCCAAGCATTGGCCTTGCCATTGCTGCTAGCCGGAGAGGATGTGGCGGGGCAGGCTCAAACAGGTACCGGTAAAACAGCTTCCTTTCTGCTAGCGACAATGCAATGTTTATTGAGAGAGCCTAGCGCCGGAGCAGGCCAACAGCCTCGGGGGCTGATCGTAGCTCCAACTCGTGAACTAGCCCTTCAGGTAAGCAAAGATGCTCAATTTCTTGGACAGTATACCAACTTGAAATGTGTTGCCGTTCATGGTGGTGCTAATTACCGGAAACAACGCCACCTCCTGGAGCAGGGTTGCGATATTCTGATTGGTACGCCAGGGCGGCTTATTGATTATTACCAACAGAGAATAATCGGTTTTAAAAAAATTCAGGTGGTGGTTTTAGACGAGGCCGATCGGATGTTCGATTTGGGCTTTATACGGGACATCCGCTATATTTTACGCCGTCTCCCCCCACCCGACAAACGCCTTGGAATGCTATTTTCGGCCACCCTTTCCTTACGGGTGATGGAATTGGCCTATGAATATATGAATAATCCTCAGCTGCTGCGGATCGAGCCACAGAAGGTAACCGTCGATAAAATTACGGAAAGGGTTTATTTTCCCGCTAACGAAGAAAAAATTTCCCTACTGCTTGCCCTTTTCAAACGCCTAGTGCCTCGGCATGCGATTGTATTTACGAATACTAAACATGTTGCGGAAAAGGTGTGGGGTTACCTGGAAGGTAATGGTTTCAAAGCTGCTCTGCTTTCTAGTGATGTTCCCCAGGGTAAACGCCAACGTTTACTCGCGGCATTCCAAGATAGAATTTATCCTATTCTAGTCGCCACGGATGTTGCAGCGCGAGGTCTTCATATCTCTACGGTGACCCATGTCTTTAATTATGATTTACCCCAAGATCCAGAAGATTACGTACATCGCATAGGTCGTACTGCCCGGGCTGGAGCTAGCGGTTTGGCAGTGAGCTTTGCTTGCGAGGATTACGCTTTTTCCCTGCCTGATATCGAGGAATATATTGGTCATAAGGTCGTTCCTTTTTCAGTAGAAGAAGAGGAACTGCTAGTGCCTGAACAGCGGGTATTTGTGTCTCATAAAGACAAGAAAAAGTCGCATAGGAGAGCGCCTCACCCTCGCCAAAAAAAGAAGTCTTTTCAGAAGAAGGAGACATATTCAGGTGGCAAAAATCATACGTAGTTGCTGGTGTCCATACCCCAGGATTTTATAACGCCTGGTTTGGCGAGAAGGGGAAAATCACCCGTTAAGCCAGAGGCCCGGCGCATGATCAGACACTTGATGGGGGTTGCCGCATTAGTGGTGATGAGACCAAAATTACGAATTAGCCGCGTTGGAAATTGAGTATCACCAAAAAGACGTTTAAATCCATCCATAACCAATTGGGTGGCAAGATTATCCCCTTTCCGCCACCGCTCAAAGCGCCGCAATACAGCTAAACTACCTAGGTCTTTTTTACGCCTTTGGGCAGCAATCAGTACTTCTGCTAGGGTGGCGGCATCTAGTAACCCTAAGTTAGCGCCCTGTCCAGCTAGGGGATGAATCGTATGGGCGGCATCCCCAACAAGGGCTAGGCGAGGTTGAATATAGGTCTCCGCATGCCGTAGCCGCAGGGGGAAAGCGGCGCGTGGGCCAAGCGCTTCAATCGCGCCTAGGCGGTACTCGAAAGCGGCAGCTAGCGCCGTGGTAAATTCCTGATCCTCCAAAGCTAGTAAGCGAGTAGCTTCTTCTGGCGTCGTGCTCCAGACAATAGAGCAATAATAGGGGTTATCTAGCGGCAAAAAAGCGAGAGGCCCATGGGGAAGGAAGCATTGCCACGCAGTTTCCTGATGTGGTTTTTCCGTCTGCACCGTGGCGACTAACCCTTTTTGCTGATAATCCCAACCCCGGTTGCTAATACCCGCCCATTGCCTTACCCGAGAATTAGTGCCATCTGCGCCGATGAGCACGCGCGCACCTAAACGTTGGCCTTCCGCTAGCTGCAAATAAATTTTCTGCTCATGCTGGATGATTCCACATGCTTGGACAGGGGTATAAAGATCAATATTATTTAAATTCTGGCATTGCTTTAGAAGAGCGTTTTGGATTACCTGATTCTCAATAATGTGCCCTAAATGAGGTTCTCCTATTTCGGCACTGTCAAAATGGATTTCCCCGCTCCCAGTACCATCCCACACGTGCATTTCCCGAAAGGGGCTGATGCGTTGTGCTGCCATTCCTTGCCAAGCATCCAGATTTTTAAAAATATTCTCGGAAGCGCGGCTAATAGCCCTAACCCGAAGGTCATAAGTACCCTGAAGGACATCCCCGAGATCAGGTGGATTTGACTCTACCAAGGCAATTCTGAGCTTGGGAGATTGCCCTAGCGCTAATGCTAAACAGGAACCTATTAGGCCAGCACCGACGATCAGAACATCATAGGGAGGAAAAGATGAGGTCATAGCAGGCTTAATCCCCGGGATAATCGTGGTTGCCGTCCTGCTAGCCCCGTGGCCTGCCGCATGAGTCGTCGCTTGAGGGGGGGAAGTAAATCTAAGGCAGTTAGACCCAGGCCTCGCGCCAAGCTAAGTCCGGCGTAATCGTTGGAAAACAGGCGCACAAGAATATCGGTCGATCTGGCGATTAGGTGTTGATCCCACTGGCGCCATTGGGCATAAGCCGTTAAGGTTTCTGGTGCCCCTAGGTCATGGCCAGCTTTATGGGCATCGGCGAGCGTTTGCGCCAAGGCGGCGATATCTCGGAGTCCTAAATTAAACCCTTGGCCAGCAACGGGATGGAGGTTATGGGCGGCATTACCGATGAGTACAGCGCGGTGTGCGAGTTGCTGTTGCGAGCGGAGTAATTGGAGAGGATAGATATGACGTTTCCCAATCCGGGTAAAATGGCCGAGGCGTTGCCCAAAACGTTGCTGCAAATGGGCAAGAAAGGTTTCATCGTCTACCGCAGCGAGGTAGGGAACCTGCGTATTTTTCACCGTCCAAACCAGATTGGATCGTTTTTCACCTAGAGGCAATAGCGCTAAAGGGCCAGTATTGGTAAAGCGCTCGAAAGCCGTGTATTCATGAGGACGTTCGGTTGCTACATTGGCAATAATGGCTGTTTGGCCATAGTCTTTTCTCTGGACTGGAATTTGTAGTAATTGCCGTACCAAGGAAGATCCCCCATCGGCAGCAATTAGCAAACGGGTGGAGAGGGTACGGATGCGGCCTTGGGAAACGATTTGTATTTGGATTTGAGCCGGCTCGCTGTTGATATTGATGACTCTGGCAGGAGAAAGAAGCT
Source organism: Nitrosococcus oceani ATCC 19707 (assembly GCF_000012805.1). Taxonomy (GTDB): domain Bacteria; phylum Pseudomonadota; class Gammaproteobacteria; order Nitrosococcales; family Nitrosococcaceae; genus Nitrosococcus; species Nitrosococcus oceani. The sequence continues at coordinate 2,933,388 of NC_007484.1, read as the reverse complement.
CAACTTGGGAAAAATTTTTAAGCCCTTGGTAGATGGTTTGACCAAGCGCTCGTGCTTCTACCACGTAACCCAATGCGGGCAGGGAAGCCTGAGCGGCTTCTAGGCGCGTCACCCCAAAATGGCCCCGGTCGGATATATGGATATGGCGGATGGGGGTGGTTTTAGGAGCAATAGCGGGCCAGCAGCCTATACCCTCAAAGATTTGCCGGGAGCCAAAGGCCAAGGCAATGGCCCGGGAGTCGAAGCTAGGCTGCTCGTGAGTGGCTGGGGGGACAGCTTCGATAATACCAATACGCAAGGGTTGGCGCGCCAAGGCCAGGGCCAAGCCACTGCCGATAAGACCACCACCGGCGATAAGCAGGTCATAGTCGGGGGGCACCGTCATGACGCGGACGCTCCTCTCTGGGAGGAAGCCATCAAGGCTTCAATTTCGTCTACCGTTTTAGGGACATCTGCACTCAGAAGTTCGCAACCCTCTTTGGTAACGAGCACATCATCCTCAATCCTAACCCCGATATTCCACCATTTTTTAGCGACTCCCTGACTATCGGCGGGGATATACACTCCTGGTTCTACCGTTAGCGTCATGCCAGGCTCAAAAGCCCGCCATTCGCCATCGACTTTATAATCCCCTACATCATGAACGTCCATGCCAAGCCAGTGCCCCGTGCGGTGCATATAAAAGCGGCGATAATGCTCCTTTTTTAGTAGTGTGCTCACCCGCCCTTTGAGCAGGCCAAGAGCTGCTAGGCCCTCGGTGAGCACCCGGACAGCTGCTTCATGGGGCTGATTCCAATGATTGCCTGGTTGGACCTCGGCAATAGCGGCAAGCTGCGCTTCTAGGACGAGTTCGTAAATAGCTCTTTGGGCCGAGGAAAAGCGACCGCTCACTGGAAATGTGCGGGTAATATCCGCAGCATAATAGTCATACTCAGCGCCGGCATCGACCAAAAGCAGATCGCCTTTTTTTAAGCGGGCATTATTATCTGTATAGTGGAGAATACAAGCATTGCCGCCGCTGCCCACAATGGAAGGGTAAGCGGGGGCGCGGCAGCCGTGGCTAAAAAAATGGTGAAGGTACTCCGCTTCTATTTGGTATTCCATTATGCCAGGATGGCAGTTTTCCATAGCCCGGATGTGGGCTTTAGCAGAGATCCGGGCTGCCTCCCGCATGGTTCTAATTTCTTGCGCGCTTTTAATCAGGCGCATTTCATGAAGTAGATGATCAAGGGCAATAAACTCCCCTGGCGGTCGTTTGCCAGCGCGGGATGCCCGCCGGATATGGTTAACCCACCCTATCATCCGTTGATCGAAGGCAGGATAGTAACCCATGGCGTAGTAGACCCGGGCCTTGTCCTCTAGGAGGCCAGGCAAGATATCGTCGATATCGGTAATAGGAAAGGAATCGTCAGCGCCATAATTCTTGCAGGCGCCTTGAGTGCCAGCACGACGGCCTTCCCAAATCTCTTTCTCCGGATCTTGCTCCCGGCAGAACAGGAGATATTCACCGTGCTTGCGTCCAGGAGCGAAGACCGCCACTGCTTCGGGCTCGGGAAAGCCCGTCAAATAGTAGAAATCACTATCGGCGCGAAAGGGAAACATCACATCTCGGTTCCGGGGATAAATACTTGCTGTGGGAAGGATAGCTATGCTGCCTTCTCCCATCATTTGCAATAAGTGTTTGCGGCGGCGTGCGAATTCCTTGGCTTCCATGGCTAACTAAGGTGGCTTATGCCTTAATATAAAATTTAAAGGGAGGGGCCGCTATCAGCGGGGTGAAGACTTTCATACAATAGCAATAGTCCCATGCGGAGGTATTCGACAATCTCATTATAGGCTGCTTCATCTTCCTGGGAGTCATTGCTAGGAAAATGTACCATTTTTGCAATCTTTGCGGCATCTTTGAGGAATTCCTGGGTATCGCCGTCTAGGACAGTTTCTTTTCTTAGGCCGCCAATACCTAAACCATATAGGAGTCCTCGCGACCAACTGGCAAGGGCCTCAGTTCGCTGATTAAGGGATTGTTCATCATCAGGGAGCAAAAGGCGAATATCTAAATCGGGGCTATTAATTTGCTGCTCGGTGAATTCAAATAGCGCTTCCAGCTTTTTTTTATCGTTGTTACTGGCTTGGGGTGCAATTTCTTCGGCCCAAGTTTTAGCGGTTTGGTTTTTTCTGGCGCAAAGAAATCCGCACAAAGACCCATGAATCTCGGGAAGATCTGCATAGGAGTCAAGATTACGGAGAGCCTCCAAAAGCTTTGAATAAATGTCAGCCATTATTTTAATGTTAAAATAATTATTTTATCCTAACATTAATGGCAGTTTTAAGGTACCTTTGTGCCTCGTTCGGTTGCCGCCGTTGACCCACTTCTGTTGCCGCTCTATATTGGGTAAAAATCAAGAGGCTACCGAGTATGGTAGAGAATATGGTTAAGCAATTAGAGCGGCGAATTGAGGAACTCATCGATCTATGTAATCACCTTAGGGAAGAAAACCAGCTTCTGCGGGAGCAGAACGCGGATCTCATTTCTGAAAGGGCAAAACTGATTGAGCAAACCGAACTTGCACGAAGCCGGGTCGAGGGGATGATCACACGCCTCAAATCTATGGAGCAGGCATCATGAATGATGAAGCCCAGCCAGTAGTCTTGCATATATTGGGTAAAGAATATCGGGTGGTTTGCCCATCTGGCGAGGAAGAAGCACTGTTAACAGCGGCCCGCTATCTGAATAAGAAGATGGAGGAGATCAAGGCTGGCGGTAAAATTATCGGGGTAGAACGGGTAGCTGTGATGAGTGCTTTGAACATTGCCCATGAGTTGCTGCGAGAACAGAGTAAGAAGGAGGGAGAGCGGGAGCTAAATAAGCGAATCCAAACGCTTCGGCATAAGGTTGAAGCAGTGTTGGAAGAATGCCGTCAAGTGGATCCGTAAATCCAGGTGGCTGGTTTTTATTACCAATTAGGGTACAATAAAGATCCCTGCGGTGTGCGCCAGTGGATTGTATTCCTTGAGCCTATATTTAAGCGCTAGGGGAGCAGGATTCGATGAGGTCAATGAGCATATCCGCCGAGTAGCGGAGAGCCTACGACATCACGCGGAGCTCCCACTTGAACTGTTCGGTTCAAGAGCGATGTTCACAGCGGCATCGCGGGGTTTTTAATGTCCATTTCCCGCCTCAATTGTGCAATAATCGGCGCTGATTTCGGGCGTACCTTACGCCAAATGAAAAACGCTTCCGCAGCTTGTTCTACTAGCATTCCTAATCCATCTAGTGACCGTGCCGCCCCGTGAGTTTGGCCCCATTTCATGAAAATGGTGGGTTCATTGCCATACATCATATCGTAAACCCAGCCACCAGAACGCAATATCCCTCTGGGAAGGGGCGGGAGTTCGCCTTGAAGGCTACTAGCGGTAGCATTAATAATGAGATGGAAAGAATTATTTTCAAGTAGTTCATAGCCGCCGCCGGTAATTGCCCCAAACGGGCTAAATCGAGCTGCTAGCTCAATAGCTTTGGCCGGAGTGCGGTTAACGATAATAAGGTGGGAAGGGTGTTCTTTCAGTAATGCTTCTATAACGCCAGAAGCTGCGCCGCCAGCCCCAAGCAGCAGAACTTGCTGCCCGGTAATGCGGCCTCCGTGGTTATTAATAAGATCCCGTACCAATCCTACGCCATCGGTATTATCACCTAGGAGTGCTCCGTTCTTTTCTAAGAGAATGGTATTTACCGCCTTGGCCCGCTGCGCTTGAGGGCTGCATTGATCTACCAACCTCCAGGCTTCAGCTTTCAAGGGAATGGTAATATTTAATCCTTTACCCTCTTGCTGCTGGAATGCAGTGATGGCTTCTGCTAGCTTGCCAGCTTCTACCTGGAGCCCCGTATAGGTGAGTGCTTGGCCTGTTTGCTGAGCAAAAGCGGTATGAATTTGAGGTGATTTGCTATGAGCAATAGGATTGCCCATGACGGCGTAACGGTCTGGCATGCTGTTGGTTTCTCCTACTGCTCGTTTAGCCAGCGGGCCGCGTCTTTGGCAAAGTAGGTCAAGATGGCATCGGCCCCGGCCCGTTTCATGGCAAGCAGAGATTCCATCGTAACAGTTTGCCGATCCAGCCAGCCGTTCTGGGCAGCGGCAGTCAGCATGGCATATTCGCCGCTGACCTGATACACAAAGGTAGGAACCCCAAAGGTTGTCTTGACCCGCTGGACAATATCCAGATAGGGCAATCCTGGCTTGACCATGACCATATCCGCGCCCTCTTCTAGATCTAAAGCCACTTCTTGCAGAGCTTCATCGCCATTAGCTGGGTCCATTTGGTAGCTGTATTTGTTGCCGCCGCCAAGGTTATCCGCTGACCCGACTGCATCCCGGAAAGGTCCGTAAAAACTAGAAGCATATTTTGCTGAATAGGCAAGAATCCGGGTATTAGTGTGTCCGGCACTTTCTAGGGCCTGGCGAATAGCACCAATACGGCCGTCCATCATATCGGAAGGAGCAACAATATCAGCGCCAGCTTCTGCGTGGGAAAGGGCCTGCTTTACTAACACTTCAACGGTTTCATCGTTCTTTACATAACCATTGGCATCTATTAGGCCGTCCTGACCATGGCTGGTAAAGGGGTCTAGGGCAACATCAGTGATCACACCTAATTCAGGGAAATGTTGTTTTAAAGTCCGTACTGCCTGTTGCGCGAGGCCATCTGGATTATAGGCTTCATGGGCGTTGTCCGATTTTTGGGCAGGCGGTGTCACTGGAAATAGGGCAATGGCAGGGATGCCAAGCGCAATAAGCTCTTTAGCTTCATCCAGTAAATTATCGATGGTGAGCCGCTCAATGCCCGGCATGGAGGAGACCGTCTCGCGACGGCCTTGGCCATTGAGAATAAATACTGGATAAATAAGATCGTTGCAGCTTATACGATGTTCCTGCATTAGCCGCCGGGAGAAGTCGTCACACCGCATACGGCGGGGACGGGTGCGGGGAAAAGATCTGCTATTCCAAAGGTGTGTCGACAAGTCTACAATTCCTCTATTAGAGCTACATGAAAAATAAATCATCCCATAGGAAACCACCACTGTCATGTTCCATACTTATTCATAGACAGTCTAAGGGTTAATAAAGTAAAATTCGCCTTTAGGGAAGCCTTAAAAATCAGCAGTTTTAGTTTTTGACTATTTCCGTTTTTTATCCTTGTTGGAGGTTTATTTGCGCCCTGAAGCCCTACTTGCCCTCGAAGATGGTAGTGTATTTCGAGGTACCGCTATTGGCTGCCACGGGCAGACAGTAGGCGAAGTCGTATTTAATACTGCTATGACGGGATACCAAGAAATTCTGACGGATCCCTCCTATTGCCAGCAGATTGTTACTTTGACCTATCCTCACGTTGGAAATGTAGGCACTAACAGTGAAGATCAGGAATCGGATCGAGTTTATGCCAGTGGCCTGGCTATTCGTGATTATTCCTTTGCTGTTAGTAATTGGCGGGCGCGAGAACCCCTAGATGCTTTTTTAGCTAGGCATCAGGTGGTGGCTATTGCCGATATTGATACCCGCAGGCTTACCCGCCGCTTGCGCCAGCACGGTGCGCTCAATGGCTGCATCATGGCCGGTGGGGGCCTTGATGAGGCGGAGGCGCTAGCACAGGCGCGGGCGTTTCCAGGTCTCAAGGGTATGGATCTTGCTCAAGTGGTGACTACGGATGCTTCCTATGGTTGGTCCGAGGGAAGCTGGCGCTTGGAGCAAAAAGCCTTTGCTGCTGGTGAAAAGGTTAAAGAGCGGTTTCATGTCGTAGTCTATGATTTTGGTGTTAAACGTAATATTTTACGGATGCTGGTGGATCGGGGATGCCGGGTCACAGTGGTGCCCGCCAGGACTTCCGCCAAGGAAGCACTGAATTTGTCTCCGGATGGAATAGTGCTTTCTAATGGCCCTGGCGATCCGGATCCCTGCGGTTACGCCATTACGGCGATTCAGGAGTTTTTGGCTCGGCCCATACCGTTATTTGGTATCTGTCTGGGCCATCAATTACTTGCCCTCGCTAGTGGGGCCACAACGGTAAAGATGAAATTTGGTCACCATGGCGCCAACCATCCGGTACAGGATCTGGCAACTGGGGAAGTACTTATCACCAGTCAAAATCATGGTTTTGCGGTTAATGAAAAAACTTTACCCCCGTGCCTAAAACCTACCCATCGTTCTCTGTTCGACGGTACCTTGCAAGGTATCCAGGATAGGGATAAGCTAGTCCTTGGTTTTCAGGGACATCCTGAGGCCAGCCCTGGCCCGCGTGATATAGCCCCATTATTTGACCGTTTTATTACTCTGATGCAAAAAGCCCATACCCAGCAATAGGCACCTAGTGCGGCCGTTGGTGCAGTGTATGAGGGTTTGCCTAAGGTAGATAGCGGCCTGCTGAGAATAAATGACCCATGCCGAAACGGAACGATATTAATAGCATAGTTATTCTCGGTGCCGGACCTATTGTGATTGGTCAGGCCTGTGAGTTTGACTATTCCGGTGCCCAAGCTTGCAAGTCTCTCAAAGAGGAAGGCTATCGGGTGATTCTGGTGAATTCTAATCCAGCAACCATCATGACTGATCCAGAACTAGCCGATGCTACTTACATTGAGCCGATTACCTGGAAAACGGTGGCCAAAATCATTGAAAAGGAGCGCCCCGATGCATTATTACCCACCATGGGCGGGCAAACGGCTTTAAACTGCGCACTGGATTTGGCTCGCGAAGGAATTCTGGAACGTTATGACGTGGAAATGATAGGAGCGAACCAGGAAGCCATTAATAAAGCCGAAGACCGGGATCTCTTTCGCCAGGCGATGCAGAAAATCGGCTTAGATATGCCCCGTTCGGCGATTGCCCATAGCCTAGAAGAAGCGCAGCAGGCTCAGAGAGATTTAGGATTCCCGATTGTTATTCGGCCGTCGTTTACTTTGGGGGGCTCGGGGGGAGGGATTGCCTATAACCGGGAAGAATTCGTGGAAATCTGTGAGCGAGGTCTAGATCTCAGCCCCAATTCAGAGCTGCTCATCGATGAGTCTGTGCTTGGTTGGAAGGAATTTGAGATGGAGGTGGTGCGGGATAGTAAGGATAACTGCATCATTATTTGCACTATTGAAAATTTAGATCCGATGGGCGTGCATACGGGGGATTCCATTACCGTGGCGCCTGCTCAAACCCTTACGGATAAGGAATACCAGGTGATGCGCGATGCCGCCCTTGCAGTATTGCGCGAGATTGGGGTGGATACGGGTGGCTCCAACGTGCAGTTCGCCGTTGATCCGGAGAATGGGCGGTTAATCATTATCGAAATGAACCCCCGGGTCTCCCGTTCTTCAGCCTTAGCTTCTAAAGCCACGGGTTTTCCCATTGCGAAGGTGGCCGCAAAACTAGCCGTTGGCTATACGCTGGATGAGCTTCAGAATGAAATTACTGGTGGTCTGACTCCGGCTTCCTTCGAGCCTAGTATTGATTATGTGGTTACGAAGATACCCCGTTTTACCTTCGAAAAATTCCCCCGAGCGGATGCCCGCTTGACCACGCAGATGAAGTCAGTAGGTGAAGTGATGGCTATTGGCCGGAACTTTCAAGAGTCCCTACAGAAGGCGCTCCGCAGCTTAGAGACGGGTACAGATGGTTTCAATGAAAAAGTGGATCTGGCAGCGGAAGACGTTGTGGAAACCTTACGGTACCAGCTACGGGTACCCTCCGCGGACAGGATCTATTATCTTGCGGATGCTTTCCGGGCTGGGTTTTCCATGGCGGAAATTTATGACTTAAGTCATATTGATCCCTGGTTCTTGACTCAGATTCAAGACTTAGTTGAAGTTGAGCAAGGATTGCGGGGTACTTCCCTGGAGCAAGTGGAAAAAGATCGACTCTATCGTTTAAAGCGCCAGGGTTTTTCAGATCGTAGGTTGGCCGTTCTCCTTGGAGCTGGGGAAGAGGAGGTACGGCGGCGGCGGCATACGCTTGGTATCCGCCCCGTTTATAAGCGAGTGGATACTTGCGGGGCTGAATTTGCTACCACCACAGCTTATCTTTACTCCACCTACGATGAGGAGTGCGAGGCGGTCCCTAGTCAGCGTAATAAGATCATGGTACTTGGAGGTGGACCCAACCGCATTGGTCAGGGGATTGAATTTGATTACTGTTGCGTGCATGCCGCGTTGGCATTACGGGAAGATGGTTATGAGACCATCATGGTCAATTGCAACCCGGAGACGGTTTCCACCGACTATGATACTTCCGACCGGCTCTACTTCGAGCCTTTGACTCTAGAAGATGTTCTGGAGATTATTTCCTTGGAGCAGCCCCAAGGGGTTATCGTTCAATACGGCGGCCAAACGCCCCTCAAGCTAGCGCGTGCTTTGGAGGCGGCAGGGGCGCCGATTATCGGTACCTCCCCGGACTCTATCGATTTGGCCGAGGATCGGGAACGGTTTCAATGGCTCATTGAGAAACTTGGGCTTAAGCAGCCTCCTAACCGTACTGCTCGCACCCAGGAAGAGGCTATCCGCTTAGCCGCTGAAATTGGCTACCCTTTGGTGGTCAGGCCCTCCTATGTACTTGGGGGGCGCGCCATGGAAATCGTTTACAATGCGGACGAACTCGCCAGGTACATGAAAGAGGCGGTGAGTGTTTCTAACGATTCTCCGGTGCTACTGGACCGGTTTTTAGATGAAGCGACAGAGGTGGATGTCGATGCGATCTGTGATGGAGAGCAGGTCATGGTCGGTGGTATCATGGAGCATATTGAACAGGCCGGTGTCCATTCTGGCGACTCGGCATGCGCTTTACCGCCTTTTAGTTTGAGCGCCGCGGTGCAGAACCGGCTGCGGGAGCAAGTGTATAATATGGCTCGTGAGCTTAAGGTGGTGGGTTTAATGAATACCCAGTTCGCTATCCAGGCAAACGAGATCTATATACTTGAGGTTAATCCTCGCGCTTCCCGGACCGTGCCCTTTGTTTCCAAAACGATTGGTATTCCCCTTGCCAAGGTTGCCGCCCGCTGCATGATGGGACAGAGCTTAGCGAAACAAGGGATGATAGAGGAAATAATACCTCATTACTTTGCGGTAAAAGAAGCAGTTTTCCCCTTTATCAAATTTTCCGGCGTTGATCCTATCTTGGGGCCGGAAATGAAATCAACGGGGGAGGTGATGGGGACTGGACGCTGTTTTGGAGAGGCTTTCTACAAGGCGCTTTTAGGGGCCGGAGTGGTATTGCCCCAAAAAGGCAAAGTTTTTATTAGTGTTCGAGATGCCGATAAGCAGCGGATCGTTCCTGTTGCGCAGGAACTCTCTAGGCTGGGTTTTGAGCTTTTAGCTACACGGGGGACTAGCACGGTATTAGATCAGGAGGGGGTTGCTTGTATCCAGATTAATAAGGTGCTCGAAGGTCAGCCCCATATCGTGGACATGATAAAAAATGACGAAATTGCGCTTATCATTAATACCACGGAAGGCCGTAAGGCGGTTTCCGATTCTTATACCATTCGTCGTTCAGCTTTACAGCATAAAGTGACCTATACTACCACCGTGGCTGGCGCGTGGGCCACGTGTGAAGCCCTGCGTGCAGAAACCACCGATTCGGTCTATCGATTACAAGATTTACAGCGGGAGGCGCGAAAATGAATAAAGTACCCTTGACGGAGAAAGGGGCGCAGCAATTGCGTGAAGAGTTGCAGGAGCTTAAGACCGTAGTTAGGCCGAAAGTAGTGACGGCTATTGCTGAAGCTCGCGCCCATGGTGATCTTAAAGAAAATGCAGAATACCATGCTGCCCGGGAAGAGCAGGGGTTTGTTGAGGGGCGTATCAGGGATCTGGAGCACCAGCTCGCCCATGCCCAGATAATTGATGTGAGCAAACTCCAGAAAGATGGCCGGGTAGTGTTTGGCGTGACCGTTGACTTGGTCAATATAGAAACTGACGAGGAGGCGAGCTATCAAATCGTTGGTGATCTGGAAGCAAACATTAAAGAGAATAAAATCTCTATAAACTCTCCTATTGCCCGCGCCCTTATTGGAAAAAGGGAGGGAGATGAAATCCAGGTGCAAGCACCTAGTGGAATCATACTTTATGAGATTGCCGCCATAGGCTATCAATAGGCGAATAAAAATAATGATTCCACCTAGTATATATTAGAGATTGGGGCGACATTCATTTAACTCTCCATAAATTTATGGCGAAACGCAAGAGTCATAGCGCTCGCTGGTTACGGGAACATTTCCGTGATTCCTATGTCATACAAGCTAAGGCGCAAGGGTATCGATCCCGGGCCGTTTTTAAGCTCCAGGAGATAGATACACGGGAGCGCTTGCTAGGCCCAGGTAGGGTAGTTATTGATCTCGGTGCGGCTCCAGGAGGCTGGTCCCAGTGGGCTGCCGAACGGGTCGGAGAGCGGGGTCGGGTGATTGCGATGGATATTCTTCCCATGCTTTCATGTCCTGGCGTACAGTTTATCCAGGGAGATTTTCGTGAGGATAATGTTCTAGCTGAGCTACAGAATACCCTCGCAGGCTGTGTGGTAGATCTTGTAATGTCGGATATGGCTCCTAATATGAGCGGTATGGCGGCAGTAGATCAACCCCGTGCTATCTACCTTGGGGAGTTAGCGCTAGCCTTTGCCCAAGAAAGTTTAGGGCCAGAAGGCTCGTTTTTACTTAAAACCTTCCAGGGTGAGGGGTTCGATGCACTTTATGAAGTAATACGCCAGGATTTTTCTCGAGTGCGGATTCATAAGCCGCCGGCCTCACGAGGACGTAGTCGCGAGGTCTATATCGTCGCCAGGCGATCACGGAAGGACAACGGCGGGGGATGAGATTGGTAGTCGCAGGGACTTGCAAGTGCTACCAGTACAGGAACCTAAGGTACGAGGCATAAAAGATTGAGCGACATGGCAAAAAATATTATTTTGTGGGTAGTGATTGCCCTAGTACTGATGTCGGTTTTTAACAGCTTCGACACGCGTCAGGTAAGCGGCCATCATATCGATTACTCTCGATTCATCGCCGATGTTAAAAGTGGGCAAGTGAATAAAGTGGTGATCGACGGGCGTCACATCAGTGGTGAAACAAGCGAAGGGAAACACTTTACAACCTATAGTCCAGGTAATGATCCAGGTTTGATCGGCGATCTCTTGGGTAATGGTGTTGTTATTGAAGCCAAGCCAGAAGAGGGAACAGGGCTTTTGATGCAGGTTTTTATCTCTTGGTTCCCTATGTTATTGCTCATTGCAGTATGGATTTTTTTCATGCGGCAGATGCAGGGCGGAGCTGGAGGCCGTGGAGCAATGTCGTTTGGTAAAAGCCGTGCTCGCATGCTGAGCGAAGAGCAGGTGAAAGTTACCTTTAGTGATGTTGCTGGATGTGACGAAGCAAAGGAAGAAGTTCAGGAATTGGTAGAGTTCTTGCGCGAGCCCGGTCGTTTTCAAAAATTAGGAGGTAAAATTCCTCGGGGCGTGCTTATGGTAGGACCGCCAGGAACAGGAAAAACCTTATTGGCAAGGGCGATTGCTGGCGAAGCCAAAGTCCCCTTCTTCACCATTTCCGGCTCTGATTTTGTGGAAATGTTTGTGGGCGTGGGCGCCTCGCGAGTGCGAGATATGTTTGAGAACGCCAAAAAGCACGCGCCTTGCATTATTTTCATCGACGAAATTGATGCCGTTGGGCGTCAGCGCGGTGCCGGCCTTGGAGGCGGCCATGATGAGCGGGAGCAAACCCTCAATCAAATGCTGGTGGAGATGGATGGGTTTGAAGGCAACGAAGGCGTTATTGTTATTGCTGCGACCAACCGCCCTGATGTGCTGGATCCGGCTCTGTTGCGGCCAGGACGCTTTGATCGGCAGGTTGTGGTTTCTCTCCCAGATATCCGAGGGCGAGCGCAAATCCTTAAAGTTCACCTTCGTAAGGTCCCAGTCGCGGAAGATGTGGAGCCGGCCCTCATTGCACGAGGTACCCCGGGTTTCTCTGGCGCCGATCTTGCTAACTTGGTCAATGAGGCCGCTCTGTTTGCCGCTCGTGGCAGCAAGCGCTTGGTCGATATGCAAGACTTGGAGCAAGCCAAGGATAAAATCCTGATGGGTGTCGAACGGCGTTCAGCAGTGATGAGTGAGGACGACAAGAGGCTCACTGCTTATCATGAAGCTGGGCACGCTATCATTGGCCGTTTGGTACCCTCGCACGATCCAGTTTACAAGGTAAGCATTATCCCTCGGGGCCGAGCGCTAGGCGTTACTATGTTCTTGCCGGAAGAAGATCGCTACAGCCTGAGCAAGCTACAGATAGAGAGTCAGATTTCCAGCCTCTTTGGCGGGCGCTTAGCTGAAGAATTGATCTTTGGCGTGGAGTACGTAACTACGGGAGCTTCTAATGATATCCAGCGTGCTACCGAGTTAGCCCGTAATATGGTGACTAAATGGGGACTTTCGGAAAAGCTGGGCCCACTGGCCTATGGCGAAGAGGAAGGCGAAGTGTTTCTGGGACATTCTGTGACCCAGCATAAGGGTATTGCGGATACGACGGCTTCAGAAATTGATACCGAAATACGGGCTATTATTGACCGCAATTACCTGCGGGCAAAACAGCTCTTAGAGGAGAATATGGACAAATTGCACGTTATGTCCGATGCTCTAATGAAATATGAAACCATTGATAAGGAACAAATTGATGACATTATGGCTGGTAAAGAACCACGACCACCTAAAGTAAGCGGGTCTGATGTGGAACCGCCCAGTGGGAGTGATGCAGTGCCACCTAAAGGGAAGGAAGAACAGCCTGTAGGGGGGGGATCTATCCCTGCTAGCCAGCATTAATTTAATTGGAGAGTAAGCGAGCAGTGCTCAGCGTGTAAGTGAGAACCTCACGCTGAGCGCTTTTTTATTTTCCAGTTTTAAAGGCTGAAGCTGATGGCGCATTGCGCATCTCCCCTGTCACGATATCTTGACTGTGGGGGTAAGGTTCTCAACCTTAATCGTCCCCAAGTTATGGGGGTTCTCAACATCACCCCTGACTCTTTTTCCGACGGCGGTAAATATCTGATTTTAGAGCAAGCCCTTCAGCGTGCGCACCAGATGATACAAGAGGGGGCGGCTATCATCGATGTGGGTGGTGAATCAACCCGCCCTGGTGCGGCCCCCGTCTCTGTAGAAGAAGAATTGCACCGGGTTATTCCTGTCATCAAGGCTCTTAGCCGAGAAATTTCTATCCCTCTTTCTATTGATACTAGTAAACCCGAAATAATGCGTGCTGCGGTTGCAGCGGGGGCCGGTTTTATTAATGATATTAACGCGCTTCGGCAGGAGGGCGCGTTAGCAGCGGCTCGTGAGCTGGGAGTACCCATTTGTTTAATGCATATGCGGGGCAAGCCCCAGACCATGCAGCAAAATCCTGCTTATGATGATGTAGTGGAGGAAGTGCGGGGATTTTTGTTAGATCGGATAATTGCCTGTGAACGGGGTGGCATTCCTAGGGAACGGCTACTTGTTGATCCTGGCTTTGGTTTTGGCAAGAAATCTGTCCATAACCTATTGTTACTTAAGTACCTCCACCGTATTTGTGAGCTTGGTCTTCCCGTGTTGGTAGGGCTTTCGCGTAAGTCTCTTATTGGTACAATGCTACAATTACCGGTAGGAGAGCGCCTCTATGGTAGTTTAGCTCTGGCTACCTTAGCTGCTTGGCAAGGCGCTACCATGGTGCGGACCCATGATGTTCAAGCGACGATGCAAGTACTAGCTCTTTGCGATAGCGCCCAAAAGGCAGAAGAATAAGACAAGTCACGAATAATGGAAAAAAAATATTTTGGTACGGATGGGATACGTGGCAAGGTGGGGGAACGTCCCATTACTCCAGACTTTATCCTCCATTTAGGGTGGGCGGTTGGAAGGGTGTTGGCTCAAGGGCGTCAAAGCAAGGTTCTGATTGGTAAAGATACGCGGATTTCAGGTTATATGTTTGAATCGGCGCTCCAGGCAGGGCTTTCAGCAGCGGGTGTGGATATTCGCTTGTTGGGACCTATGCCGACCCCAGCGATCGCCTATCTTACCCGGACCCTCCATGCTAAAGCTGGAATTGTCATTAGCGCCTCTCATAATCCTTATTATGATAACGGGATTAAGTTTTTCTCGAGTGCTGGCACCAAGTTGCCTGATGAGATTGAAGTTGCTATTGAAGCGGAACTTGAAAAGCCCATGCAAACCGCCACTTCTTCTCGCCTTGGTAAGGCAGAACGAGTGGTGGATGCTGCTGGCCGTTATATCGAGTTTTGCAAGAGTACCGGACCAGCAAGCGTCGATCTTTCAGAGCTGCGATTAGTGCTGGACTGTGCCCATGGTGCGACTTATCAGGTGGCACCCGAAGTATTTGCCGAAATGGGAGCAGACATTACGGTTATTGGCGCCTCTCCCAACGGTTTAAATATTAATGAGAATTGTGGTTCAACTGCCCTTGAGTCTCTCCAGCACAAAGTGCTCGAATGTAAGGCGGATGTGGGTATTGCTTTGGATGGAGATGGGGACCGAGTCATTATGATTGATCAGAGAGGAGAGATCGTAGATGGGGATGATATACTTTACATCATTGCTCGGGCACGCCAGCGAACCAGCAAATTAACGGGGGCGGTAGTTGGTACCTTGATGAGCAACCTAGGGTTAGAAAAAGCATTGGCTACTTTAGGTATCCCCCTAATGCGATCCCAAGTGGGAGATCGCTATGTATTAGAGATGTTGCAATGCAATGGCTATTCTCTAGGAGGAGAGTCTTCAGGGCATATTATCTGTCTTGATCGAACGACTACGGGAGATGGTATTGTTTCAGCTCTGCAGGTCCTGGTGGAAATGGTTGCTACGGGTCATTCTCTCTATGAGCTTAAATCTGGGGTAGTTAAATATCCCCAATGTCTCATCAATGTTCAGGTAGCACGGTCTATTAATCTTCACGATAACAACGCCATTATTAACGCTATGCAAGAAGCTGAAAATCAACTGGGAGACGAAGGGCGAGTTCTATTGCGGCCATCGGGAACCGAGCCAGTGGTGCGGGTGATGGTTGAGGGTAGGGATATCTCGCAGGTAAACTCTTTAGCGCAGCAGCTTGCTCAAGAAGTAGCTTTCCATCTAGGCAACCCCCAAATTTGTCCTTAATAAGGATAGAAGGTTTATTATGGTGAAATTGCTTTTTGCGACTATCTACAGTAGACTAGCGGGCCTTTTCAAATCAAGCCGTACGATGAGGTCCTAGGTGCGTACACCCCTAGTTGTTGGTAACTGGAAGATGAATGGTTCGCGGGCCGCCAACCGCGCTTTGTTAGAATCCATGCGCAAAGAAATGGAGGCTGGAGTAACTGCGGAGGTGGCGGTTTGCCCGCCTTTTGTATATCTTGCTGACATGGAATCTTTGTTACAGGGATCGGTTATTAATTGGGGCGCTCAAAATTTATCTCACCATGAAGTGGGAGCGTATACTGGAGAAATCGCCCCTTCCATGCTAGCTGATCTAGGCTGCCGTTTTGTCATTGTAGGCCACTCCGAACGGCGTACCCTCTATGGAGAAACGGATAGTCTCGTGGCTGAAAAGGCTATTGTTGCCCAGAAGGTAAATATTATTCCTATCATTTGTGTTGGTGAAACTCTGCAAGAGCGCGAGCAAAATATTACTGAACAAGTTGTAAAGCGCCAGCTAAATGCCGTTTTAGAGCTTGCTGGCGTTAACGCCTTAGAGAAAGCTGTTATTGCCTATGAACCGATATGGGCCATTGGTACTGGCCGTACTGCGACTCCCGAACAAGCCCAGGAGGTGCATGCTCTCATACGAAGTCATGTGGCAATTCAGAATTCCGGTATAGCAGAGGAATTGCTCATTCTCTATGGTGGCAGCGTCAAGGGAAACAATGCGGCGGAATTATTAGCGATGCCGGATATCGATGGTGGTTTAATTGGCGGGGCCTCCCTGGATGCCAAAGAATTCTTGACAATCTGCCAAGCGGCGGGCTAAGCGAAATTATGCATAGTGTACTATTGGTTCTTCATATTGTGGTCGCCGTAGCGTTAGTCGGCTTAGTGCTCATTCAGCATGGTAAAGGGGCTGATGCGGGCGCTGCTTTCGGTAGCGGTGCATCGGCAACTGTATTCGGAGCACGTGGCTCGGGGAGTTTTCTTACCCGGGCTAGTGCTATACTGGCAGCAACATTTTTCATCACCAGCTTATCATTGGCCTATTTTTCTGTGCGAAAGCCCCAGGAAACGAGTGTTACCCAAACCGTGGAGCCAAGGGTTGTCGCTGATGAAAATATGGTGATTCCTTCTTTGCCTAAAGAAGAGGATGAAGAGGGGGCGGCTAAAAAACTTCTTGAAGATGATCAAGGAAAGGGGGGGGAGGAGTCCTCTGAGTCTCTAGCAGCACCCTCCGAAATTCCAGCATTGCCATCTGAGGCGTCGCCTGAGCAATAATACAAAGATTGTTATGCATCGCCGATGTGGTGGAATTGGTAGACACGCTGTCTTGAGGGGGCAGTGGGGAAACCCGTGCCGGTTCGACTCCGGCCATCGGCACCAGAATTCTGATGGTGGGTACGGTTCTGAATAGCCTTTGGAGGCAGAACCGATTAAATAATCTTTAAAAGCGCCGCGGTAGAAGAGCGCTCCACACAGTCTGCTGAATATGCTTGAAAATTATATTCCTGTTTTAGTGTTCATCATCGTTAGTCTGCTACTAGGCGGCGTTATGATGGTTCTAGGCTTTGGTTTAGCACCATATCGCCCCGACCGCGAGAAAACCTCTCCTTATGAATGTGGGTTTGAGGCATTCGAAGATGCGCGCATGAAATTTGATGTTCGTTACTACTTAGTAGCGATTCTATTCATTATTTTTGATCTTGAAATTGCTTTTCTTTTTCCATGGGCTGTAGTTCTAGATGATATTGGCCTATTTGGCTTTTTCTCCATGGTTGTCTTTTTAGCCATCTTAGTTGTCGGTTTTGTCTATGAATGGAAAAAAGGAGCTTTAGAATGGGAATAGAGGGCGTACTGGAGCGCGGCGTCGTCACGACTACCGCTGATAAGCTCATTAATTGGGCGAGAACGGGCTCTCTTTGGCCGATGACTTTTGGTCTTGCTTGCTGTGCTGTTGAGATGATGCATGCAGGAGCTTCCCGCTATGACATGGATCGCTTCGGTGTTATTTTTCGTCCTAGTCCACGCCAATCTGATGTGATGATTGTGGCTGGTACCCTAGTGAATAAAATGGCGCCTGCCCTGCGTAAGGTTTATGACCAAATGTCAGAGCCGCGTTGGGTAATTTCCATGGGTTCTTGTGCCAATGGTGGGGGTTATTACCATTACTCCTATTCTGTCGTTCGTGGTTGCGATCGTATCGTGCCAGTTGATATTTATGTTCCTGGTTGTCCTCCGACCGCAGAAGCTTTGCTCTACGGTATTATTCAGCTACAGAATAAGATAAAACGCAATTATACCATTGCCCGATAGAGATCAGATTAGGAGCCTAGTATTCATGGCGAACAGTGTAGCGGAATTACGAAGGCGTATTGAGGGCCGCTTCGATGGTGAAATAGGCTTCTGCCGCCTTGAACGCGGGGAACTCACAATTGAGGTGCCCCGCGAATTCTATTTTGCGGTTTGTAAAGCGCTGCGAGATGAAGAGAATTTCGGCTTTGAACAGTTGATCGATTTATGTGGCGTGGATTATATGGAATATGGTCTTAGTGATTGGGAGACCAAAAAAGCTACGGTAGACGGTTTTAGTCGTGCTGTGGAACGGAGGCAATACAAAAAACAGGCTTGGACCAGGTCGCGTTTTGCCGTAGTCGTTCACCTCCTTTCGGTGCGGCATAACTGGCGTTTGCGAGTGCGAACTTTTGTGGATGAAGAAATCTTGGTAGCGCCTTCAGTGATCCAGCTTTGGGCTTCGGTCAATTGGTTCGAGCGCGAAGCTTTTGATTTATTTGGTATTCTTTTTGAGGGTCATCCTGATCTTCGGCGTATTTTGACGGATTATGGTTTTATCGGCCATCCTTTCCGTAAGGATTTCCCGCTAAGCGGTAATGTAGAAATGCGCTACGATCCTGAGCAGCAGCGAGTTATCTACGAACCTGTAAGTATTGAACCTCGAGTACTGGTGCCTCGAGTGATTCGTGATGATCACCGCTACCAAATCAAGGCTTCAGGGGACGAAGGCGGCCATGGCTGAGATCCGGAATTTTACTCTTAATTTTGGCCCGCAGCACCCAGCAGCCCATGGGGTTTTGCGGTTAGTGCTAGAAATGGATGGAGAGATTATCCAGCGGGCTGATCCTCACGTGGGTCTGTTGCATCGGGCTACAGAAAAACTCGCTGAGAGCAAGCCGTTCAATCAGAGCATCGGGTATATGGACCGGTTAGACTATGTGTCCATGATGTGCAATGAACACGGTTATGTGAAAGCGATTGAAACACTCCTCGGCATTGAGCCACCCTTACGGGCACAGTATATTCGGACGATGTTCGATGAAATTACCCGTATTCTTAATCATCTCATGTGGCTGGGTGCCCATGGCCTAGATATCGGCGCCATGACGGTGTTTTTATACTGCTTCCGGGAGCGGGAGGATCTTATGGACTGCTATGAAGCGGTTTCAGGAGCTCGTATGCATGCGACTTATTATCGTCCCGGTGGGGTTTATCGCGACTTGCCGGAGACGATGCCTGGATATCAGCCTTCTAAGTGGCATAACGAAAAAGAGGTGGCAATAATTAATCGGAATCGAGAGGGATCTTTGCTTGATTTTATTGAAGATTTTACCGCCCGCTTTCCTACTTGTGTGGATGAATATGAAACCCTGTTGACGGATAATCGAATCTGGAAACAGCGTACGGTTGGCATTGGAGTCGTCACGCCGGAGCGTGCATTGCAACTGGGTTTTACGGGACCGATGCTGCGTGGCTCGGGAGTGGAATGGGATTTACGGAAAAAACAACCCTATGCTGCGTATGACCAAATAGATTTTGATATTCCTGTGGGGGTTAACGGGGACTGCTATGACCGTTATTTGGTACGGATAGAAGAGATGCGCCAGTCCAACCAAATTATCAAGCAGTGCGTGGACTGGCTACGAAAAAATCCTGGACCGGTTATAGTGAATAACTATAAGGTTGCTGCCCCCCCGCGGGAGAAAATGAAAAATGATATGGAGGTGCTGATCCATCATTTCAAGCTATTTACCGAAGGGTATTGCGTCCCGGAAGGTGAAGCTTATGCGGCAGTAGAAGCACCCAAGGGTGAATTTGGGGTTTATCTTATCTCGGATGGGGCTAATAAACCCTACCGGCTTAAAGTTCGAGCGCCGGGGTTTGCCCATTTAGCCGCTATGGACGAAATGGTACAAGGCCACATGCTTGCCGATGTGGTTGCCATTATCGGAACCATGGATATCGTGTTTGGGGAGATCGATCGGTGAGCGTAGGACAGCCAGAACGGAGAAAATCAAGAAATCGAGAAGAAGAAAATCTTCTCTCCTCTGAAGTACGGCAGCAAATTGATTATTGGATCGCAAAATATCCTCCGGAGCGAAAGCAATCTGCGGTTATTCCCGCCTTGCATATCGTGCAAGCAGTTAATGGAGGTTATTTGACTGATAAACTTTTGGATGCGGTAGCTGAATATCTGGAGATGCGTCCGATCAGTGTTTATGAAGTGGCTACATTCTATTCTATGTATGAATTAAAGCCAATCGGCCGGCATAAAATCAGTGTTTGCACTAATATTTCATGCCAGCTTAGTGGCTCTGATGAGGTCGTGGCCCATTTACAGAAACGCTTAGGGATCGGTTTCGGGGAGACGACGCCGGATCATCGTTTTACGGTTAAAGAAGCTGAATGCCTGGGCGCTTGTGGTGGGGCACCCATGATGATGGCAGGGCATACCTATCATGAAAATTTAACCTCAGAAAAGATCGATCAAATCCTTGAGGCTTTAAAATGATCGCTCTCAACCAAGTCTGTTTTCGCACATTGGATCTCGACCCTCCGTGGGGATTGGAAAGTTATCTAAAGGTAAAGGGGTATGAAGTTTGGAAACGCATTCTGAGAGAAAAAACTCCGCCTTCCAAGATCATTGATGAGATCAAAGCTTCTGGTCTTCGAGGTCGTGGAGGGGCGGGATTTCCCACGGGATTGAAATGGAGTTTTATGCCCAAGGATTTAGCAGGTATCAAATATATTGTTTGTAATTCCGATGAGGGGGAGCCGGGTACCTTCAAAGACCGGGATATTCTTCGCTATAACCCCCATCAGTTGATTGAAGGGATGGCCATTGCGGGTTATGCCATTGGCGCAGCAGTAGGTTATAACTATACCCGCGGTGAGTTTAGCGAGCCCATTGAACGTTTTGAAGCGGCCTTGGAGGAGGCTTATCAGGCGGGCCTGCTGGGCAAAAATATCCTGGCATCAGGAGTCGACTTCGATCTCTACTCCCATCCCGGCGCGGGGGCTTATATTTGTGGCGAGGAGACGGCTTTGCTGGAATCCCTAGAGGGCAAAAAAGGCATGCCTCGCTATAAGCCGCCGTTTCCCGCTGGCTTTGGCCTCTATGGTAGACCTACAACCATTAATAATACCGAGACTCTTGCTTCGGTGCCCGTGATTCTAGAAAAGGGGGGTCAATGGTTCTTGAAGTTGGGAACGCCAACCAGCGGGGGAACCAAAATTTTTAGTGTCTCGGGGCATGTCAACCGGCCCGGTAATTATGAGGTCCCCATGGGAATCTCATTTAAAGACTTGCTTGAATTAGCAGGTGGGATGCGTAATGGGAATGCCCTGAAGGCGGTTATTCCTGGAGGAACTTCCGTACCGGTAATGCCTGCGGAGGCTATCATGGCCGCTAATATGGATTACGACTCCCTTGCCAAGGCTGGTTCGTTACTGGGTGCGGGTTCAGTCATCATTATGGATGAAACAACCTGTATGGTGCGGGCTCTGGAGCGGATCTCAGCCTTCTATCGCGAAGAATCCTGTGGTCAATGTACGCCTTGCCGGGAGGGGACGGGATGGCTATATCGAGTGGTTCACCGCATTGAACAAGGCCAGGGTACGCAAGAAGATTTGGATAAGGTGGTCAATGTAGCCGAAAATATTGATGGCCATACTATTTGCGCTCTGGGAGATGCCGCTGCGGCGCCAGTAATAAGCTTTATCAAACACTTCCGAGATGAGTTTCAATATCACATCGATCATAAGCGATGCTTAGTCGGAAGCGGGTCCTGAGGGATGAAACCGGGAATGGTCAAAATTGAGATTGATGGTACTGAACTCCAGGTAAAAGCCGGGAAGATGCTCATCGAGGTAGCTGATGAGATTGGCGTTGATATCCCTCGGTTCTGCTATCATAAACACCTATCGATTGCTGCCAACTGTCGGATGTGTTTGGTGGAGGTGGAAAAATCCAGAAAGCCTCTGCCTGCTTGCGCCACCCCCGTGGCGGATGGCATGAAGATATTTACCAGTTCGCCCCGCGCTATTGCGGCCCAAAAGGGGGTGATGGAGTTTTTGCTCATTAACCACCCGTTGGATTGCCCTATCTGTGATCAAGGGGGTGAGTGCGAGCTACAGGATCTGGCCATGGGTTATGGTAATGATATTTCCCGCTTTACCGAGCGTAAACGGGTAGTGAAGGACAAGAATATCGGGCCTTTGATTAAAACCGATCTGACCCGCTGTATCCACTGCACACGTTGTGTTCGCTTTGGCCAGGAGATCGCTGGCATAAAGGAATTAGGGGCGACCGGGCGCGGTGAGCACATGGAGATTGGTACCTATATTGAACAGAGTTTAGCGTCGGAATTAGCAGGAAATGTAATTGATCTCTGCCCGGTAGGCGCGTTGACAGATAAACCTTTCCGCTACCGTGCTCGGGCTTGGGAAATGGCGGGACATCCTACTATTTCTCCCCACGATAGTGTAGGTGCCAACATTGAATTGCATATACGGCGAAATGAGGTGATGCGGGCTGTTCCCCGGGATAACGAAGCGGTGAATGAAACCTGGATTGCTGATCGTGACCGTTATGGCTGGCTTGGCTTAACCCATGAAGAACGGTTACATCGGCCTATGGTTAAGCAAGAGGGCGTTTGGCGTGAAACCGATTGGGAGGAGGCGTTGGAAACTGCTGCTAAGGGCCTGCAATGGGTTGCTGAAGAGGCCGGGAGCACCCAACTAGGCGGGCTTGCCTCACCCTATGCGACTGTTGAGGAACTCTCCTTATTTCAGAAGCTATTGCGAGGTCTGCATAGTAACAACATTGACCATCGCCTGCGGCGGCAAGATTTTCGCGATCAGGAATTTGAGCCAGAGACAGTGCCCCTAGGCTGTACCATTGAAGAGCTGGAGCAGTCGGATTGCATTTTAGTGGTGGGGGCGAATATACATAAAGAGCAACCCTTGTTTGGGTTGCGCCTGCGCAAAGCGGCGCTTCGGGGCGCAGCCCTTATGTATATTAACCCTGTGGATTATCTAGTCCGCTTCCCCGTTGCAGAGAAGATAATTGCGGGGCCTCAGGGTATGCTCCGAGCCTTGGCTGGTGTAACTAAGTGTTTAGCAGCAAGCAAGGGCAAGTCCTTGGATGCCGGATGGACCTCTCTATTAGCCGATATTCAGCCTACCGAGACAGAGCGGGCAATGGCGGATCAACTGGCTAATGCCTTGCACGGGAGGATATTATTAGGCGGGATAGCTGAGGGACATCCTCATTTTTCGGTATTACGTGCTTTAGCAGATTTGGCGTGCCAGTTGGGTGGTTGCCAGCTAGGTTTTTTCCCTTCGGGAGGCAATGCCGTGGGTGCAGCCTTAGCCGGTGTTCTTCCCCATCGGGGGCCTGGCGGCGGCCGTGCGCCAGTACGGGGCCTCAATGGGCAGGCAATGCTCGAAGCAGAACTTCGGGGCTATTTGTTGCTGGCAGTTGAACCTGAGTTTGACTGTGCCGATCCTCTGTCGGCTCAGAAGGCTCTTCGGAATGCAGACTTTGTCGTTTCATTAACGGCATTTCGCAGTCAGGCTATGCTGGACTACGCTAATGTGCTGTTACCTATCGCCACCTATGTTGAGACCTCGGGGACTTTCGTAAATGCCGAAGGCCGTTGGCAGAGTTTTACAGGAGCTGTCCCTCCTCCGGGGGAGGCGCGTCCGGCCTGGAAGGTGCTGCGAGTGCTTGCCAATCTGCTTCAAATTCCTGATTTCAATTATCTTTCTTCTCAAGAGATCCATGATGAGCTGCGCCATCAAATAGAGAATCTTGCTAAGCCTCAGGCATTAACTCCATGGCGTCCAGAAACTCTTGGAAGCACGAATGACGATAGTTCTTTGGTGCGTATTGCGGACACGTTTATCTATGGGACGGATGGATTGGTTCGGCGTAGTCGCCCGCTGCAGGAAAGTCCCGATGGCCAAGCTGCTCGCCAAGCTTATATGAATAGCGCTGATGCGACCCGTCTAGGTCTAAGCAATGCCGAACGAATTGCGGTGGACCAAGGAAATGGACAAGTCATTTTACCTTTTGCGGTTGATGACTCTGTAGCGGAAGGGTGTTTACGGCTGGCTGCTGCCTTTGAAGAGGCGGGGGCCTTGGGCGCTCCTTTTATGCCTATTAAGGTTACTGCAGCGGAGTAAGGTTTATATGTTTGATTTTCTACCTTCATCGCTTCAGGTGACGCTGCCGATTCTCTTTAAGATCGTAGCTATCGTGTTGCCGCTGATATTGATAGTCGCCTGGTTGACTTTTGCCGAGCGGAAGATCATTGGTTATATGCAGGGCCGGATAGGTCCAAATCGTGTTGGACCCAGGGGTTGGCTGCAGCCTATTGCGGATACTGTCAAACTCCTTCTCAAGGAAATTATTATCCCGGCTAGCGCCAACCGAATCCTGTTTTTGCTAGCGCCGGTGCTTGCTATTGCTCCGGCCCTTGCTGTTTGGGCGGTGATCCCCTTCGATGCCCATTTAGTTCTCGCGGATATCAACGCTGCTTTACTGTACATTCTCGCCATTGGCTCCATGAGCGTATATGGCATTATCCTGGCGGGTTGGGCTTCTAACTCCAAATATGCCTTTCTGGGGGCCATGCGTTCTGCTGCTCAGGTCGTGTCTTATGAAATCGCCATGGGCTTTGCGCTGGTGGGCGTGTTGATTGCGGGTGGTAGCCTTAATCTTGGCGAGATCGTGCAAGCCCAGGAAGGAGGATTTTGGCACTGGTTTTGGCTGCCTTTATTTCCCTTATTCCTAATTTATTTTATCTCTGGGGTGGCAGAGACTAACCGTTTGCCTTTCGATGTGGCCGAAGGAGAATCTGAGATTGTTGCCGGTTTTCATGTGGAATATTCTGGTATGGCTTTTGCTCTCTTTTTCCTCGCTGAATACATTGAGATGATCCTAGTATCCACTCTAGCGGCTTTGATGTTTTTGGGTGGATGGTTATCCCCGTTTCAGGGAACGGTACTAGAGGCTATATTTGAATGGGTTCCTGGCATCGTTTGGCTCCTGATAAAGACGGCTATATTTTTATTCTTTTATCTTTGGTTTCGGGCTACCTTTCCTCGTTATCGATACGATCAAATCATGCGCCTTGGTTGGAAGGTATTCATTCCTATCACCATCGTTTGGTTGTTGGTAGTGGGGGGCGCACGGGTTGCCCAGCTAGGCCCTTGGTTCACGTAAGGAGTAATCATTATGAATACCCTGCGTTCGTACATTAAGAGTTTTTTACTGTGGGAATTACTGCTGGGTCTTAAATTGACTGGCCGTTATTTGTTCACAAAAAAGGTTACAGTCCAGTTCCCCGAAGAGCGGACGCCTCAATCACCCCGGTTTCGCGGTCTCCATGCTTTACGCCGCTATCCCAACGGTGAAGAACGTTGCATCGCTTGCAAACTCTGTGAAGCGGTTTGTCCAGCGTTAGCGATTACCATCGATTCCGAACAACGGGAAGACGGAACCCGTCGTACGACTCGTTATGATATCGATCTTTTTAAGTGTATTTACTGCGGTTTTTGTGAGGAGTCCTGCCCGGTCGATTCTATCGTGGAGACTCGGATCCTTGATTATCATTTTGAAGAGCGAGGCGAGCATATTCTCCACAAAGAACAATTATTGGCGCTGGGTGACAAATATGAAGCCCAAATTGCTGCCGATAGGGCCGCTGATGCACCTTATCGTTAACTAGGCTTTATAGGCTGCTGCTTCATGGAAAAGACTCTCTTTTATATCTTTGCTGCCATCTTGCTGTTTGCGGCAACTATGGTGGTTACTGTACGTAACCCTGTGCGGGCAGCCTTATTTTTGGTTTTGGCTTTTTTTACCAGCGCTGCTATCTGGCTTTTGCTGGAAGCTGAGTTTCTAGCGATTGTTCTGGTATTGGTTTATATCGGTGCGGTCATGGTGTTGTTCCTGTTTGTGGTAATGATGTTGGATATGAATCTGGCGCCACTGCAGGAAGGATTTGCTCGATACTTGCCCGTTGGGTTCCTGGTAGCAGTGCTCATTGCCATTGAAATGATAATTGTGCTAGGAAGCAAAAACTTTGGTCTTGACCAATTCACTGCCCCTGCTTCCCGCGGGGCTGATTACAGCAACACAAAAGAGTTGGGAAATTTACTCTATACCGTTTACGTTTATCCTTTCGAATTAGCTTCAGTCATTCTTCTAGTCGCTATTGTCGCGGCCATTGCTTTAGCATTGCGGCGTCGCCCCAGTAAAGCTCAAGATCCTGCGCAACAGGTGCGGGTACGGCCTCAAGATCGGGTTAGATTGGTTAAGATGGCCGCCGAGAAGTCCCAAAAAACAAACTAAACCCAACCATGATTGCATTATCCGATTTTTTAATCCTGGGGGCGCTATTGTTTTGCCTCTCCGTTGCTGGAATTTTTCTTAACCGAAAAAATATCATCATTCTATTAATGTCCATTGAGCTTATGCTATTGGCCGTTAATATGAATTTCGTGGCTTTTTCCCACTTTCTGGAAGATATGGCAGGACAAGTTTTTGTTTTTTTTATTCTCACGGTAGCCGCAGCGGAAAGCGCTATTGGTTTGGCAATTCTGGTGGTTTTATTCCGGAATAGGCGGACCATTAATGTGGGTGATTTGGATAATTTGAAGGGCTAGGTACGATGGAAGTCCAGACTCTTGGAATTGTGTTTGCGCCCCTGATCGGCAGCCTCATTGCTGGCTTGTTTGGAAAGAAGATTGGGCGCCTCTGGTCCCATCGAGCTGCTATTGCCGGGGTAAGCATTGCATTTTTGTTATCTCTCATGGTGTTTAAGCAAGTGGTGGTGGATGGAGTCATCTATAATGAGGCCGTCTACACTTGGGTCGCTGTTGGCGATTTACGCGTGGAAATCGGTTTTCTTATTGATCGTTTAAGCGCGCTAATGATGGTAGTGGTGACCTTTGTTTCCCTAATGGTACATATTTATACCATCGGCTATATGGCGGATGATCCTGGCTATCAGCGTTTTTTTAGCTATATCGCTCTTTTCACTTTTTCCATGCTGATGTTGGTCATGGCAAATAATTTCCTCCAATTGTTTTTTGGATGGGAAGCCGTGGGCTTGGTGTCCTACCTATTGATAGGTTTTTGGTATAAGCGGGAATCCGCCATTTATGCCAGTCTTAAAGCCTTTTTAGTTAACCGGATTGGTGATATAGGTTTTTTGCTGGGGATCGCCTGCGTATTAATGTATACGGGGAGCCTGGATTATGTAGAGGTATTTACAGTGGTGCCTACGCTGACGGAGGAAACACTTTCTGTTTGGCCAGGAACCGCTTGGTCGGTGCTTACGGTGATAGGAATTTTACTCTTCATTGGTGCTATGGGTAAATCGGCGCAAGCACCCTTGCATGTGTGGTTGCCGGATTCCATGGAAGGCCCGACCCCGATTTCCGCTCTTATTCACGCGGCAACCATGGTGACTGCAGGTATTTTTATGGTCGCCCGGATGTCGCCGATCTATGAGCTGTCCGAAATTGCTCTGAGCGTTATTTTAGTCATTGGCGCAATTACCGCTTTCTTTATGGGGCTGATAGGTATTGTCCAGAATGACATCAAGCGAGTAATCGCCTATTCCACCTTGTCACAGTTAGGATATATGACGGTGGCGCTTGGGGTTTCCGCCTATGCGGCGGGAATCTTTCATCTCATGACTCACGCCTTTTTCAAGGCGTTGCTTTTCCTGGGGGCGGGATCAGTGATTATCGCGATGCACCACGAGCAAGATATGCGTAAGATGGGTGGGCTAAAAAAATATATGCCTGTCACCTACTGGACTGCAATAATAGGTGCGTTAGCGCTAATTGGTTTTCCTGGGTTTTCTGGATTTTTTTCCAAAGACTCCATTATCGAAGCTGTTCACGCTTCTCAACTTCCCGGTGCGGGCTTTGCTTACGCGATGGTTGTTTCCGGCGTATTTGTTACAGCCTTTTATACCTTTCGAATGTTGTTTCTCACATTTCACGGGGAGGAACGGATGGATCAGCATACCCGCGCACACTTAAAAGAGTCTCCAGCGGTAGTGACCGTGCCTTTGGTGTTATTGGCTATCCCTTCGGTAGTGGCTGGTATTTTTATTGAACCAATTTTGTTTGGTGGTTTTTTTGGCGAGGCAGTTATGGTTTCTCCAGCTCATAATGTGCTGGCAGCGGTAAGCGCTGATTTTCATGGAGCGATGGCTTTTGCCTTGCATGGCTTTCAGGGGCTTCCTTTCATACTGGCTATGGTGGGGGTCGTAGCAGCTTGGTATTTATATCTCAAGCGTCCTCAGCTGCCAAAGCAATTGCGGAGCCGTTTTGGCTTGCTTTATTGGGCCTTGAGTAACAAATATGGGTTTGATCGTTTCAATGAAATTTTCTTTGCGGGTGGAGCGCGCCAGGCAGGCAGGTTGCTTTCACAGCTTGGGGATCGAATGCTGATTGACGGTTTTTTCGTCAATGGAACGGCACGGGTAGTCGGCGTAATCGCTCAAATCACCCGTTATTTGCAGTCCGGTTATCTTTTTCATTATGCCTTTGCCATGATTTTAGGGCTGCTTTTTCTTATCGGCAGTTTCGTCATTTACGGGGGCTAAAAAGGCATGTTAACTGGATTGCCGCTCCTCTCCTTGGTTATTTGGCTGCCTATTCTGGGAGGTTTCCTGGTACTGGCCGTCGGCAATCATGTGGAGCGTGTTCGTTGGCTTTCATTGGGAGTTTCGGGGTTAACCTTTGTGGTGAGCTGGTCGTTGTATACGGGCTTTGATATCAGCACGGCCACCATGCAATTTCAAGAAAAGCTTTCTTGGGTTGAAGCCTTCGACGTTTATTATCATTTAGGGATCGATGGTATCTCTATGCCACTCATCATCCTCACCACATTTTCCACGGTGCTGGTTGTTATTGCAGGTTGGCGGGTTATCGAACACAAATTAGCACAATACATGGCCAGCTTCCTGATTATGGAAGGGCTAATGAACGGTGTTTTTGCGGCCTTAGATGCGGTTTTGTTCTATTTTTTCTTCGAGGGCATGTTAATCCCCTTATTTTTAATAATCGGGATTTGGGGGGGTCCAAACCGGATCTACGCCACGCTTAAATTTTTTCTTTATACCTTCTTGGGTTCTGTCTTTTTTCTTCTTGCGCTGCTCTATTTACGCAGTGTTACCGGCGGTTTCTCCATATTGGAATTTCATCAAGTACCCCTGGATATGCAGGCCCAGATAGGAATATTTTTGGCCTTTTTGCTTGCCTTTGCGGTGAAAGTGCCCATGTGGCCTGTTCATACTTGGTTACCGGACGCCCATGTGGAAGCCCCCACAGGGGGATCGGTAATTTTGGCGGCAATCACCCTCAAAATAGGCGCTTATGGTTTTATGCGGTTTAGTTTGCCCATTACGCCTGATGCTAGTATGGCGTTGAATTGGCTTATTATTACCTTATCGCTCATTGCCGTAGTGTATATCGGTTTAGTGGCGATAGTGCAGGAAGATCTCAAGAAACTAATTGCCTATTCCAGTATCGCTCATATGGGCTTTGTGACTCTCGGGCTGTTTATCGCCTTTGCTATTTTTTCCCAGGGCGTTGAAGGTGATGGTGCCTTGCTGGGTTTGGAAGGGGCGTTAGTGCAAATGATCTCCCATGGTCTGGTTTCCGCAGCCATGTTTTTATGTGTCGGAGTTTTATATGACCGGCTGCATACGAGGCTCATCAAGGATTATGGCGGTGTTGTGAACAAGATGCCGATATTCGCCTCTTTTATGGTCCTATTTGCTATGGCCAATGTGGGTTTGCCGGGCACCTCGGGATTTGTTGGTGAATTTTTAGTAATTCTGGGCGCTTTCCAGGCAGATTTTTGGTACGCTTTTTTCGCTTCGATGACATTGATTCTGGGGGCTACTTATACCCTTTGGATGGTCAAGCGGGTAGTTTTTGGGGATATCGCTAACGATAAGGTCGCCACCATGGAGGATCTTAACTCACGAGAGTTTCTGGTACTGGGAACCCTGGCGGCGGCGGTGCTGCTGCTTGGTGTGTGGCCGCAGCCCCTGCTGGAAGTGATGCATACTTCCCTGGAGAATCTGCTATCTCAGATGGCAGCATCAAAATTGGTCTAGGCTGTCTTATTGGCGTGAATTCCGCCTCCTTTTGGGTTTGAAAGAAGTGACACGATGAATTTCGATATACCTGAATTTTTGCCTGCATTACCGGAAATAGCCGTCCTTGGGATGGGCTGTGTGCTCTTGTTAGCGGTTGCTTACGGCGGCGGACAAAGCGGCAAAATTGCTTATTGGATTACCCAATTAACGCTAGTTATAGCAGCACTGCTCACCTTTTATTTTCTGGACTATTCGTCCCAGAGCGTCACTTTTAATGGTAGCTATATTAAAGATTCGCTGAGCGATACCTTAAAGTTGTTTATCTATATAATCGTTTTTGCGGTGTTTCTCTATTCCCGTGACTACCTGCAAGCGAGAGCTTTAGATAAAGGTGAATTCTATGTATTAGGCCTGTTTGGAGTGTTGGGTATGATGGTGATTGCTTCGGCCCACCATTTTCTGACTCTCTATTTAGGGCTTGAACTGCTTTCTCTTAGTCAGTATGCCATGGTGGCCTTGCTGCGAAATAATCGTTGGGCTTCCGAAGCGGCCATGAAATATTTTGTGCTGGGCGCTTTGGCTTCCGGTATGTTGTTATACGGCATGTCCATGATCTATGGGGCAACCGGCGACCTTCACGTTGCCGCGGTAGCGGAAGGAATAGGGGGAAGCGGCAGTAGTCAGGTTTTGGTATTCGGGGTGGTATTTATCGTAGTGGGGCTGGCGTTTAAGTTTGGTGCCGTGCCTTTCCACATGTGGTTGCCTGATGTATATCATGGCGCGCCTACGGCGGTGACCCTGTATATTGGTACAGCGCCTAAAATCGCGGCATTTGCTTTACTCATGCGTCTGTTGGTGGAAGCGCTAGGAGATGTGCAGGCTCACTGGCAGGATATGCTGATCATCCTTTCCGTTCTTTCCATGGCTATCGGTAACGTTGTCGCTATTGCCCAGACCAATCTTAAGCGAATGCTGGCCTATTCCACGATAGCCCATGTAGGTTTTCTGCTATTGGGAATTCTGACGGGCACTGGCGTGGGCTACGCTGCTGCCATGTTTTATGTCATTGTTTACGCCTTGATGAGCCTGGGGAGCTTTGGCATGATTATTTTTCTTTCCCGATCCAATTTTGAAGCCGATCGGTTGGAAGATTTTAAGGGACTGAATGAGCGTAGTCCTTGGTTTGCCTTTATGATGCTTATTTTGATGTTCTCTCTAGCAGGGGTACCGCCTACCGTAGGATTTTATGCTAAATGGGCTGTGATCATGGCGATTATCGATAAGGAATTGCTCTGGCTAGCGGTCGTTGCAGTATTATTTTCCGTTATTGGGGCCTTTTATTACCTACGGGTGATTAAATTTATGTATTTTGATAGTCCCACAGAAGAGATTTCCCTGAGTAAGCGTGCTGATTTTCGTTGGTGCATGAGCGCTAATGGCCTTGCCATGTTGGGATTGGGTATCTTCCCTGGTGCTTTGATGGGGCTGTGCGTAGCAGTGTTAGGTTAACAAATAATTTAGCGATGAAAGCCATAATCATGACAGCAACGGGAGGCCCCGACGTCTTGCAACTGCAAGAGTTGCCGAAGCCTACAATCCGTCAACCCGGGGAAGTTCTGGTTCAGCTCAAAGGGGCTGGAATTAACCCGGTGGACACCAAATTGCGAACTCGAGGTACTTTCTACCCAGACCGCTCCCCGACAATCCTCGGTTGCGATGGGGCGGGCGTTGTGGATGCTGTGGGCAGAGAGGTTAAAAATTTCCAGAAGGGAGATGAGGTTTATTTCTGCTTCGGGGGAATTGGAGGTCCGGAAGGGAACTATGGGGAATATGCGGTAGTAGACCATCGCTTTATCGCTAAAAAACCAAGAACGCTCTCCTTTGCCGAAGCTAGCGCTGCCCCCCTGGTTTTGATAACCGCTTGGGAAGCACTGCATGATCGGGCGCGAATCCAGCCAGAGGATACAGTATTGATTCATGGCGGCGCAGGCGGTGTAGGCCATGTAGCCATTCAATTAGCCAAACAGACCGGTGCTCGGGTCTGCGTCACCGTGAGCTGCGAAGAAAAAGAGGAACTTGCCTGCTCCTTGGGAGCAGACCATATCATCAACTATCGCCAAACCGATTTCGTTGAAGCCATTATGGAATGGACCAGCGGTAAAGGGGTGGACGTGGTATTTGATACGGTGGGGGGAGAAATTTTTGAAAAGAGCTGTGGAGCCGTCGCCATGTATGGAGATTTAGTCACCCTCTTACAGCCGAGTGCCAACATAAATTGGAATACGGCGCGTGCGCGTAATCTCCGCTTTAGTCTGGAATTGATGCTGACTCCTATGCACCGGGGCCTTATCTCTGCCTTAGAACATCAAGCAGATATTCTGCATTGCTGCGCTGAATTATTCGACTCCGAGCGTCTTCGGCTTCACTTCCAGCAAACCTTTCCCCTAGCGGAAGCAGCGGCTGCCCACCGTTTGCTGGAACGGGGAGGAATGATGGGTAAATTAGCCCTTGAGATGGGTTAGCTTGCCCCGAAGGTAGTCTTATCTAGAGGGACGGGCTTTATCTATGGCGTTGTCGATCCTGTTCAAGCAAGACCAGAAGCGTGGCCATATCTTCTGGAAGCGGCGATTCCCAGCGCATTTCCCGCTTCTTTTCCGGATGAACCAAACCTAAGCGGGCGGCATGTAAGGCTTGGCGCTTGAAATGGCGCAAGGCAGTGCTCAGTTTTTCGCTACTTTCCCTAGGAATATGCAGACGTTTCCCATAAGTGGGGTCTCCTAGTAGGGAGTAGCCAATATGGGCCAAGTGGACTCGAATTTGGTGAGTCCGGCCTGTTTCCAGGCGGCATGAAACATGGGTATGGACCCGAAAGCGGTTCAATACCCGATAGTGAGTGAGAGCAGGCTTTCCCGTGGAAATTACCGCCATTCGCTTACGATGTACCGGATGGCGCTGGATAGGCGCTTCGATCCTTCCCCCACCGGTCATGACACCAACGGTAATCGCTTGGTACTCCCGGGTGATTTGGCGTGCCTGTAACTGCCGGACGAGGCCATGATGGGCGACAAGATTCCGCGCTACCACCAGCAGGCCACTGGTATCTTTATCAAGGCGATGGACGATTCCAGCCCGCGGGATTCTCTCCAGCTCCGGCGCATGGTGCAAGAGTGCATTGACCAGGGTGCCATCCCGGTTACCTGCGGCCGGATGTACCACTAGGCCAGCGGGTTTGTTGACTACAATGATCGCTTCATCTTCGTACCTAATCTCCAAGGGGAGAGGCTGAGATTTCCAGATAACTTCCGCTTCCGCTTCCGCCATAACGACAATCCATTCACCCCCTTGAACGGTATCCCGGGGGCGGGCAGGGGCATCATTTACTTTGACCTGCCCATGCTTGATCCATTGCTGCAAGCGGCTACGGGAATAGGCGGGGAAAACCTGCGCCAGGGCTTGATCTAAACGTTTTCCCGCCAGCTCAGAAGGAAGGGTGATACTTAGTTCTATGGTTTCCCGCACAGGGTTCGCTATTAAAGAGTTTACTGGGACGCAAATTTTACCATTTTTGGCCTCTTCCCTGGCGGGGACATTCTTTGGATGCCCCGATTCGCTTCCAGTGAATCGGTGGGAAAGCCCTCCTATTCCCTATTCATAGATATTGAACCCGCTCTGTAAGCATAATGAGAGCTTCTCGCGAAAAAATTATGAATGGCCTATAGTTGAGGACATGACTCAGGATTTATTCGGAAATTTTCTATGCCAAATCCATCAGTAAAAAACCACTTGCAGGGGCAGACTAGCCCCTATTTGCTGCAACATGTGGATAATCCAGTTGATTGGTACCCCTGGGATGAAGAGGCGCTAGCACGGGCCCAGGAGGAGGATAAACCCATTTTGCTTTCTATTGGTTATTCCGCTTGCCATTGGTGCCACGTGATGGCCCATGAGTCTTTTGAGGATTCGGAAACTGCGGCCGTGATGAACCAATATTTCATCAATATCAAGGTTGACCGGGAGGAACGTCCGGATCTGGATCAGATTTACCAGCTAGCCCAGCAGATGCTGACGGGACGCCCCGGCGGCTGGCCCCTCACCATGTTTCTAGAACCGATTAAGCAAGCCCCCTTTTTTGGGGGGACTTATTTTCCTCCCGAGGAGCGCCATGGTTTGCCTGGCTTTAAAGATTTGCTCCAACGGGTGGCAGAGTATTTTCATACTCGCCGGGAGGCTATCCAATCCCAGAACGAGCGTTTGCTTGATGCCTTTGGAGATCTGGACGCACGGCTTCCAGCGGCAGAGGTGGAAGGGTTGAATAGAGCGCCTTTGCAGGCGGCCCATCGACAATTGGCCCAGGCTTTTGATTCCCGCCATGGCGGTTTCAGGGGCGCCCCTAAATTTCCCAATCCAAGCAGTATCGAACGCTGCTTACGGGATGCCCGAGGGGAGCATTTGACGGAAGATGAGAAACAACAGGCGCTTACCATGGCCCGGCTGACCCTGGAGCAAATGGCCCAGGGGGGAATTTATGATCAGTTGGGAGGCGGGTTCTGCCGTTATTCCGTGGATGAAGAGTGGAGAATCCCCCATTTTGAAAAAATGCTGTACGACAACGGCCAATTGCTGGTGCTCTATAGGGACGCCTATCGTCTCTGGGGCAGCGGGCTTTTCCGGAGAATATTGGAGGAGACCGGACACTGGGCGGTACGGGAAATGCAGTCCCCCGAAGGGGGATATTATTCTTCCCTGGATGCGGATTCCGAGGGTCATGAGGGAAAGTTTTACGTTTGGACCCGGGAGCAAGTACGCGCCCTGCTAGGCGAGGAAGAATACGCTTTAGCGGCACGCTACTTTGGCCTTGATCAGCCAGCGAATTTTGAAGGCTATTGGCACTTATATGCAGCAACGGTCCCCGAGGCTTTGGCCCAGGAGATGAAGGTACCGGCTCCGGGTCTGCAAGAGCAATTGACCGCCGCCAAGCAAAAATTGTTTGCTGCCCGGGAAGCGCGTATCCGCCCGGGGCGGGATGATAAAATTCTTACTGCCTGGAATGGCCTCATGATCAAAGGGATGGCGGCTGCCGGACAGGCGCTGGCGCAGCCTGTTTTTATCGCTTCCGCTGAAAGGGCCGTGGATTTTGTGCGGGCACACCTGTGGCAAAAGGGCCGTTTGCTGGTCAGTTATAAGGATGGGCGGGCACAGCACCGGGGTTACCTGGATGATTATGCTTTTCTGCTGGATGCCCTGCTGGAGTTGCTTCAAGTCCGTTGGCGCGATGGGGATTTGTCCTTTGCCGTTGATCTGGCCGAAGCTGTGCTGGAGCGCTTCGAGGATAAGGCGCAAGGGGGATTTTATTTTACCGCCGACGATCATGAAATCCTTATCCATCGGCCGGTGCCCCTCATGGATGATGCTACCCCCGCGGGAAACGGGGTATTGGCCTGGAGTTTGCTCCGGCTGGGACATCTTTTGGGTGAAGTGCGTTATCTGAAGGCTGCGGAAAGCACGCTCAAGGCAGCCTGGAAGAGCATTCAACAAACGCCCCATGCCCACTGTAGCCTACTCAAAACCTTAGAAGAATGGCTCATTCCTCCGCAAATAGTCATTCTGCGGGGGGGTGGGGAAGAGTTGGAGACCTGGCGGGCAGTGGCTGCAGCGGAGTATGCGCCACGGCGGGTCGCTTTGGCTATTCCCCTTGAGGCCCAGGATTTACCAGGGATATTAGGGGAATACCGGCCACAAGGAACCGCAGTGACCGCCTATGTCTGTAGTGGCCATACTTGCTCAGCCCCCCTCACCCGGAGAGAGGCTTTGAAGGAACATTTAGCAACTCAGGGCCGGTAGTGGAAGTTTTCCTTAAAACGATCCCAAAATTCCGCTAGCTCAAAAGAATGATTTTGGGTGCCGTGATACTCGATTTTAATAGCGCCTAGGAGGGAGGCGATGCGGCCCGTGGTCTCCCAATCCATAGCGTGGGCAAGGCCGTAGAGTATGCCTGCCCGGTAGGCGTCGCCACAGCCGGTGGGATCGGTCGGCGCGGTAGTTTTGGCGGCGGGAATTTCAAAGCGGTAGCCAGGAGTATAAATGGTGGAGCCCTCCGCCCCTCGGGTAATGATCAAGGCGTCTACTCGCTCGGCGAGCTGTCGGGTAGAGAGTCCCGTCCGTTTCTGAAGCAACTGGGCTTCGTAATCGTTAAGGGTAATCCAGGTGGCTTGCTCGCTAAATTTGAGCAGCTCCTCGCCGGTGAACATGGGTAGCCCTTGCCCCGGATCAAAGATAAAAGGGATTCCAGCCGCCTGGAATTGTTGCCCGTGGGCAATCATTCCCTCCCGCCCATCGGGGGCGACGATCCCCCGCTCCACCCCTTTGGCGTCCTCGACCTGATTCTCATGGGCAAAATTCATGGCGCCGGGATGAAAGGCGGTGATTTGGTTGGCATCCATATCCGTGGTGATAAACGCCTGGGCCGTGTAAGTATCATCGATCAGGCGGATATGGCGGCGGGAGATGCCCGTTTGCTCCAGCCATTGTTGATAAGGGCCAAAGTCGCTGCCAACCGTGCCCATGGGCAGGGGATCGCCTTTGAGCAGTTGTAAATTGTAGGCGATGTTGCCCGCGCAACCTCCGAACTCCCGCCGTAACTGGGGTACTAGAAAGGAAACATTAAGGATATGTACCTTATCGGGAAGGATATGGTTTTTAAACCGATCATTGAACACCATGATGGTATCGTAGGCAAAGGAGCCGCAAATTAAGGCTGTCATCTTATTTTGTTAAGAGTTTCGTTTATTTTAAAGGGTGGCCCAATGGAATAGGGAATATATCCGAAGGTGTTTTTCTCCGTCAGCAATAAACAGCAGAGAGTTTTCTGCTTCAGAAGCATAGGTCTACTCATGGGGAGTTGGTTTCCAGGCTAGATCCAGTTCTTTGGCCGCCTTTACCTCATCCAGGCGGCGTGCCGGTAGGGTATGGGGGGCCTGTTTGAGTAATTCTGGATTTTCCTGGGCTTCTTTGGCGATCTGTTCCATCGCGGCCACAAAAGCATCCAGGGTTTGCTTGCTTTCCGTTTCCGCCGGTTCGATGAGTAAACATTCGGGAACTAGGAGCGGAAAGTAAATCGTTGGCGCATGAAAGCCCAAGTCAAGCAGTCGTTTAGCGAAATCCGTGGCGGTGACTCCCAGCTCTTTTGCCTGGCGTTTCAGGGTGACCACGAATTCGTGGCCAGCGCGGCGCATGGGGTAGGCCAAATCAAAACCGGCTTCGGCCATGCGTTGGGCCAAGTAATTGGCGTTAAGGGCGGAGAAGTCCGCTACCCGTTTCATACCTTCAAGACCGAGTAGGCGCACATAAATATAAGCCCGGAGCAGCACCCCGGCGTTCCCCATCCAGGCTGAGAGGGGGCCGATGGTTTGGGGACAGTCCTCCGCCGTCAACCAACGGTAGCTGCCGCCTTCGGCACGCGCCACCCGGGGAACCGGGAGGAAGGGCAGCAATTTTTCGCCCACTCCCACTGGACCAGACCCAGGGCCACCACCGCCATGGGGCGTGGAAAAGGTTTTATGAAGGTTGAGATGGATGACATCAAACCCCATGTCGCCAGGTTTCACCTTGCCGAGAATAGCGTTTAAATTAGCCCCATCGTAATAAAGTAACCCGCCCGCCTTATGGACGCTTTGGGCAATGACTTGAATGTTGCGATCAAATATTCCAAGGGTGGAGGGGTTGGTGAGCATAATGCCTGCCGTTTGGGGACCCAGGGCTTTATGCAGTGCTTCTAGATCCACATCCCCTTCCGGGTTGGTGGGAATTTCCCGGACTCGGAAACCGCACATGGTGGCCGTGGCGGGATTGGTTCCATGGGCCGCATCCGGCACCAGCATCTCGCACCGCTCTTTATCACCTCTGGCCTCGTGGTAAGCGCGGATCATGGCGACCCCAGTAAACTCTCCTTGGGCGCCTGCCATGGGGGCTAGGCTCATGGTCTGCATCCCCGTCATTTTGGCGAGAATGTCTTGCAGTTCATAAAGGCAAGCCAGAAAGCCTTGACTCATGGCTTCTGGTGTCGCGGGATGGCGCTCCAGAAAACCCGGCAAGCTGGCCAGGGTGTGGCAGGCCCGCGGGTTATATTTCATGGTGCAGGAGCCAAGGGGATAGAAGTGGGTGTCAATGGAAAAGTTTTTCTGGGACAGGCCCGTGTAGTGGCGCACCACATCCATTTCCGAGACCTCGGGCAAGGCCGGCGGCTGTTGCCGCAGAAATCGTTCCGGTAAATCGTTAGTGGCCGCTGTCGGCTTAGGCGCTTGAGCGCGAGCCTGACGGCCGGGACGTGAGGATTCAAAAATCAGCATAGCCAGTTAAAGTCCAGTAAAATCTAAGGGTTAAAATTGAGAAATAAGATTCTTTTATCTGCGCAAAGATTATAAGACAAGGACAAATTATGCCAGTCTTGGCGCCGATACTCTACCGGTGCGCTTTTCTCGCTGGGAAATATTGCCCGCTGCTATAATTCAAACACGTACTGCCAAACGAGCGCCAGGGAGGATAAACGCCATGGGCCTGGGAGCCGATTCCCGGATCAAGTTCCGTTATGAAGATTACAAAAGTCTACCCGAGTCGGAAATACGGCGCTACGAACTTCTGGACGGGGAACTGGTGATGGTGCCCTCACCCAGCGAGTATCATCAGCGCCTCTCCCGCAATCTGGGGTTTCTGCTGTGGGAATATGTACAAGAGCGCGATCTAGGCCAGATTTATAGTGCTCCCCTGGATGTGGTGTTGGGCCAGGGCAGTGGCAGGGAAATCGTTCAGCCCGATATCTTTTTTATTGCCAAGGCGCGCGCTTCGATGATTGCGGAAACCGAAATCCGAGGAGCGCCTGATTTGATTGTCGAAATTCTTTCCCCAGCAACCGCTCGCCGTGACCGGACTTACAAAAGCACCCTCTATGCCCGCTATGGGGTTAAGGAATATTGGCTAGTGGACCCTGAGTCTCGCGTTATTGAACTGCTTACTCTAGGGCCGCGGGGATTTGAAAGGGTGGCGTGCTATGGCGAGAGGGAGGTTTTGCGATCGCCCTTGTTGCCGGGATTGCGCCTTGCGCTTACAGAGGTTTTTTAGCAATGAGCAGCGTTTGGCCCTCCCTTTAGGTAAGTCCTACGTGTTTATTGTTTCCCTGGAAGAAGAATGGTAGTATTTCGTCTTACTAAATCTTACCTAGGGAAATATTGTGGAAATCACTCGCCTTTCCAGTAAAGGACAAATTATTATTCCTAAGACTATCCGGGCAGCGCATCATTGGGATGCTGGAATGGAATTTATTGTTGAAGAGAGAGACGGGAATCTTATTCTCCGGCCTCTAAAACCCTTTCCTGTCACCCGTCTGGAAAAAGGACTAGGTTGTACGGGTTACCAAGGCAGCCCGAAATCCCTGGAGGAAATGGATAAAGGCATTGCCGAAAGCCTACGCCAATGTTGGTCCAAAAATAAAAAAAGATGATCGCTGTAGATACCAACGTATGGGTACGTTATGTGACCAATGACGATGAGATTCAGGCGCAGCAGGCAATGGCGCTGCTAGGCTCCAATGAGATTTTGGTGACTAAAACAGTGCTGCTAGAGTTAGGGTGGGTTTTAGAAGCCGTTTATGATCTACCGTC
The DNA here is from genome assembly GCF_000012805.1 of Nitrosococcus oceani ATCC 19707. Taxonomy (GTDB): domain Bacteria; phylum Pseudomonadota; class Gammaproteobacteria; order Nitrosococcales; family Nitrosococcaceae; genus Nitrosococcus; species Nitrosococcus oceani. The sequence continues at coordinate 2,894,124 of NC_007484.1, read as the reverse complement.
TGAAGTGGTATTAAGAGCTATGCGCCATATTCTGGGTTTACCGAATGTGCGAGTTGAAGCGTCGGGCGAGGTTTCCCTTGCATTGAATCTCTACGAGAAAGGGCTAGATTTTGCGGATGCCATGCATCTTGCAAGCGCCGGGGCTGCTAGCGTATTTTATACTTTTGACGGGAAATTTTCCCGGAGTGCGCGCGCCCACGGCTATCCTGTCATACCCGTGGCGGAAGCAGGTCCAGCTAAGGAATAGAGAGTAGGTAGGAGAGGAACGCCGCCTCCATCTTGCTGCTTTTCTACCCCGCATATTAAATTTGTTGTTTTTCAAAAAAAGATAACTCTGCTTGATCAAGAGAGCACCCTGCCACGCTGCTTAATCCAAGTTGAAGAAGGGAGTGGCATGAAGGAATACAGGGATGTACGACGACCCCCCCCAGCGAGCGTGCGAAACGAAGTGGCGCATCGATCGCGAGGGCCGCATAAAGTGATGTCTGCGGCGGGCAAAATTGGCGGTAGAATAAGCGCGGCTAGGCAGTATTATCAGTACCCCCTAGCCACTTGCCACCGACCCAATAGGACGAGTATTGAGGCCATGACCCAATGCGATTCTACCACCCTTCAGCGGTCCTATACATTCCGCTTTTACCCCACGAGCGTCCAGCGCCAGCAACTCGCGATGGAGTTTGGCCATGCCCGGTGGGTCTGGAACACCTGTCTGACCTGGCGTGGCCGTCAATACCGGCTGCACGACAAGCATGTTAGCGGCGTTGACTTTAGCGGGCACCTCACCAAGCTAAAAAAGACGGCGGCCTATGGTTGGTTAAAAGAGGCCAGCGCGACCACACTCAATCAAAAGCTTAGAGACCAGGACACCGCGTTTAAAAACTTCTTTGCAGGGCGAGCGAAGTATCCCCGTTTCAAAAAAAGAGCCCACGCTCAAAGCATCCGCTATCAACTTGACCAACGCCAGGTAGCGGGAAGGTATCGAGCGGGCAAGTTGCTTAAACTCCCCAAGCTTGGGGCACTCAGTTTAAAATGGTCTCGTAAGCCCCAGGGTATACCCAAAATGGTCTCGGTCACCCAGGACTGCGCGGGTTGTTATTGTGTTTCGTTCATGTGCGAGGAAACCCTCCAACCCCTACCGCGAAAGCCAAACGGTATCGGTATTGATGTGGGTATAAGCGATGTGGTGGTGACCTCCGAGGGCTGGAAGTCAGGCAACCCACGGCACCTACGCACTTATCGGCGTCTACTCACCAAAACCCAGCGCAGGCTATCCCGCAAGCGCAAGGGAAGCGTTCGCTGGCATCGTCAGCGAGTAAGGGTCGCCAAGGCCCACGCCAGGGTGAGCAACACCCGTCAGGACTGGTTGCACAAACTCACCACGGCACTGATTCGCCAGGCGGGGTTCATTGCCATGGAAACGCTCAACGTCAGGGGCATGATGGCCAACCGGCGCATCGCTAAAGCCTTGGGCGATGTAGGCATGCACGAACTCAAGCGGCAACTGGAATACAAAGCCCCGTGGTATGGCCGGGCGTTTAGGCAAGTGGATAGGTGGGCGCCGACCAGTAAAACGTGCTCGGCGTGTGGCGCAGTGCAAAAAGCCATGCCGCTCAAAGTGCGGCAGTGGACCTGCTCGGACTGTAAGTCAGTCCATGACCGCGATATTAACGCGGCTAAAAATATTTTAAGGTTAGCTACGGTTGGGAGGACCGGAAGTGATGCGCGTGGAGGCGTATACCCACTGGAGGTGGTCCTATGACCGCCAAAGGACGCCTGCGAAACGCGAATTGCAGCAAGGCGAGCGCGGCTGTCGGGAACAGCCAAGCGAGACTTAGCCGCAAACTCCAAGATCCCATGCAATCGGATTTGGATATCAAGCCGTTAATTAAGCGTGGAGATAAGCCGGAATGGGCTGTTTTGCCCTACGAGGAATATTTGGCGCTAAAGGAAAAGGCAGAAATGCTGGAGGATGTCGCCGCCTTTGATCAGGCAATGGTTGTTGGCGGGGAAGCGATGCCGCACGAGGTCGTTAAGAGGCTGGTGGAAGGCGAGAACCCCATCAAAGTATGGCGAATCTATCGTGGCCTGACTCAGCACAATCTGGCGGAACAGGCAGAATTAAGCCAATCCTACCTAGCGATGATAGAAAAAGGAGAAAGGGAGGGGACCGTCAAAGCGCTCAAGCAGATCGCCAAGGTGCTTGGAGTGGATATCGATGATCTTGTAGATACCCGCGATCAGGATGTTGTGTAGAGAGAGATCTTGGCACGAGACGACTCAATAAAAAAACCCACGGCAGGTTATTAAGGCAGAGCGGGATGCGCTACGCTTTCCTGCCCTACGAGCTGTCCCACAAAAGTAAGCACGCCCATCAGCAAGGCCCCGGCGCCAAGGCTGGTCAATACCCAGCCTTACAACCACGCCTCTAAATCCTGACGGCCTATAATCGCCATGATTTCAACCGTTTCGCCCACAATGCGGTAATATACACTGTCTGAGCCGCACACGCTGCGCCGGTATCCTGCGCGGAGTTCATCCACGGCGGGGTATTAAAAAGGGATTCTCTGCCAGTGCCGCAAAATGCTGCATGAACGCATCGTAATAGGCGTCTGCCTGCTCCAGGCCCCAATGTTCAAGGCCCTATAACCAAATGCGATAGAGATCCGCTTCGGCGTTTTCAGTAAAGCCTATAACTTCCCATCTTGCCGGGCTTTCTGGTGGAAGCCCGCCAGCCTTTCCTCCGGTGATTGGTTGGAAAACCCACTCTGCTCAGCGGCAATCAGTTTGGCGCGAATTAATTCAATCTTGCGGGCCTTGCGGATAAGATCATTCACCACTTCGCTCTTGCTAGTAAATTCCTGACTGTCTACCTGGGCTTTGAGCCAGGCATCATTGGGTGGGGTAAAAGAAATACTTTGTCTGGCCATGGCATATTCTCCTTCTCCTAAATAGTATTAGTGGTTCATTTTTACACCATTATTGCACCACAATTAAGGGAATCTGGGGATCGCAAGTAAAAAACGCCCGCTTTTCTGTCCTATGTGCTGCCATTTTTGAATGACGGCCGGCTAGAGTGACCCAGAACGTCACTTTTGGCCTTCCCTGGGCACATAAAGCGCCTCTTCCCGTTGATTTCCCACGCCCGAATAGCCGCCCCCCATCTTTCACTGGGTCGTTATCTCCTGATTGTGTGAACCCCTTCCCATAAAGCTGCGGCGTCTTTGGCCGAAACAGAAGCATGGCATATGGATTGCCTTATTTAAGGGTGCAGGCAGAGAAAACATGGAACTGTCAACCGTACAAAGTTTGGATTCTATTACATTCATTTTGGAGTAATGCGTAATGAGAAAAGTACAACAGGGTTTTACCTTGATTGAATTGATGATCGTGGTGGCGATCATTGGTATTTTGGCTTCTGTGGCCATCCCCGCCTATCAGGACTACACCATTCGGGCAAAGGTATCTGAAGCGGTAACACTTGCTTCTGAAGCTAAAACGGCGGTTGCTGAAACTGCAGCATCACTGGGGGGGTTAACGAACGTTACTGCAGCCAACTCCGGTTATGAGCTTTCTAATAAGACTGATTATGTAGATAGTATTATAATTGCAGATGATGGTGTCATTACTGTTACTACGAAAGCGACGGGTGCTTCTACCCAGCCTGTATTTGTTCTAAAACCAACGCAAACAAACTCAGAAGATCCAATTACCTGGGTTTGTACAACGTCTGCTGGGGAGTTGAAGCACGTACCGGCCTCATGTCGTACCGCTACCACAACTTCTTAAATTATCTCTTTATTAACAGAGGTTAAGAGGCGGGACCCTTTCAGGTCCCGCTTTTTTTATAAAACATGCACGAATTTCTCTATTTTCCCGTCCAAATCATGACTCCCGTTCCTCGTTTTTCTGCTTGTCAAGTAAGCCTTTCCAGGGTTTCTTCGCCTAAATGGAGAGTGGATGGATTCCCTTCCCTCCTACGGGCACACGCTATTTAAAATTCCGGCAAGGGTTTGTGCTAACTCTTTCCTAACGTCATACCACACCGAGAATTCGGCATACACGATCGGGTTAATCACCCGTTTGCCGTGTTCCGCAGCCCATTCTAGCCGTGTCAGCGACCCGTCCGCCCAGTGTGGATCGCCTTGCACCACATCCAGCAGCACGCAGGTATCGACCAGGATCATTTCAGGCCAGGATCACTTGCGTCAGCATCGTAGCCACGCAGTAAATGCATCCATTCATCGGTAGTCCTGCCGGTATCGAGCGTACCTCTCAGCTTGCCGAAACGATCCTTGCGGCGTTCTGGTGGGGTATCTTCCGCCGGACGCAGGATCACTTCGCCGTGGGGTCCAAGGGAAAAATCAACCGCTGATCCTGGGCGCAAGCCGAGATAATCGCGAATCTTCTTCGGCACCGTAACTTGGCCTTTACTGGTAAGAGTCGTTGCCATGGCAAATTTTCACAACGTATTTTTTGATTAAAATAGTGTAATACCCACAAGGTTACCCGGCAATTGATGGTCTTGGCCCAAATGTCAGTTCGACATAAGCGAAGGGTTATTTCCATTGTGTTGGGCCGGGCATAGGATAGATTTGTTCACAGGGCTATGTCGAACTGAAGTGAGTATCCGGATTTTGCCGGATACGCTATGCTTAATCCGGCCTACGGCGCTTTTTGAAATGTTCCACGAGGCTATTTGCATCGAAATCCGGGAAGTTAGGATACAGGAGTTTGACCATTTTTCTGTGAAAGCTGAAAGAAGTGCAGAATACCGCCGGTTTAGTTGTGCTTCTTACGCATTGCCTCTTCGGCGACCTTTGCCAGAAACCCGGAACGACTCATCTGGTGTGCCTTTGCGTATTCATCGATGCGGCGCACCAAGGCTTCGGGCAGAGAGATATTGATGCGCGTCGCCTTGGGACGTATGCGGGAGCAATTAATATCCACCATCATCCACGCACCGTCCTCGAATTCTGGGCGCTGAGCTAATTCCTCCAGCGGTGTGGGAGGTGGGATCTCCATTGTCTCTCCCTCGAAATACAGCTCTACTGCCTCCTGAATTTTGGTGGGCAGTTCCTCCCAGGAATCAGCCGCGGAGAAACATCCGGGGAAATCAGGAAAGGTTACTCCGTGAGCATGCTTATTATCACCTGGATGAATATAGACCGGATACAACATGTCTTACCTCCACTTCCATCCAGCTTGCCGGTAGATATTGTGTAGCGTACCAATAGGGATATCCTTGCGCGGATGTGGTATGACCACATGATTGGATTTCAACTGCGTAATTCCACATAACCCCGAGGGATTCCATAGCCTGGAATGATGTTTGGATTTTGATCTATCGCGCGCATAGCATAATAGTGGTAGCAGCAGGGCGTTATTTTAAGATAGTCATGCCTTTATTTAGCGATCATGCGCGGGAAACGCTACTTTTTCCGAGTTTTTCTTCCATGCGGTTTAGCCAGTTGCCCATGAACTTATGATAGGCGCCTAAGCGGGAGAAGATCTTCTTGGCAAGCGCTTCGTTATAAGTAGGAGAGGTGAGATTACGGTCGTCCGCCATTTGCAGCGCGAGACGTGATTCGTCCTCATCGAAAAGATTTGTTTGCGAGGAAGCCCTAATGACGGTTTTTGGGGACGCCGCGTCTATTCCCTCTATAATCTGGAGATGTCGCTGAGCGGTCTTCCAGACGGCTTCGAAGCTGAATTCAAAGCTTTGTATACCGGCATCGCGCTCAATATTGTTAGGCTGAGATAAATTAGCCAGTTTTTCAAACTGTGAAAGCGCTTTGCGAGCGGTACCGATTCTTTGCCTTAATCTTTCCACTGAACACCTTTTTCAAGGACACGCCGGCGGAATGTTTTGGATACCTGTGACAGATCGACCAAGTCCACATGATAAATGATTTGGCTTTCCTCAAGTGCCTCCCGAATTTCCGCAAGCAGCCCCGTGGGTAATGGCTCATGGGGATCTATGCCAATGTCGATATCCGAATAACGGCCCATGGTTCCATCTGCCCTAGAACCAAATAAGTAGATATCTGCTTTTATCGCCTCTAGTTTTTCTCGCACGATTCGCTGGGCTTCCGCGATGTCCCATTGGGGGGCTTTTTTCAGGGGATCTTTATTGCCATTGTGGGTAGAGTTTAAAGGTTTTGTATTCATCAGGGGTAAAGTTTATATTCCATGCACTTTAATTTTAAAGGCATGGGTATCTAGCAGAATTTGCACTACCTGTATTCCTCGAAATCCTCCATGGGCGCATCGAAATTAGGATGGATACTAATGGCGTACTTTCCAGGCGGTGTTTGGATTTTTGTTCTTCGAGCAAGACGAGCTTAGGGATAGGTCGATTATCTTTGGCAATGATAATTTCTTCCCCTTCCAAAACCTTTTGGAGCAGCTTTGGGAGATGGGCCTTCGCTTCGTGTATATTGACTTGAATGATGGCGAGAAACTCGGCAGTGTTTGTGATTAGCTAGGTTAGTCAGCTAAATTGGTTTCATGAAGTATTGCCTGAGTTTTTAGTGCTTCCTTTGCGTTGATTCGCTGCATCAGGAGCGATTTGGTGGCCCCTCTAATTGTAAAAGTTGAGGCGGCGAGGATCTAATATTGAATTTTCCAGCTAATTCAGATCTTTGGACTCTCTTTGGCAGTAGTTTTCTGGCGGCAACCTTGCTGCCAGGAGGATCGGAAGTGGTGTTTGCCTTATTGGCGTCCCAGGATGTCTATTCTCCTTCGGTGCTGATTGGGGTTGCGACCCTCGGCAATACGCTGGGAGGCATGGTGAGCCTGGGGATGGGCTGGCTAGTGGCGCGGCGCTATCCCTTGCGGACGCTGGCACGGCCTTCCCATCAGCGGGCTTATCGATGGCTCCGTCGATATGGTGCTGTTGGTTTACTTGGGGCTTGGATGCCGGTTATTGGCGATCCCTTGTGCTTTGTTGCTGGCTGGTTGCGTTTGAATGTGTTTTTAGGGCTGTTCTTTATGGCCGTGGGTAAAGGTGCCCGTTACGCGGCATTATGGAATGTGGTGGGTTAAATAATGAGTTCAAGGCTCGATAGTGGCCCAGCGTCCTCGCCATACCGCCCACCCCTTGCAAATCGCTTTGGCATAGGTGGTGAGATTAATCGCCCACCAAATCCCAGGGGCGCCAAAACCCAGGGGGAAAGCGAGTAACCAGGCGAGGGGAATCCGGAGGAGGTTGAAAGGGGTGCTGTACCAAAATACCGTCCGGGTATCACCGGCGCCGGCCAAAATGCCGGTACTTAAGGCTTCCCAGGCGAGAAAAAGCTGAGAGGCGGCGAGAATTACCGCATATTCCGTTGCCGCCTGATGGACAGCCCGGTCATCGGTAAAAAGGCCAGTGAGCGCTTCGCCAGCAAAGAAAAATGTTAGGGATGCCGCGAGGCCCAGAAGGGTCGCGAAGGGTAGGGCCATGTAAAAGGTTTGGCGGGCCAAATCGGGCCGCTGGGCTCCCAGGTAGCGGCCAGCAAGAGAAGCGGCGCCAAGAGAGAGTCCGTGGAAGAGTGGCCAGGTGCATCCTTCAAGGGCGGAAAATCCAATTCCCAGGGCGGCGTTGGCATGGGCCCCCAGGGGTGAAACGGAGGTTTTCAGCAGTGCCCAATAGACCATGGCGAAAAAGGCCGTTCCTAAAGCCATGGGGGCGCCGATCCGTAAAATCCGGCGCAGTTGCCCGCGGGGCTTGAGGTCTTTTAGGGTTAATCCTGTTATCCTTTTGAGCAGCAGGAGTCCCAAGCCAACGCTAATACCACGGGCGAGATTAGAGGCCAAGGCAGCTCCTACAATGCCAAGCCCCGCGCTATGGATGAGGAGGGGGGTCAAAATAATATTCAGGCTCAGGGAGAGGGCATGGAGAATTAACGGCGGCCGGGCCGAACCCATATTGATAAACGCCTGATCGATTAAGGGCGTCAGCACCAAGGGCAGCACGGTTAAAAAAAGGGTGCACAAATAACGATTGGACTCACTGGCCGCTTGGCCTTCAAGACCCAAGGCGCGGGTAAACAGCGGTGCTCCCAGGGTGCCAATGACCATTAGCAGCATGGTCAGGAGGAGAGCGCCGAAGAGAGCTTCGCCAAGCAGCGCCCGGCGGGCTATCGGATCGTGGGCGCCAGTTGCCCGGGCGATAAGGGGCCCCGCCCCTGCTGCCAGCAATTCAAAAGTGGCATAGATAAAAATAACCACGAAGACGGACGAGCCAATGGCGGCTTGCGCTTCGACGGACACATCTTGAATAAAATATTGATCAACGATCCGAAAACCGTTGGTGAGCAAAGTGAAAACAGCGCTGGGAATAGCAAGCGCCAGGAGCGGCTTCAGGCCAAGGGGAGGAAGCGGCGGCTGCGGCGCTTGGCGCTTGTGCTTTGCCATCGCCAGGGTTGCTGATCGTCGTTAGGGAGAGTGGCTATTGGTAAAGAGAAATAACCTTATCCGGTTTTTATTTAAGCACCAATAGGGTGCCTCGGAAAAGGATGAGGGCCTGGCGGCCCTCATCGGATGGTTGGATGATTTAATCCTCGTCGTGGGTTTGAAGTTCAACCCGGCGATTTTTGGCCCGGCCTTCCTTGGTGGAATTGGAGGCAATCGGGCGTTCTTCTCCATAGCCTATTGCTTCCATCCTCGATGGATCAATACCCTTGGAGGCCAGATAGTTCATGGCCGCCTCGGCGCGAAGCTGGGAAAGGCGTTGGTTGTAATCCGCGTTACCGGTGCTATCTGTATGACCAGCAATGGTGATTTCTAAATCAGGATAAGTGCGCATATTTTCCACGACCTTATCTAGGATGGTATGGGCATTGGGAGACAGCTTGGCGGAATCAAATCCAAAATGAACACCGTCTTCAAGCACGACAGGCTTGGGACAACCCACCTCGTCCACGTCAACCCCATACGCTGTATCGGGGCACTCATCGATATCATCGGGCACTCCGTCGCCATCACTGTCCACGCTTAGGGGGCAGCCTTGGCTGTTTACCTCTACTCCCATGGGTGTATCGGGACATTGATCGAGATAATCCGGCACGCCATCGCCGTCGCTATCCAGGGGGCAGCCATCTTCTCCTACCTCTACTCCCATAGGCGTATCGGGGCATTGATCAAGGTAGTCCGGCACGCCATCGTTGTCACTGTCCAGGGGGCAGCCGACTTCGTCCACTTCAACGCCTGGAGGTGTATTAGGGCATTGATCCTTATCGTCCGGGACTCCGTCTTTATCGCTATCTGGAATAAAGAGAGTCGAACGGCAAATGACTCCCGTGACTGATCTGCCATCAGGTGCCATATCTCCTTCCCCCGTCATAACAGCGCATGGCGGCCAGCCCTTATAGGGCGCATACAGGGGATGATCGTCCTCCGCTAGCGCGGATGTATAAACAGCTAGCAATAATGGCGTAAATATTGCCATGATTGCCATGGTTTTTTTATTCTTCATATCTTCCTCCCTAACTTGGACTTTATCTCTAAAAGTCATAAGTTTTAACCCGTTTTCTAAATCATAGTCTAGTTTAAATAGTGGAGATATACTATTTATTTTAATAAAAACCACTTTTTGCTTAATGGGGGGTAAAAAACATATTGGAAAAGTATATAAATATCAGTCCGCTATTAGGGCTTCTATTTGCCGATCGAACCTGCCTAAATACTCTTTCATGGCGGTGGCTATGAGGAGGTAAGCTTGGCGGCATTGGGGTGTTGATTTATCCTTTTCTTCTAGAAAAGCCAGGTAGGGATCGGAAATTTCCTTTGGCAGCATAATCATGATGTCCGATGTCATTTCAGCGGGATAGCTATTCCGTGCCATTGATTTCGATAGCTGCTCCAGGGTTTCCCTGAAGCGCTGCTCGAGTTTATCCCGCTCAGTTTTTAAGTGCATTAGCTTGGTTTCACGCCGCCATCGTAGATGATCAGCGATAATGGTGGTGAGCGGCGCAATGCTTGCAATCAGGCCACCAATAAGAACTCCGATAAGAATATCCACGATTTCTCCGTTTCCAATTGACGCAGGTGCGGGCGCTTTTTATATTTATTAGAGGGAGAATGTGCCTTTTATCTTCTTTTTCATAGGCTTGCTGAGTATTGGCCTGTTTTTATTTTGAGGAAAGGCTTAGTCTCCTTATCTTCTGTTTCCTGGCGGAAGCGATAAAGACGAGGCTTCTATACCAAAGCATTGGGCGACAGCCAGTTCGTTACCCTGTTTGATGGTTCGGTATTTGTCCCAAAAAGAAGCATCTATCTTACGCAAGGACTCTGGCGTACCTGCCTTACGGTAACGCCTCAAGTGTCCTGGTCCTCCATTATAAGCGGCATAGGTGGCGCGAGCTAGATTATCGAGATCACCTGTTTTTTTATGCTCGCCTTTTTTGATGGCGTAATCTACCAGATAGCGCAACAAGATTTCTCCCCCCGCTTGCGCATTGTAGGCAATGTCCCAGTTCAAGTCATGCACATCGTAAAAACCTCGCCAGACGTTTTGATTGATCTGCATGAGACCTACCGAGCCTCCACCAGAGTGGAACGGTCGGATCTTGTCTCCCTTCTTGGTGAATTGACGCCAACAGCTTTCTTGCCAAGCGGTAGCCAGCAGGAGCCAGCGGTACAGTGAGTGGTATTGGCTTTCCAAGGGATGAGTTTGGAGTAAATGGCTGACGGTTTGATCCAGGAGCTGGTGGACCATTGGTAAGTAGGTTCCCATATCCTTTGTCGTGGGAACCCACTGGTTGAGCCGTGAAATCAGGGGTCGATCAACGCTATCAGCAGCCCAGGCATTTCGCCATAACCCCTCGTTCAGGTTGAGTTGCGAGTTTTTCCGAGAAGGGGATGGAGCCACGCTAAATCCCAATAAGCGCCGCAACTCAGGATCGACCTTAAAGTTGTAAAACAAGGGATGGTGCCCCGCTTGGGGAGCAATGATCCGGGCTAGCCGGCGTAACCCATCGGTGGAGATATCGAGGCCAGACGCCGGGCCAAGCTGGTCAATGGTTTTTAGGACATCACTGGCGGCAATAAAGCTCAGGTAGTGCAGGGCCGTTTCATGGGGCATGCTCAGGCTTAAATGGCGCAATACCGGTGCCAGGCGTTCCCAGGTTTTTAGAAACAGCGTGCGGATGGGATCGGCCGTTCCAGGCGTTGAAGCAGTGAGGGCCTTGTCTATATCGTGACGGGCGTCTAAAAGAATTTCCAACAAAAGCGGGCGTAATTCTGCTAACTCATTTTCAGCTGCTGCCTGCTTGATAATAAAGGTTAGAAACGCATCTCCTTGCTGCCACGCTGCTTCCCAGCGCTGCATTTCCTCAGGTGAGAGGGGCGGTTCCGGAGAAGGAGGGGGAGTGTTGAGATCCGGGAGTGTAAAACGCAAGGCGACCTTAATCCCGTCCGGGGTCGTTTGTGCTTCGGTCAGGGTTAGGGAATCAATGGCGGTCTGAATCCGTGAGCGGTCCCGGGGAGATAATACCAAGGGCAGTAGATTTCGCAGTTCCGCTAACTGGGGCTGGAGGTCAATCCGGACCTGCGAGAGCCTGGGGTGTACATATTCTTTGATCCTATCCCAGAGCTGACCCGTGGCAGCTTCCTTATGCCCTTCGGCGTTATAAATATTGGATTGTACAGTTTGGAAGTAGAGGGTAGTCAGTTCGGGTCCAAGCATGGGCTTTTGGAATACTTCAATCGTTCCTGTCCAGTCTAGGAGTGGAATACAGCGATTGCCAATGGGCGTTCCGAGCTTGGCTATTCCGTCACTGAGAATGCGAAGCTGCTGGCCGGCATTACCGACCCGGGGATTGGAAAGCACTAAAGAATTGCAGCCGCTATCATCATTCCAGACCTGGGCCGTATGATGGGGACCGACATAAACTTCCCTAATGAGAATATGGCGAAGCAGCTCATTATTGAGTTGTATAGGCACTTGGATTTCGCGTCCATAGCTCCCCATGGATAGCCCGAATAGTACTAATGCGATACTGTTGTAGAGAAACCATTTTTTCATTTGACTGCTTTTAGCTCTATTTTTTTGCGTATATTATCAACGCCTCTAGCAAGTTTTAATAGTGTCAACTATGGTTGTTGAGTCCCCGGTTTAACTAAAATTTGCATACTTCCATGTATTTAAATGATCAGTTATTGACTCAACCAGCTCCCTACTCCGGTAGGAGAGGTTACTCGCGAATTCTGGCTGACGGGCTTGTGTTACCTCAGCCGGTAAAGATAGGCACTTCGGGGTGCATTCCCAGCTCCGAACACTGCGCCAGGGGGTTAAACAGCACGGGCCGGGATAACGGGCAGTGCTCCCTCGATGGATTGACCCGCAAGGGTGGGAGAAACCGCGAGATAACTGAGCGAGGGAACCTTTACAGCCTTCGGGCTGCGGCGAAAGCCAACCCTTCCCCGGTGGGGTCAAACACCGGGGACCTATTTTTATGTGGCCCTCGCGCTCGATGTGCCACTTTGTTTCGCACTCTCGCTGGGGGGTCATTAAACATCCATGTTTAATTCCAAGGTTTTACAAGGAAAAGGGTAAGGATAGTGGGTAATAAAATGACTAGATCAATAGGGACCATGGCTTTATTGGCGTTATTATTATTGGGTTTTACTTCATCAGCCCTGGCAGGAGAAGGCTATGGCTCGGAAGTGGGTGAAAAATTGGGACGTGGATTAGCCAATGTAGCGACTGGTTGGGTAGAAATTCCTAAAAATATAATAAATACTAGCAAGGATAGTAATGTAGGCATTGGGGTAAGCTGGGGGTTGCTTAAAGGGATTGGTCAAACCCTTGGCCGTACGCTCGTGGGAGTAGGGGAATTGGCGACTTTTTTCGTGCCGACAGCTAAAATTATTCACCCTACCTATGTCTTTGAGGATTTTTATCGGGATACCACTTACGGAACAGGCCATTAGTATTTATTGGGTTCAACTAGGAGGGCGGCTATTTCCGGTGAGAGGATCAGGTAGCTGGCCTAGGTCTTTACAGTTCTTCTTCCTGTAAATGCCTTTTTTTGAATAGGTTTTAAATGTCCAAGGTGGATCGGAATAGATGACCCTATATTTTTTTTTGGCGCAACTAAGCCAGAAGTCATTTGGCCCCCCCCAGGAATTGTAAATGAGATAGCGGGCTGAGTGCCCGCTATTGTTGATTGATGATTCGTTTAATCCCAGCTCAAAGCGCCCCCAGTTTGGTATTCCGTGACCCGTGTTTCAAAGAAATTTTTTTCTTTTTTCAGATCTAAAACCTCAGACATCCAGGGGAAGGGGTTGCTGGCGCCAGGATACTGTTCCGGCAGCCCGATTTGGGCGCAGCGGCGGTTGGCAATGAACTTAAGATATTCTTCAAACATGGGCGCGTTGAGGCCCAGTACGCCCCGGGGCATGGTGTCATGGGCGTATTGGGTTTCCAGACTTACCGCTTCCTGGATCATCCGGAGGGTTTCTTGTTTGAATGAGTCTGACCATAGATGGGGATTTTCAAGCTTAATCTGATTGATGACATCAATACCGAAGTTCATGTGCATGGACTCATCGCGCATAATGTACTGGAACTGCTCAGCCGTGCCGGTCATCTTGTTGCGGCGGCCCATGGAGAGAATCTGGACAAAGCCTACGTAAAAAAAGATTCCTTCAAAGATGACGTAAAAGGCGATGAGTTCCCGCAGTAGTTTTTGATCGTTTTCCGCAGTGCCGGTATGAAATTGAGGATCGGCCAAGTGCTGGGTAAAAGGCAGGGCCCATTCGGCCTTGCGGGCGACCGCCGGCACTTCCCGGTACATGTTGAAAATCTCGCCTTCATCCAGCCCCAGGGACTCTACACAGTACTGGTAAGCATGGGTATGCACCGCTTCCTCGAAAGCCTGACGGAGCAAGTATTGGCGACATTCAGGATTAGTAATATGTCGGTAAACGGCCAGCACCAAATTGTTAGCTACCAGGGAGTCAGCGGTGACGAAAAAGCCAAGATTGCGCTTAATAATAGTGCGTTCATCTTCGGTCAGTCCATCGGCGCTTTTCCATAGGGCGATATCCGCGTTCATGTTAATTTCTTGCGGCATCCAGTGATTGGCGCAGCCGCTGAGATATTTCTCCCAGGCCCAATGATATTTAAAGGGTACTAACTGGTTCAGATCGGCTCGGCAGTTGATAATTCGCTTATCGTCCACCTGAATCCGGGCCGCGCCCATTTCAATGTCTTCAACCCCTAAAACGCCAGTGCCATTATTGTTCCCAGCAGCTGAAGCCGCATGGGGCGTCGGCTTGTCCGTCAGAAAGGTTTCATTTAAGTTGTCTGATATCTCCTCCCCACTCTCATTGTCGTACGCGCCGATGGGAGGCAACTTTTGAGGTTTGGTTTTTTCGCTATCAACGCCTGCAAGTGGATTGTCCCAATTCAGCATCTTTAAGCTCCTCATTATTAATTAAGTTTTTTTTGACTGGGCTCGATTTACATGTGCCGTACGGGCACGAAGAGACTGCCTATTGACAGGCTTCGCAGTCCGGGTCCTGGACGGAACAAGCTTGCGGCGCTTCCGATTTCTGAATATAGCCCGATTGGACGGCATTAAGCTTGTTCGCCTGGTCCGAGGTCATGGTGCTCTTCTCCACATGGGTAGCGCCCAGGGAGCGTAAATAATAAGTGGTTTTGAGGCCCCGCACCCAGGCGAGCTTATAGAGGTTATCAAGCTTTTTACCGTTGGGTTCGGCCATATAAAGGTTGAGGCTTTGAGCCTGATCAAGCCACTTTTGGCGGCGGGAGGCCGCCTCCACCAGCCAGCGGGGATCGATCTCGAAGGCGGTGGCATAGAGGGTTTTGAGTTCCTCCGGTATGCGGTCAATGGGCTGGGCGCTACCATCAAAGTATTTGAGGTCGTTGACCATGACCTCATCCCATAAGTTCTGGGCTTTCAGATCCTGGACCAAGTAGGGGTTAATCACCGTAAACTCGCCTGAGAGGTTGGATTTCACGAACAGATTTTGGTAAGTCGGCTCAATAGACTGGCTGACGCCGCAGATATTAGAAATCGTCGCAGTGGGGGCGATGGCCATGCAATTGGAATTACGCATACCCACTGTTTTGACCTGTTCCCGCAGGCTGTCCCAGTCCAGTGTGTGGGAACGGTCTTGCTGGAAGTAACTGCCACGACTTTCTTCGAGCAAGCTGATGGAATCGATGGGCAGAAGTCCCTGGCTCCAGAGGGAACCTTCGAAAGTATGGTAACTGCCCCGTTCTGCGGCGAGGTTGCTGGAAGCCTTGATGGCATAGTAACTGATTGCCTCCATGGAGTGGTCGGCGAACTCCACGGCGGCTTCCGAGGCATAGGGGATACGGCGTTTATAAAGGGCGTCCTGAAACCCCATGAGGCCCAGGCCGACGGGCCGATGGCGCAGGTTGGAGCGCCGTGCCGTGGGTACGCTGTAATAGTTGTAATCGATGACATTATCCAGCATGCGCATGGCAGTGGTGATGGTTTTCTCCAATTTAGGCAGGTTAAGACCGTCTTCATCCAGATGTTGAGGGAGGTTGATAGAGCCTAGATTGCATACTGCGATTTCATCATCGGAGGTATTCAGAGTAATTTCGGTACATAAATTTGAGGAATGGACCACGCCCGCATGCTGCTGGGGGGAACGCAGATTACAGGGGTCTTTAAAGGCGATCCAAGGATGTCCTGTCTCGAATAGCATGGAGAGCATTTTGCGCCATAGATCCACGGCACGCCGCTTTTTAAAATTCTTGATTTCGCCACGGCTAGCCTTGTCCTCATAGCCAAGATAGGCTGCTTCAAAAGCTTGGCCTACCAAGTCATGGAGATCCGGGGTTTCGTCGGGGGAAAACAAAGTCCAGCCGCCGTCTTCAGCTACCCGTTTCATAAACAGGTCCGGCACCCAGTTAGCGGTATTCATGTCGTGGGTACGGCGGCGATCGTCACCGGTATTTTTGCGCAGCTCAAGGAATTCTTCGATATCGATGTGCCAGGTTTCCAGATAGGCGCAGACCGCGCCCTTGCGCTTGCCACCGTTGTGAACTAGGGCTGTAGTGGTCATATAGCTTGGATCACCTTCGACTTTGAGATCGTAGACGAAGGGTAGGGGGGAGATATCACGTGCGCTGCGCAGGCGGGTGAATAGAAAACCATTATATTCGATCCAGTTGTGCTTGGTGAGTGCGCGGCAGCCGAGGCGTTCCGCGATTTCAGACACGGCGGGAATTCTCACATCCACTGCTCGGCAGATACCGTTAAAACGGATTTCACTGCCATCGCTACGCTGGCCGCTGTGACCCTGCTGGCGTTCACGGTATTGGCCAGCGGTAGGTACGCCTAAGCGCAATAGTTGGTAGCGTAGCCCCTCCGCAAGTAAAAATGAGGTACTAGTAAAATAGATCTCCTTATTTCGACTCACACCGCCGTCAGTTTCTAGTAGTCCCTGTACCAAGGCTAGGGTCTGGCGGCGGGGAAGGTGACTGAGCCGATGGTGGATGCGTTTGTTTTCGGTGTGATCATAGAGATCGTCGCGGGTAAATGGAAGAGTAGGGGCGCCAGCGCCGACGATGCGGCCGGTGGTGGCATTGCGAACGGCACCACGGCCGCTGGCCCAACGAATCTGAGCATAGCGAGTGCCGCGGCTGATTTCCCAGTAGTGAATTCCGCGCACTTCTAGGTAATGGCGTACGAACTGGAGGTGGTGGTCTCGCCGAGGGTTACCGGAAACCCCCCATTCCCCTCCCTTCTTACAGAGGTGCCCGTCGCCAAGCAATATACCGTATAGGCGAGCGTCGTCTTCGGTAAAATCAGCTACCGGCACTATCTCCTTCGGTATTACTTGGGCCACATAATCCCCTTTGGACAACTTTCCGGCTTCGACCCATTCAGGTTGTATTTTGCCGCGGGCAAGCCAGGACAGGGTTCGGTAGCTGGATTGTTCCATGGGTACGCCGCGCAGTGCCCAAAAAGGGTGACCAGTGGTGACTTTGAGTGGCTCGATACCGTGCTTGATATTGAGTTCCACCATGGCTTCAGTCTGATTATAGGCAAACTTGCGGGTTACTTCCCGGTACTCGCCGCATTGACTCAAGACTAAATCCCCTGCCTGGATGGCTTTGATGGACTTTATTCCTTCGGCCGTGTGTACCAAAGTGTTTGGCGCAAGACATTGATTGACCGCCACGGCAGTATCATTGGTCACCTTTAAAAAGGGCACTACGCCTTGGGATTTGCCGTTGGTCCCTTTGATGTGAGCGCCCATTCCCCGAACCCGAGTCCAGTCGTTGCCGAGCCCGCCCGCATATTTGGAGAGCAGGGCATTGTCCTTGATGGCGCTATAAATCCCATCCAAGTCATCGGGCACGGTGGTTAAATAACAGGAGGAAAGCTGAGGTCTCAAGGAGCCTGAGTTAAATAAAGTGGGGGTGCTGCTCATAAAGTCAAAGGAGGACAACAGTTCATAGAACTCGATGGCCCGCTCTTCCCGTTCAATTTCATTGATGGCTAGCCCCATGGCAACTCGCATGAAAAAGGCTTGGGGCAACTCAAAACGAGTACCGCCGGAGTGAATGAAATAACGGTCGTAGAGGGTTTGCAAGCCAAGATAAGTGAACTGAAAATCCCGTTCCGGCCGCAAGGCTTGGCCTAGTCGGGTTAAATCGTATTGGGTAAGGCGGCTGTCAATCAATTGTATTTCAGCGCCTTGCCTGATATAGGCAGCAAAATATTCTGGATAGCGTTCGATCATTTCCTGCTGAGTGGCATGGGTTTCCATGCCATGGATGAAGGAAAGCGCCTCCCGGCGCAAACTGTCTAACAATAGACGGGCGGTGGTGTAACTG
Organism: Nitrosococcus oceani ATCC 19707; assembly: GCF_000012805.1. Taxonomy (GTDB): domain Bacteria; phylum Pseudomonadota; class Gammaproteobacteria; order Nitrosococcales; family Nitrosococcaceae; genus Nitrosococcus; species Nitrosococcus oceani. The sequence continues at coordinate 2,876,294 of NC_007484.1, read as the reverse complement.
TAATTGGGTTCTTTTTCGATGAAGGTGCGGGCGCTCATGATGAGGGCCCTTTCCACATCTTGTTCCGCGACGCCATCAAAAAGGTTACGCAAGGTTTCGTTGATAATAGCCTGGGGCTGGGTTTCCGGTAAATTCTGGCAAGCTTCTTCTACAATTCGGGTGAGCCGGGCTTTATCCAATGGTGCAGTTCGGCCGTCAGCCAAAGTTACTTGGATGGGCGGTTCGATGGTCTTTTTCTTATTTTTGGCTGCGGTTTGGGCTCTCTCTCGGGCTCGTTCTTCCCGGTAGAGCACGTAGGCTCGCGCTATTTTGTGGTGTCCCCCTCGCATGAGAGCGAGTTCCACCTGATCTTGGATACCTTCGATATGGACGGTGCCCCCTGTCTCTAAACGGCGGGTACAGGCTTCCACCACTTGTTCCGTCAAGACTTCCACCGTTTGGTGGATGCGTTTGCTCATTGCCGCGCCGTTCCCTTCTAGCGCCAGGAAGGCTTTGGTCATAGCGACGGCAATTTTACTGGGATCAAAACCAGTGACTTTGCCGTTGCGGCGAATGACTCGGTATTGACCAGGGGCCGTGACTCTGACGGTAGGGTCCAGGGCTTCGGGGTCATGAGTCTGTTCCTGGGGGTATGACATAGTAGTAGAGGATTCCGTTTTCATAGCAGACTCTCAGGCACTAAATGGAGGTTTAGAGTTGTTTTTAACCAGCGTAAAAACACAAGAAGATGTGGTTAACCGACTTACATAACACAACATAGGGTGTTTTGAGGCGAAGCGCAAGGGGCAATTAGATCGACATTATCCGGCGCCGTGTGGATAAGTAGCGCAGTGCCCCGTTGGACGGATGTTTCCTATAATACTTAATTTTTTACGGTTACTCAGAGGGAAAAGAAAAGTGAATGAGTAGCCTAATCGGAGGTTAACTATTAGTTCTTCAGCATTGCAAAATGCGCCTCAACACTGTATCGGTGCCTACAGGATATATTTTTAAAAAGGGCTTCTTAGAGAGCTTTAGTTGCTGCTAGCACTTCCGCCGCATGATCTTCAACTTTTACCTTGCGCCACTCTTCGCGCAGAATTCCTTCCTGATCGATGAGAAAAGTGCTGCGCTCTATGCCCTTGACATCTTTGCCGAACATTTTCTTGGGCTTGATGACCTCAAATAGTCTGCAAACTGTTGCATCCTTATCCGATAAGAGTTCGAATGGAAAACGCTGCTGCGCTTTGAACGTTTCATGGGATTTTAGAGTATCCCGGGAAATACCAAAGATAACGGTGTTAAGGCGCTTGAATTCTGGGTGGAGGTCTCGGAAGTCTTGCCCTTCCCGGGTGCATCCTGGCGTGTCGTCTTTAGGATAAAAGTACAGCACCACGTTTTGGCCTTGTAGTTGCGACAGCTTGACGGTTTGTCCCGAAGTGGCAGGAAGTTCAAAATCGGGAACCGTTTTTCCTATAGTTACTTCAGTCATGGGATCTCTAACATTGTAGGGATTAGCGGCCTCGGATAGGCTCCAAGATAGCATCCAAATTTAAATTATCGCATAGTTCCATAAACTGTTCTCTTAGAACGGCAATGGATAGATCAGCGGGCAAGTGTATAATGAGGCTGACCGAAAATAAAGGCGCTTCTGTATGCGGCGCGGGATAACATCGGGTGCTAAGTTCTTCGATAGTAATATTGCGGTTGGCAAAGAAATAAGTTAGCTCATGTATAATGCCGGGTTGGTTTATTGATATAGCCTCTACCGCATAGGGCATAAGGGTGCGGTTGCGGGAGCGGGCTTCGGTGCGTTTACTGAGTATGGTTAATGTAAGCCGCTGCTTTAAACCGGGTAGCATGGCTTCTAATTTAGCCACCGCGCTCCAACTGCCAGAGACGAGCAGCTGTATGGTAAATTTCGTTCCAAGCAGGACCATGCGGCTATCTTCGATGCTGCAACCGCTATCCAGTATGGCGCTAGTTAATTCCTTTAAAAGCCCAGGTTGCTCATGTCCTATCGCCGAGATCACCAAATGCTGCTGCATTGTGTTTTTGCCTGCACCCTTTCAAAGAAATAGGCCAGTTAGCTTAGCCGATTACAGTACGGTCGTCACTAATCTAAATTGTCTGTCGGTGAAATGCGACAGAGCCTTGCCATTCCTTGAGTCCATGGGTACCATGCGCGGTTAATCATTATTAATTTATGGGAATAGCGCTATGTTTCATGGCAGCATGGTTGCTTTGGTAACACCGATGCATCCCGACGGGGCCCTAGACTGGGAAGGTTTACGGCGGTTGGTTGATTTCCATATAGAAAACGGAACTGATGCTATAGTAACGGTAGGGACTACGGGAGAGTCTCCTACGCTGGAAGTAAAAGAGCATATTCGGGTTATCCGCGAGGTGGTGGATCAAGCCCAGGGGCGGTTGCCGGTAATTGCGGGAACGGGCGCTAATTCTACCCGTGAAGCTGAAGAGTTGACTCGGGCGGCCTTAGAGGCTGGTGCCGATGCTTGCTTGCTCGTGGTTCCTTATTATAATAGACCCACTCAAGAAGGTTTATATCTCCATTTCAAAGCTATTGCTGAAGCTGTCCCCATTCCCCAGATTCTTTATAATGTACCTACCCGGACGGCGTGCGATTTATTGCCGGAAACGGTAGCCCGTTTGGCGGATATTTCCAATATTGTTGGTATCAAGGAGGCTACGGAAGATATTGCCCGAGGGCGCCAGATTCTAGAACTGTGTGGCGATAAACTCGATCTCTATAGCGGTGAAGATAGTGCTGCTATGGAATATATGCTAATAGGAGGTCGGGGAACTATTTCGGTAACCGCCAATGTGGCGCCTAAGGCTGTGCATGAAATGTGTACCGTGGCGCTGCAGGGTAATCGCAAGGCTGCGGAGGCTATTAATACTAGGTTATGCCCCCTCTACGCTGCTCTGTTTTCTGAAGTTAACCCTATTCCCGTGAAATGGGCCTTGTATGAGATGGGCTTGATTGCCCAAGGTATTCGCTTACCCTTGACCGTTTTGTCTGAACGTTATCATGAATTGCTACGGCAAGCATTACGCCAAGAGCAGATTCTGCAGTAAGGTTAAAAATATCGGAATATGGGCATAAGGATAGGGAGATGTTACGCCATTTTGTGGGTAATCCCCGTAGTCCTGGGGGGGTGCAGTATCTTTTCTGCGCTTGATGAGTTAGTGCCTGATAATACTAAGGAATACCGTAAGGCCCAAACCTTACCACCTCTGGATATTCCTCCCGATCTAAGTGCTGAAGCTATTCGTACTAACATAATAGAGGATGATGCCGGTACAGCGACCTATTTAGAATATCAAGAACAAGGTCGTAACCCCTTGATGGATCTCTATGAGATTGAGTCAGACAGAAAACCCCGCTTGGAAGGCGAGGGGGTAGAACAACGATTGCTGGTTCCGGAAGACCAGAAGAAAGTATGGGAACGGGTACACAGCTTCTGGGCCGAAAACGGCCTTGAAATTAAGGCTGAGGATATCCGTATTGGATTTATGGATACCACAGGTTCTTCTGAACAGGACAATTATCGGGTCCGTATTGAGCGTGGAGAGACTCCCCAGTCCACCATTATTCACTTAAAGCAGAATACTGCTGATCCTAATCCGCAGCAGGCGGAAACTATGCTCCGCCGTTTAGCTGAATATCTTGGGGCATTGCATGCTCAGGATCTGGCCCGGGTCGAGCAGAACGGCCAGCAGGCTACTACCAGCCCTAGCCGTATCAATATGCTGGATGGGGGCACGGCTATGGAACTAGCTGAAGACTTCTCCCGCGCTTGGCGCCAGGTAGGGTTGGTGCTTGATCAAAAAGGGTTTTCCGTAGAAGATCGAAACCGCTCCCGAGGTGTTTACTATATCCGCTATAAAGATCCTTTTGCGCAGCCGCAGGAAACGGATTCAGGCTGGTTTTCCAAGCTGGCCTTTTGGGATGATGAAGAGGATGAAGATGAGCAAAGTCGTTACCAGATCAAGTTAATTTCCGACGGCGCGGCGACTCGGGTAGTTATCCTTGATACTGAGGGGCGGCGTGATGAGTCGGCCACCGCGAAACGCTTATTGTCCTTGCTAGGTGAGCAATTGACTGAGTAGATAAAGAAGGAAGCGTATGGCAACAAAAAAACAATCTGAGCTTTATTCTGGTAAGGCCAAGACCGTTTACATAACGGACGATCCTACCCAGCTAATTCTGTATTTCCGTGACGATACTTCGGCCTTCGATGGGAAGAAAATTGAGCGCTTCAGCCGCAAGGGAGAAATCAATAATAAATTTAACGCCTTCATTATGGAAAAATTGGCGGCGGCGGGTATTCCAACCCATTTCGAGCGTCTGTTGAGCGAACAAGAATCTCTCGTTAAGCGCTTGGAGATGTTTCCCATCGAATGCGTGGTGCGTAATATTGCTACTGGCAGTTTGTGCCGGCGATTAGGGGTGCAAGATGGTCTTGATTTAGATCCCCCCGTGTTTGAGTTTTTTCTTAAGGACGATGCCCGCCATGATCCCATGATTAATGAATATCATATCCGCACTTTTGGCTGGGCGAACCCGAAACAGGTTGAGCAGATGAAGGAGTATACTTTTAGGATTAATGACATCTTAAAAGTATTATTTCTGGAGGCGGGATTATTGTTAGTGGATTACAAGTTGGAATTTGGTGATGTTCAGGGTCAAGTCCTGTTGGGTGATGAATTTACCCCAGATGGTTGTCGTCTTTGGGATGTGAAGACCCGTGAGAAACTAGATAAGGATCGATTCCGCCATGGGCTAGGGGGGGTTACGGAAGCCTATGAGGAGGTAGCCCGGCGCTTAGGTATGTCGTTATAGGCGTACTTTTCAGGATATTTGTAGCACACGACATTGTGGGTCTACTCGGCAAGGCGCCAGGCAACCGTCGTTCCCCCACGCAAGGGTATTAACGCATCATCGCCATAAGGTAGGCTCTCCGGCACTTGCCATGGAGTTTTGATGAGCGTCACCGTGTCTTGGTTGCGGGGCAAACCATAGAAATCAGGCCCATGAAAGCTGGCGAATGCCTCTAGCTTTTCCAAAGCGCTTGCTTCCTCGAAAGCCTCAGCATAAAGTTCCAGGGCGGCATGACTGCTGTAGATTCCGGCACAGCCACAAGCTGTTTCCTTAGCGGTTTTGGCATGGGGCGCGCTATCTGTTCCTAGAAAGAACTTGGGGTTGCCGCTAGTAGCTGCGGCTACCAAAGCTTGGCGATGGATTTCCCGCTTGAGTACCGGCAAGCAATAATAATGGGGTTGAATTCCCCCTGCTAACAGGGCATTGCGGTTAAATAGCAGGTGATGGGGGGTGATAGTGGCGGCAATGTTTGGTGGCGCTGCCTCGATAAAGTCCACCGCCTCTTGGGTAGTAATGTGCTCCAGTACTACCCGTAAGGCCGGAAAATCATGGAGCAGCGGAATGAGGTGACTCTCAATAAAGACCCGTTCCCGATCAAAGATATCGACTGCAGGATCAGTCACCTCGCCATGGATTAATAATGGTAATTGCTGCTGTTGCAAGGCTTCCAGTACAGGATAGAGTTTGTGCAAGCAGGTAACTCCAAAATCGGCATTAGTGGTTGCCCCTGCAGGATATAATTTAACCGCATAGATATGCCCGCTGTCCCGAGCGCGAGTGATTTCCTCAGGTATGGTATTATCAGTAAGATAGAGGGTCATTAGGGGTTCGAAGTCTAAATTTTTAGGCTGAGCTGCAAGAATACGTTTTCGATAAGCCAGTGCTTGTGTGGTGGTGGTAATAGGTGGCCGCAGATTAGGCATAATGATAGCCCGAGCGAAACGGCGGCCCGTGGCCGGAACAATGTCGGTTAGCATTTTTCCATCCCGCAAATGCAGATGCCAATCATCAGGGCGAGTCAGTTGTAGGGTTGTTACCATAAGTTTGTATATCTACTATGGAAGTGCGTAATTGATAGCAGTGATTTGAGAGGGAAATTTTCTCTCTGAGAATCCTGGTGAGTTATTGGGGTGCGTTTAATGGTTTTTTGATAACCTTTACCTTTAAGTGCCTTTCAATAAGGACTTGGAGATAGGGATTCTACCTTGACCCAAAGTCAGGATCTAGTTACTGTGTTTGAGTATTACCAGCAGGTTCTGTTTGTGGGCGAATTAACTTTGATAAATTTAGAGAGGTTTCTGCCGTGGGTCTCTTGAGTGGTGCCGAGATCCTCGTCCGGTGTTTGCAAGACGAAGGTGTGGAATATATCTTTGGCTATCCGGGCGGTGCCGTATTGCACATTTACGACGCGCTTTATCAACAAGAGGCGGTTAAGCATATTTTAGTACGTCACGAGCAGGGAGCGGCCCATGGCGCTGACGGCTATGCCCGTGCCACGGGTAAGCCTGGCGTGGTGTTGGTTACTTCTGGCCCTGGCGCTACCAATGCGGTTACTGGTATTGCCACGGCTTACATGGACTCTATCCCCATGGTGGTGATTACTGGTCAAGTGCCACGGGCGGCTATTGGGAGCGATGCTTTCCAGGAAGTGGATTCTGTAGGGATTACCCGCCCTTGCGTTAAGCATAATTTCTTGGTCAAAGATCTTAATGATCTGGCTTTAACGGTTAGAAAAGCCTTTTACATTGCTACCACTGGTCGCCCCGGTCCTGTAGTGGTGGATATTCCTAAGGATGTAACCGATCCTAATGTCAAGATCCCCTACCATTACCCCGAGCAGCTTACCTTGCGCTCTTATCATCATCCGGTAACCGTGGAAACTCCCGAGCAAATAAAAAAGGCCGTTGATCTTATCTTGTCCGCCCGCCGCCCTATGATTTATGCGGGTGGAGGGGTAGTCCTTGGTAATGCGGCTCAGCCATTGACTGAATTTGTTCGATTGCTTGGTTATCCTGTCACCAATACCTTGATGGGACTGGGAGGGTATCCCGGCACTGATCCGCAATTTGTAGGCATGTTGGGGATGCACGGGACCTACGAAGCTAACATGGGAATGCACGAGTGTGATGTGCTGATTGCTATTGGTGCCCGCTTTGATGATCGCGTGACGGGTAATTTAGAGCAATTTTGCCCTTATGCCAAAATTATCCATGTGGATATTGACCCTTCCAGTATTTCTAAAAATGTACAAGTCGACATCCCCATCGTGGGGGATGTGGGTTTGGTGCTGAAGGAGATGATCACAGTCTTAAAAAGCACCGACAAGAGGCCTGATGGAGAGGCATTGGACAAGTGGTGGTCTCAAATTGAGGAATGGCGGGGGCGTCGTTGTTTGCGTTACCAGCAAGATGGCAAGCTCATTAAGCCGCAGTATATTATCGAAAGGCTTTATGAGATTACTAAGGGAGAGGCTTATGTCACTTCCGATGTCGGGCAGCACCAGATGTGGACAGCTCAGTTCTATAAGTTTGACAAGCCAAGACGGTGGATCAATTCGGGGGGGCTGGGAACCATGGGATTTGGCTTGCCAGCGGCGATGGGAGTGCAATTGGCTTATCTTGACGCACCCGTGGTTTGTGTGACCGGCGAGGCCAGTATCCAGATGTGTATCCAGGAGTTATCCACCTGCATGCAGTACGCTTTACCCATTAAAATTGTGAATCTCAATAATCGCTATATGGGTATGGTGCGCCAATGGCAGGAATTTTTCTATGACCGGCGCTATTCTCATTCCTACATGGATGCTTTACCTGATTTTGTGAAGCTGGCCGAGGCCTATGGTCATGTAGGCATGCAGATAGAAGAGCCGGGAGATGTAGACGCCGCCTTGAAAGAGGCTTTCGCGCTCAAGGACCGGCTGGTATTTTTAGATTTTATTACTGATCAGACAGAGAATGTGTATCCGATGATTGCTCAAGGTAAGGGGCATCATGAGATGCACTTAGCTCCCGAGTGTAAGGTGCCCCAATCGCTGGAAAGAGAATGGGCCTGACATGCGTCATATCATTTCTTTACTCATGGAAAATGAATCCGGGGCTCTGTCTCGGGTTGCAGGTTTGTTTTCTGCACGGGGCTATAATATCGAGTCCCTGACTGTGGCGCCCACGGAAGATCCTTCCTTGTCCCGTATGACTTTGGTTACCACTGGTTCGGATGAGATCATCGAGCAAATCTTGAAGCAGTTAAATAAGCTGGTTGATGTGGTTAAGTTAGAGGATCTTACCGAGGGAGCGCATATTGAGCGGGAGTTGATGCTGATCAAAGTGGCGGCTACTTCGGCGGCTGAAAGGGATGAGGTTAAACGTTTAAGTGATATTTTCCGTGGCCGCATCATTGATGTTGCCGATAGTACTTATACTATAGAGCTCACGGGTAGTGGTAATAAACAGGACGCCTTTATCCAGGTGCTTAAGGAGTTCCAAATCTTGGAAACCGTCCGTTCTGGAGCGATGGGAATTGCCCGTGGCGTAAAAGGGTTGCAACTCTAGGTGAATTATAGCCAGAGCTTAGTGTGATGCCAAAAAATAAGTGGCCCCTGTTTTTGCGGCTTCCTCTCCTTCCTTTATTTCTTAAGCTACGACAAAGATTTTGATCCCTGCCTAGCTACAAAGGACGAAAGGAATTCGCTAAAAGCAAGCATTAATCGCTATTCAATGTAGCGGTTTCGTCATTTTGATTGTTATCCAGCGCTCCCGAACTTTATACACTATACACTTTTAAAAATTAACGTTGCGATGAGGAAGCAATGAATATCTATTATGATAAAGATTGTGATCTATCCTTGATCCAAGGTATGCGAGTTGCCATTATTGGCTATGGCTCCCAAGGGCATGCTCATGCGAATAACCTTAAGGACTCGGGTGTGGATGTGGTGGTTGGCCTGCGCTCCGGTTCGACTTCTGTGGCTAAAGCCGAGAATGCGGGTTTGACCGTTTTACCTATCGAGGCAGCGATTAAGGAAGCGGATCTGGCGATGATTTTAGCGCCGGATGAGCACCAGTCAAAACTTTATCAGGAAGATATCGAGCCTCACCTGAAGCAAAACGCTACATTAGCCTTTGCCCACGGTTTTAATATCCACTTTAGACAAATTGAGCCGCGCGCTGATCTCGATGTCATCATGGTGGCTCCCAAGGGGCCTGGGCATCTGGTGAGATCCACGTATACTCAAGGAGGGGGGGTGCCCTCCTTGATCGCTGTACATCAGGATGTTTCTACTAAGGCGAGAGAGATCGCTTTGTCCTACGCCGCAGCAAATGGAGGCGGGCGAGCGGGGATTATCGAGACGGCTTTTAGAGAAGAGACGGAAACAGACCTTTTTGGGGAGCAGGTTGTTCTTTGTGGAGGAGTGACAGCGTTGGTGCAAGCAGGTTTCGAAACACTGGTGGAAGCAGGGTATGCGCCCGAAATGGCCTATTTTGAATGTTTGCACGAGCTTAAGCTTATTGTCGACCTCATGTACGAAGGCGGTATCGCTAATATGCGTTATTCCATCTCTAATACCGCTGAATATGGTGATTTTACTCGTGGCCCACGAATTATCGATGATAAAACCAAAACGGAGATGCGCCGTATCCTTAGTGAGATCCAAAGTGGTGAGTTTGCCCGTGAATTTATTCTGGAAAACCAAGCGGGTGCCCCTACCCTTAAGGCAAAACGGCGCTTAGGCCAAGAGCATCTAATTGAACAAGTCGGTGAAAGATTGAGATCAATGATGCCGTGGATTGGGAAAAGCCGTATTGTGGATAAAAGTAAAAACTAGTGACGGTAAATTTGGATAAGAAACGTCCAATCGCCGCGCGGGGCGGTAATGGCCGGCGCCGCAGAGGAATCTATCTTCTTCCCAATCTACTAACCACAGCAGGCTTGTTTGCCGGTTTTTATGCCATTGTAGCAGCCATGAATGGTCATTTTGACGCGGCGGCCGAGGCTATCTTTATAGCGATGTTAATGGATGGGGTGGATGGAAGGATTGCTCGTTTGACCAATACCCAGAGCGCTTTTGGCGCGGAGTATGACAGTTTGGCCGATATGGCCTCTTTCGGACTAGTACCAGCGTTAGTTATTTATGAGTGGACCCTCTCTGGCTTAGGAAAATTAGGATGGCTAGCCGCCTTCCTGTATGCCGCTTGCGCTGCTCTAAGGTTGGCCCGTTTTAACACTCAAGTAGGAATCGCTGATAAGCGTTATTTCCAGGGCTTGGCGAGCCCTTCCGCAGCCGCTTGTTTAGCGGGATTAGTGTGGTTCGCCACGGATGCCGGTATAGCTGGCGATGATCTTATGATTCCGGCTTTCATCCTTACAGTTTCAACAGCTATTTTTATGGTCAGCAATATCCGTTATTATGGTTTTAGAGGTTTTGGGAATGGGGATAAGGTTCCCTTTGTGACTATTTTGGCGGTCGTATTGGTATTTGTCTTAATATCAGTCGATCCGCCCAAGGTATTATTCATCGCTTTCCTGCTTTATGCTTTATCAGGGCCAGCAGTGACCTTGGTGCGGCTACACCAGCATCGAGTACAATATCGAGTGCAGCGCCGGACTCCCGCGGATTCGGCTAAGCCACCGGACGACAACGAGAAATAGGCATTGGCATTTACCAATAACCGCGATATAGTAGCGCTATGCTTGGATTAATATCCCTTATTTACCCTTTCAATGGCTCTATTTTAGAGCTTCGTGGCCTTTATGTGGCTGCCCTACTCTTGCTGCTGCCCTGCTAAGGGGCAAAAAATAATCAATCCAATTATTCAATTAGCAGCTGCGCCGGCGGGTTCACAGAAATTGGCGGCGCATCGATTCCGTTGCACATCTAACGGTGTAAAAGAGTGGATTAGCCAGTGATGAAAGATAAATTAATCGTTTTCGATACGACTTTACGGGACGGTGAACAAAGCCCCGGTGCTTCCATGACTCGGGAAGAGAAGGTGCGGATCGCTAAAGCCTTGGAACGTATGAGAGTCGATGTGATTGAGGCGGGCTTTCCAGTAGCCAGCCAAGGTGATTTTGAAGCGGTACAAGCGGTGGCTAGAAGTGTGCGGGAGAGCACGGTGTGTGGTTTAGCCCGGGCGCTCGGGGCAGATATTGATCGTGCTGGCGAGGCTTTGGCGGAGGCCGAGTCTGCGCGAATTCATACTTTTATTGCGACTTCGCCTATTCATATGAAAAGGAAACTCCGGATGGAGCCGGACCAAGTCCTAGAGCATGCCGTTAAAGCCGTGAAACGGGCGAGAGAATATACCGATGATGTGGAATTTTCCCCCGAAGATGCAGGCCGTTCAGAGATCGAATTTCTATGCCGGATTTTGGAAGCTGTTATTGCTGCTGGTGCCCGGACCGTCAATATCCCTGATACTGTAGGCTACAATCTACCGGAGCAGTTTGCTCAACTTATCCGTACTCTGCGTGAGCGGGTATCAAACTCGGATAAAGCTATTTTCTCAGTCCACTGCCATAATGATCTAGGCATGGCGGTGGCTAATTCTTTGGCTGCCGTAATGAGTGGCGCCCGACAGGTAGAATGTACCATTAATGGTCTGGGGGAGCGGGCTGGCAATGCTGCTCTTGAGGAGGTGGTCATGGCGGTCCGCACTCGCCAAGATTCTTTTCCTTGCGATACTAATGTCGATATCAGCCAAATTGTTCCCACGTCTCGTTTAGTCTCGGGCATTACCGGCTTTTCCGTGCAGCCCAATAAGGCTATTGTGGGGGCCAATGCCTTTGCCCACGCATCAGGCATTCATCAGGATGGCGTGCTCAAGGAACGCCAAACCTATGAGATTATGAGTGCAGAAGACGTGGGTTGGCATGCTAATCAAATGATCCTTGGCAAGCATTCGGGACGCAACGCGTTCCGGGCCCGTTTACGGGAATTGGGTATTGAGCTTGAGACCGAGGAAGAATTAAATGCTGCTTTCCAGCGTTTCAAGGAACTAGCGGATAAAAAACATGTGATCTATGATGAGGATCTCCAGGCGCTGGTAACCGATGCTAACTTGGCCGCTGAAAATGAGCGCTTCAAACTCTCATGGCTTAAGGTGGTTTCGGAAACAGGAGAAACCGCAATAGCGTCTGTCACCTTAAGTGTGGATAGTATAGAGCGGCAGGCATCCGCTCCCGGGAGCGGACCGGTGGATGCTGCTTATAAAGCTATTGATTCTATTCTTCAGAGTAATACGGAATTACTGCTTTATTCAGTAAATAGTATTACTAGCGGCACGGATGCCCAGGGAGAGGTAACGGTTCGGCTGAAGAAAAATGGGCGCATTGCAAACGGTCAGGGTGCGGATACAGATATTGTGATGGCCTCGGCCAAGGCTTACGTCAATGCTTTAAACAAGATTCTATACCCAGTAGAGCGGGCCTATCCCCAGGTTTGAGGTAAATTTATGGACTCCCGCCAGTTACACTATTTAGAGACGATGGGAATCCAGGTTTGGCAGCAGCGTCAGCCTACAAGCACTGGAAAAAAGCCGCTAGTGGAAACGGGTGAAGAACTCATTCCTCTGGCTCCATCTGCCGAGGTGGCGTCGGAATGGGAGGAGCTTGCCGTCCAGGTGGCCAGCTGCACGGCTTGTTTGTTGCACTGCGGCCGTACGCAAACCGTATTTGGGGTGGGGGATCAAGCGGCAAAATGGCTGATTGTCGGGGAGGCGCCGGGGGTCGAGGAAGATCGCCAAGGTGAACCTTTTGTGGGCCGGGCAGGACAGCTACTCAACGCTATGCTAGAAGCAGTAGGATTGCAGCGAGGGCAGGTCTATATTGCGAATATCCTTAAATGCCGTCCCCCCAACAATCGGGATCCACTACCTGAAGAGGTGGCCCATTGTGAACCCTACCTTCGCCGCCAAGTGGCCTTGTTGCGGCCTCGCATTATCCTGGCGGTAGGGCGGGTAGCGGGGCAAAATCTTCTTAAGTCCTCGCTCCCCTTGGGACGTCTGCGCGGCAGCGTACATCAATATCCAGAGACGACTATTCCTTTAGTCGTGACCTATCATCCAGCCTACCTACTCCGTGCGCCGCGGGAGAAACGCCGGGCATGGCAGGATTTGCAGCTGGCGCACAAGGTATACCGTGAATTTTGAGAATGTCTACGGTATTATCAAAAGTGCTGTTCTAAGTGCCAAGAATATATTCCCCGATAGAAACAACAAACTATTCCGCAGGCAGAGAAGGGTAAATTGTTTCGAAGGTTAGTGCGCAGACTACGAGTTTTTTCCCCCCGACCTATGAGGGAGGCTGATCTGAAAGTGGTCGGAGCGATTGAACGGGCGGCCTGCGCTTTTCCCTGGACTGAGGGTACCTTTGTTGACTGCTTACAGGCCGGCTATGATGCCTGGGTCTATGAGCGAGGAGGCAAGATTTATGGCTACGGGGTAGTAGCGGTGAGGGCCGGCGAGGCTCATGTGCTTAATATTTGCGTTCATCCGGATTATCATCAACAAGGCTGTGGAGGATATATCGTCCGCCACCTTTTAAAGATTTCTGGTAAGCGGGGCGCCAATACCGTCTTTCTTGAGGTGCGTCCTTCTAATGGCCCGGCGCTTCGTCTCTACCATAAGTTTGGTTTTAATGAAATTGGGACCCGTAAAGGTTATTATCCGGCCCACAAGGGCCGTGAAGACGCCCTGTTGCTGGCCTTACACCTCGTCGATTAGTTTTAACTTCCCGCGATCCTTGGGAAGGTAAACTTATGGCGCTCCTTGAACAACTGGGGCTAGCGCTTGCGCTAGGGTTGCTGGTAGGTTTGGAACGGGGATGGCAAGAGCGTCATGCGGAGGAAGGTGCCCGTATCGCTGGCTTGCGTACCTTTGGACTGATTAGCCTGCTGGGGGGGCTGTGGGCTTTATTGTCCGAGCAGTTTGGAGCAGTTCTCCTGGGATTTGCTTTTTTAACTTTTGTTTTACTGGTCCTGGTTTCCCATTTTGACAGCGTAAAGCGGAGCGGAGCCCGTGGTTTGACCACAGTGGTCGCTACTTTGGTGACTTTTACCTTGGGTGCTTTGACTGTTGCGGGTTATGAGGTGGTCGCTTCGGCAGCGGCGGTTGTGGTGACTGTATTATTAGGCCTTAAACCCGTTTTACACGCCTGGTTGGCTCGGCTGCGCCAGGAAGAACTCTACGCTGTCTATAAACTCCTGCTTATTTCCGTAGTGCTGCTGCCCGTGTTGCCTAACCAAGGTTTTGGCCCGTGGCAAATTCTCAACCCCTATGAGATTTGGTGGATGGTGGTTCTGATTGCGGGGGTGTCTTTCATTGGCTATTTCGCAGTCCGCATTGCGGGAACGGGACGGGGAATATTGTTGACTGCACTATCTGCCGGACTGGTTTCCTCGACGGCTTTGACTTTGCATTTTTCTCGAATTGCCCGTGCTAATCCTCGAGGCCAGCGTTTACTTAGCGCGGGAATTGCATTTGCCGCCGCCACCATGTTTCCGCGGCTCTTATTGGTGGTGGGCATTATCCACCCTTCCATGGCGCTTTATTTACTTTTCCCCGCTGGTTTGATGGGTATCATCGTTTACGGGGGAGGGTACTGGCTTTGGCGGGGTGCTAAGCGCCAATCTACACCCCATCTAGTGCTAGATAATCCTTGCGATCTGGGGATGGCGGTAAAATTTGGTGGCTTGTTGGCATTAGTTATCTTGGCTGCTCATGCGCTAAAGGAGTGGTTTGGAGAGATTGGGCTGTATGTAGCAGCGGGAATCTCGGGTATTAGCGACGTTGATGCTATCTCCCTTACCCTAGCACGGATGGCCCAAGAGGATAGCCAAGTCTTGGCTGTTGCCGCCATAGGGATTTTCCTGGCCGCTATGGTGAACACGCTGGTTAAAGGGGGGTTGGCCTGGGGGATAGGCGGAAGCCGTTTTGGGCTGCCTCTTCTAGGAATTTTTTTACTCTCGATCGTGGTGGGAGGCGGTAGCCTGTTGATGTGGAGCGGTAATTTCCCCAGCCTGGAGCTAGTCTAAGGCGGCCGCGGCTCGAAATAGGATAACCAATGTTTTGGCATCCTTGATTCGCCCTCGATGGGCCCACTCAAGGGTTTTAGCGAGGGGGAACCAATAGCTTTCCAGATATTCTTCAGGCTGAGGGTCGCGAGAGGTAGCGGTCAGGTTTTGAGCGAGATAAAGATGCAAAATTTCATCGCAGAAGCCTGGGGTGCTATAAATAGCGCCCAGCTCGGTCCAATGGCTAGCACGGAGACCGGCTTCTTCCGCAAGTTCTCGCTGAGCGGTAGCAAATGGAGACTCGCCAGGGTCCAGTTTACCTGCGGGGACTTCCCAGATAAAACCGCCGGCTGCATGCCGGTATTGATGGAGTAAGCAAATTTGTTGTTTATCATCGACAGCCGCGATGACTGCCCCTCCCGGGTGGCGGACGATCTCCAAACTTATCTGTTGGCCATTGGGTAATGAAGCCAGCTCGAGACCAAGATCGATAATCCGGCCACGGTAGAGTAGGGTACGCTGGTTTGGCATGAGTTTAAATTCTCTAAGGCCAGGATGGACTGAATATTAACCTAGTTATCATCAGATCGACAAATGGCTGAGGTGATGGCTTATCTAGCTTTGGGAGCCCTCGTTGGCACTTTGGCTGGTTTGCTTGGAATCGGGGGAGGCCTTGTGATTGTCGCGGTCCTAGTGCATTTATTCTCCGCTCAGGGGATCGGCAAGGGGCTGAGTATGCACATGGCGCTCGGCACCTCCCAGGCTACTATTGTGATGACTTCTATAGCCGCTATTTGGGCGCATCATCGACGAAGGGGGGTGTTGTGGCCAACTATGGTTGCAATGGCGCCGGGGATTGTACTTGGCGCATTGCTAGGAGCGATCATTGCCGAGGCTCTTTCCGGGCAGATCCTCAAAGGATTATTTGGCAGTTTTGCCTTGCTGATTGCATGGCGGATGGGGGTCGGCATTCACCCGGCGGCGCTCCATCCTCTCCCGCGGCGTTGGATATTGGCATTAATCGGCGCTCTGATTGGGACGGTTTCCGCGCTCTTTGGAATCGGGGGAGGGAGTCTTACCGTGCCTTATCTTGTTTGGCATAGTATTCCCATGCGAAATGCGGTGGGGACAGCAAGCGCCTGTGGTTTTCCACTCGCGGTCAGTGGCACCTGTGGGTTTGTTTGGATGGGTTGGGATAAGCTTGGGTTACCTGCCTGGAGCAGTGGCTATGTGTATTGGCCCGCCGCTGTAAGTATTGTGGCGACCAGTATGCTCTTTGCTCCGTTAGGAGCAAGGCTTGCCCATAGGTTGGCTTCGATAACTTTAAAGAGGGTGTTTGCTATTTTCCTTGGGGGCTTAGGGTTGGAGATGTTACTAGAGCTGATGGGAGCCGTTTCTTTTTTATTCAGTGGGAGATAGAGCTGGGGAAGTTTCGATGTCGGTCTTATCCTGTTGAGGGACAAGATTATTCAGCAATGCTTGAGTAAACAGAGGGCCAGGTAATTTTTCTGCATAAACCTGGCATCAGACAGCATTCAGAGAATTGGAGTTTCGCCATGGCTGATTTCGATTTTGTTTCTATAAAACTTCATCCGCCTGGAGAATTCGCGCTTCAATGGGTGCCTTGGGTTGGCTACGACTTAGCGCGCAAGGCCCTCGGTTGGGTATCACCCTCCACGCGCATCACTTCCCCTCCTACCGAGGGTAGGTCGCGCTCTTGGCAACAGAAAAATATACCGCGAATTGTTGGCGAAACGCAAGTCATGCTGGCCCTCGCGCTCGATGCGCCGTTTCACTTCGTACTCTCACTGCGGACCATGGCTTCCAGTATCATCAGGCTGAAAGTATCGATGTAGTTGAGAAGGACAAATACATTGACAGCGGTAAAATGGGCGGCGGGTTTTTCGTCCTTTTGGGTTCTCGTGAATGCTGCTTTCCGGATATTTTTCCCTATAGAGACGCCCCTATATCTAGCAATATAAGCAGTTTATAGTTGCAGTTCCTTGAGGAGGTGTGCGATTTACTATCTCTGCTGAGCGCCAAGGAAATTTCAGGATAGAAGCAGCCAGGGATGTTTCGAAACGTTCTGGGCTCACTACAAAAGTGGGGCGCTTCGCCCCATCCGGATTCGCTTTGTATTTGTTTGTGATAAGCATCCGTACGGAAATCTTCACTGAGTAGAAATATAAGTTTTGCTCCTAACCTTAATAGAGTGATATACGGCCCGAAGCAGTTAATTTCTTGCGATTACTTCTGATGAAAGGAGTTTTTCCCTTGACAGAGCATCCTTGGTTCTGAAATTAGGGTCTGGTAGATTATTGTTTGTGTAGGGACAGTTTGCGTTCTTATTAGCTTTAAATGTATTTGAACTGAATCTCGCAAGGGATAAACTAAAAATGACTGACAGCAGCATTCGTTGCGGAATAAGGTTTGGTGCCCATAGGAGCAAACGATTGATAGTGCAGGGGGCTGTCCGTTACTTTTGATTAGTTAGGTGCAATATGCGTACTAGAGTCCTTCAGGCAACGCACGGTTGTTTTCCTTTTCCTCTTTAGATTTTTTTTTAGGGGCTATACTGAGAGTACGGCCTCTTGTGTTTATGCGGGCATGTTCAGTACGGTTGCCAACATTTTGAAAAACAATTTAGGGCAATGGCTGTGTCTTATAAACGCAAAAGAGATTTCTTAATTTATCAGGTTCTTTTAGTATTTTTTGCAAGCAGAGGCTTGGAACTCCAAAGGGGTCTGTTGTGTCTTTACTGTAGCGGGTGTTGTAGCGTCCTAATTGGCATTTTCGGTGAGGAGGTGGAGTGTGGCCGATACAAAAAATGGATTTACTGAAATTATTCAAAAGGACCGGGCGAGGCGAGAGCGCCAAGAATGGCGGGGAACGTTTGTTGATTACTTAGAAAAAGTCAAAAAGGAGCCCCTACTTGCTAGGTTAGCCCATTCCCGAGTTTACGACATGATCATGCGGAAGGGGGCCGAAGATATCAATGCCGCGGATGACCCTCATGTCAAGCGCCTCTACGGAGATGAGCCGATTAAAGTATATTCTTTTTTCAAGGATGAATTCTTTGGTATTGAACGGACTCTAGCTCAATTGGTGCGTTATTTTCATTCCGCATCCCTGCATGGAGAGGAGAGTCGGCAAGTTCTCTACCTGATGGGTCCCGTGGGGGCCGGTAAGAGTTCTCTTATCGAACGCTTGCATCGGGGTTTGGAGAATGTGGAGCCTATTTATGCCATTGAAGGCTGTCCCATGCGGGAGGAACCCTTGCATCTCCTACCGCGCCATTTACGTAAGGAATTTGAAAAGATGCTGGATGTGCATATTGAGGGTGATTTATGCCCGGTATGCCGTTTTCGTCTCAAAGAAGAGTTTGATGGCCGTTATGAAGACGTGCCTGTTATCACGGTAGATTTTTCCAAGCGGGATCGCCGGGGTATTGGCGTTGTACCGCCGGTGGACCCCAATAACCAGGATACCTCAGTGTTAATTGGATCAGAGGATATCTCCAAATTGGATCTGTATTCCGAAGGCGATCCTCGGGTATTGGATCTAAATGGCGCTTTCAACGTGGGCAACCGGGGCGTGGTGGAATTTATTGAGGTCTTTAAGAACGAGACGGAATATCTCCATTCCATGATTACCGCGACCCAGGAGAAATTTGTCCCTGCTCCCGGCCGCCACGGTACTGTATATGTGGATACCTGTATCGTTGCTCATTCTAATGAGGCCGAATGGCAGAAATTCAAAGCCGACCATACTAACGAGGCTATTCTCGATCGGATCGTCGTGGTTAAAGTGCCCTATAATTTACGCCTATCAGAAGAAATCAAGATCTACGGGAAACTTTTACATCATTCTGATTTTCGGGCGCATATTGCGCCCCACACTCTTGAAGTGGCTTCTATGTTTGCGATTTTGTCCCGCCTAGAGCCTACCCCTAAATGTGACTTAATAACCAAACTGCGGCTTTATAATGGCGAGGAGGTGGTAGAGAAGGGGTCAACGCTCAAGATCAATGCTAAAGAGCTCCAGGAGGCAGCTTCACGGGAAGGGATGTTTGGCATTTCGACCCGCTTTATTATGAAGGCCCTAGACAATGCCTTGGCGGATAGCGAAGAGGGGATCAATCCTATCAATGTCCGCGAAGCCTTGATTGTGATGGTCAAACAATCGGAGCTGGCGGACGATACCCGGAAGCACTATCTGGAGTTGCTCCAAGATACCTTGCACAAGGTCTATCTTGAAATCCTAGAAAAAGAAATTACCAAAGCTTTTGTCTATTCCTATGAGGAACAGGCAGAAACCTTATTTCAAAATTATCTGGATCATGCTGAGGCCTATGTGAACAAGACTCGGGTTAAAGATTGGGATACGCGGGAGGAATTACAGCCCGATGAAAATTTTCTGAAGTCAGTTGAAGAGCAAATCGCTATCGTCGGTAGCGCTGCTGATGGTTTCCGGCAAGAAGTGATTGCCTTTCTTTGGGCGGCTACCCGCCGTGGCGAGAAGGTAAGCTATCAATCCTATGAGCCTTTAAAGGAAGCGATAGAGAAGAAATTGACCAGTTCGGTACGGGATTTAAGCCGTATTATTACCAAATCTCGTACCCGAGATGAGGAGCAGGCCAAGAAGTACGATGATTTGGTTAAGAATCTCCTGGAGCGGGGCTATAACGAGCACTCAGCAGAGGTGGTGTTGAAATATGCCGCAAATAATCTTTGGAAGGATTAGGGATAAAAGGGAAGGCACCTTGCCTGTACCGGGTTTGGAATAGAAGTGTCTGAAAAAAGATGAAAAGGCTATGACCACAGTATTTCGTGCTTATTCTCAATCGGATGCCTTACGCTCTGATCGCAGTGCAAAGGATCGGTTGCGGCATCGGCAAAAGGTCCGCAAAGCGATCCGTGATAATGTGGCTGACATTGTTGCTGAGGAATCAATTATTGGCCAAAGCCGTGATCGTATTATTAAAGTTCCCATTCGAGGTATCCGGGAATATCGCTTTGTTTATGGACAGAATACGCCAGGGGTAGGCACAGGCCAAGGGGATTCGGAGCCAGGCCAAACTGTTGGCCAGGTGCCCCAAGGAGATGGCGGTCCGGGTCATGCGGGTGATCGTCCTGGCATGGATTATTATGAGACTGAAATCACTCTGGAAGAACTGATCGAGATCATGCTTGAAGACCTGGAGTTGCCAGATATGGAACGTAAACGTTTCCGTGAAGTGTTATCGGAGCGTACCAGTAAACGAAAAGGCTTCCGCCGGGTTGGCGTGCGAGTCCATATGGATAAGCGGCGCACGGCTAAATCTCGTATTCGACGGCGTTTAGCAAGCGATAAAGATGCTGAAGATAATGAGACAAAGCACCGTTTCCCCTTCCATCGGGATGATATGCGCTATCATCGGCTGCGGGAGGATATGCGTCCTCAGTCGAATGCGGTAGTATTTTGTATTATGGATACTTCTGGCTCTATGGATACATTAAAGAAATATCTAGCGCGGAGTTTTTTCTTTTTGCTCTACCAGTTTGTCCGTTCCCGTTACGTTAATGTGGATGTGGTTTTTATTGCCCATCATACTAAAGCCAGAGAAGTGACGGAGGAAGAGTTTTTTCATAAAGGTGAAGCGGGGGGTACCTTTATTTCTTCAGGCTATAGCAAGGCTTTAGAAATTATTCAGAATCGTTATCATCCCTCGCTGTGGAATATTTACGCTTTTCATTGCTCGGATGGCGACAATTTTGATAGTGATAACGCCGCTACCTTAAAAGCTGCCGAAGTGCTATGTCAAGTCTGTAACTTATTTGGTTATGGTGAAATTAAACCACGTCCCTCGGGCTTCTATGAAGGGACCATGCTAGATTTGTTCCGTAGTGTGCGGATGGACAATTTCCAGTCGGTGTTAATCCAACGTAAGGAAGATATCTGGCCTAGTTTTAGGCAGCTGTTGTCCCGAGAGTCGGAGAGCAGCAAATATGATGAGTAAAATTTGGTTAAAGTGAAAGGCTGGGATAAAAGTTATGGCCAGTCATTGGACGATTGAGGATCTAAAATATTGGGATGACAAGATTCGTGAAAAAGCCGAGGAATTTGGCCTTTCTTGTTTTCCCCAGGAGTTTGAGATTTGCGACCATACCCAAATGCTAGGCTATATGGCCTACTCGGGTATGCCGGCCCATTATCCTCACTGGTCTTATGGCAAAGCCTACGAGAAGCTTCAGACTCTTTACGAGCATGGGATGAGCGGGCTGCCCTATGAAATGGTGATCAATTCAAATCCTGCTTTAGCCTATTTAGTGCAGGAGAATTCTTTGTGTTTGCAAATTCTGACTATTGCTCATGTCTATGGTCACAATGATTTTTTCAAAAATAATTTTACCTTTCGCGATACTCAACCTGAATTGACTCTTTCTAACTTTAAACTTCGCGCTGATCGAGTACGGGGCTATATTGAAGATCCCTCTATCGGACTTCATAAAACAGAAAGGGTGCTTGATGCGGCCCACGCTTTATCTTTGCAGTGCAGCAGGAATCAAGCGATACGTAAATTGAGTGCCAGCGAGCAGAAAGAGCAGGTTGTGGCTGCCGCTCATCCTACGCATGATCCCTATCAAAGATTGCATAAGCAGCCTGAGTATGTAGAGCCCGATTTGAATCGTTTTCCTTTGTTTCCTGAAGAGGATATTCTGCTGTTTATGCGGGATAATAACCTTTATCTTGCCGATTGGGAGCGGGACTTGCTTACTATTGTGCATGAACAAGCACGCTATTTTATCCCTCAGATTGAAACCAAGATTATGAACGAGGGTTGGGCTAGCTATTGGCATCATAAGCTCATGAATAGTATAGATTTACCCCAAGATCTTTATCTTGAATTCCTCGTTCATCACAACCAGGTGGTACGCCCCCATCCGGGCGATATTAATCCATACTATTTAGGTTTTAAACTTTGGCATGATATCTTCCGCCATTGTCAAGTCTCTGCAGAAGAGGAGCATGTCGGTAAGCCACGGAAGGGAGGCCGCGAAGGAATTTTCCAGGTTCGCGAAGTTGATCGGGATGCTTCATTTTTGCGCCGCTTTCTAACCGAAGAGTTGATGCGCGAGATGGATATGTTTGAGTATCAACCTAAAGGAGAGGCTTTGGTCATTAGTAAGGTCTCTGATGAAGAACATTGGCGTGAGATCAAAACAACTTTGCTAAAAAATGTAGGTATGGGGAGTATCCCCGTCATCCGGATCGAAGATGCCGATTACGGGCGTAACCGGCAACTCTACCTTAAACATGACCATGACGGACGGGATCTACAGGCGGAATATGCCGAGAAAACCCTCTCCCACCTTTATCAGCTATGGGGTCGGGATGTATGGTTAGAAACCCGGATGAATGACAGGAAAGTTTGCATGGGTTATGGGGAGGACGGTTTTGTGCAAAAAACGCTAGGCCGGTTTCGCTGACCATAAATGGATGGACTTGTCAGGAAGTATGATCGTTACTATACTACGCCACTTTAGTCGCTATCTGGCTAAATTGCGCAATATAAAATCATTAAAATGTAAGGAGATTATAGAATGGGAGCAATCCTTGAATTAGTCGATAAAATGTTCACCCCCATTGGATTTGTCGTGACTATAGGAATAATCGCCGGCATTTACTACTTTGTCCGCTGGCTTATGAAGGATTAGGCTAGAAAGCTAGCATGCATGAGAGGGGATAGGAAATAGCCGTTTTCTGACGAATCTGACTATGTTCCCATTGAAGTGCGTATTGTTAGAGTGGGGTTAAAAAATTCTAGGGGTAGAGTCTCCTTAACAGGTTAAGAAATTAAGCATCCCACATCTAATCTATTGGTAAGAAGACGCAGGGACACAAAAGCGTTAAGTTAGTCCAAGTGTGCCTTTGCGTCTTCTAACCGTTTGCTCAAAACAGAAATCTTCCAATATTTTAAATTAGCTATTGCGGTTATCCGTTTTTCCCGCATTCTCTATCTTTACCAACAGCAAGCTTGAAATAGGAAATTCTTTAAAAACTTTGTCATCAGGGAACTAAGCAGTGGTAAAGAGAACTAATATTGTTGATTTTTAGCTAAAAAGCAGGTCTGGATATGGGGTTCAGGCTGCCGCTAAATACCAAGTTGAATCCTTCATAAGGTTGTATGTGTATGCAAATGATGAATATACGTCATGCCTTCTTTGCCGTTGTGATAGGGTTAGGGAGCTTTGTTCTCTTGTTCCCTTCCATAGTGCGGTCGGCTCCCTACCAACGGCCCCCAGCAACTGAGAGTTTCAACCTTGCTGAGTTGGAGATCGAGCCGATGTGCCCCGATGTGGATCCAGTTTGGCGAGAGCGTCAGGTGATTGAGGGGATGCTCGTGGAAGCATCACCTTTTTGCAGCCCGGATAACCCAGCAGATATTGCTGCATTCGTCAAAGGCACGAACAATGTTTCCCATGACACCATTATGGAGACCCAGCTTGCGATGGATGCGGTCACCAAAGGTGAGGACCGCGATGGGGATGGGGATCCGGATGTCATCCATCTTCGGTTAGAAGTGGCCGAGCTAAACGGATTCTCGCCGGATACTCCGGAGCCTATTCCTGCCTATTCGATTGCACCGGGTGTCCAGCCTGGGTTCTGGGTTTTTGCCCCCAAGACCCGCGGTATGTCCACCCTTAACTTCGAGAGTTTGCAAGCTAATGCTTATCTGCGAGCGCCTTCTCCCGTTATCCGCGTTGAGCAGGGAGATACCATAAAAATTACTCTCGAGAATACCCATTATCTTCCCCATACGATCCATTTTCATGGGGTCGATCACCCCTTCGTGAATGCGGCGGGTGAAGGGAACGATGGGGTTCCCCAGACCAGCGAGCTGCCCTTAATGCCGGGAGAGAGCCGTACTTATGAGATGACTCCCCGGCATGCGGGGACCATGCTTTACCATTGCCATGTTCAGCCCCATGCCCATATTGGAATGGGGTTGGTAGGGTTGATGGTGGTGGAAGAAAATCGTCCCAGTAATTGGGTCCAGACCCTGAATGTAGGGGGAGGGCATGTACGTCATCCCTCAGTAGCGGTGAAAGAGACCTATGATCGGGAGTATGATCTTCTTTATCAGAGCGTTGACAAGACCTTGGCGGATAAGATTAAGATCGCTAATGATGCGCGGTTGATCTCCAAGGCGATTAACCGTGATTATAATATCACTGAGAATCCAACTAATTATTTTCTGCTTAATGGCCGTTCTTTTCCCTATACCCTGCGGGAATCGCTGGTAGTGGTGAAACCCAATGAGTTGGTAAAGATTCGGATGGGGAACGCGGGCCAAGATCCTGCCTACATTCACAGCCATGGCCATAAAATGACCATTACCGCTTATGATGGGGCCCCCCATAACCCAGAGGCATGGATCACGCGGGATGTTTATGAGCTAGGACCCGCCCAGCGCATTGATCTTGCTCTGAATACCAGTATTGATGGTTTCCACAGCTATGGGGAAGGGATCTGGTTGTTGCATGATCATACGGAGCGGGCCGTTACCACTGATGGGATGAATCCTGGCGGAGACGTGACCAGCATTGTTTATGAGTCATTTCTCGGCGAAGAGGGTATGCCGCTCGGTAGGGGGGTTGATTTAAAACCTTATTTTAGTAAGGAATTTTATCAAAAGGAAGTGCCGGTATGGGCAAGTTTTGATCAAGAAAATCTGTTTGGCGAGATTAGTAAAGTACCAGATCAACTTCGCATTCAGCCTGCTTTGCTTGCTTTTGGCGTGGGATTATTGCTCGGGGGTATCGTCATTGGGATTCGCTCAATCATGATCTTGAAGCGGCGCTCCAAGGAGGTATAAATAGAACATGATGGGTTATCAATTATTCATATTTAGTGCGGCGCTTATGCTTTCGTTAGGTGCCGCCGCTGTGGAATCGGCTGACGGCCCAAAGCAGGATAAATTGCCATCGGAGGCTGCCGCGCCGGAGCATCATCATCACGAGCATCCTAGGGACGTGGAATCCCAGGAGAAGGGGCGGCTGGAACCCGCGCCGGAAGAAAAAGCTTCTGCCCAGGTTCCAGCAGCAGATGTTTCGACCGAGGAAGAATCAGCGGCAACTGAAGAGGAGCCAATGCACCACCATCACCATGAACATGGCCCAAGGACGGCAGATGTTAAGGTAACTGCCCCTCCGCAGGAAGAAGAAGGCCATATTCATCATGAATTTGAACACGAACACCACATGATGGACATGGATGCTCATGGTATGGTCATGAATGAGAATACGGATAACCTGCCTCGCGACTGCCCCAAACTTGCAGGTGATGTGGAAATTACGGTGCGAGCAGGAACTAAGTATGCTAAGGATTTTCCGGGAACGGTATTTGGTTATGATCAGCATGAATGGAAGGTCAAGCCCTGTACTCGAATCACGGTCACCTTTATCAATGAAGACGATATTCGCCACCAGTGGATGGTTCACATGTTGCCGGGGTATCTTTATCCTCAGGGAATGTTTCACCTCGAATTAGCTGGCCCCGGTCGCCGGACGGGAACTTTTATTGTGCCGAGCGTTGAGAAAACTTATTTTGTCCATTGCGATATCGCTCAGCATACAGAAAAAGGGATGAAAGCCCAATTGAAAGTAGGGAGTGGGGATCAGGACTTTCCTAGCATTCCAGGATTAACAGCCCCAAACTATCCGGATTCCTATCAAATGGAAGCGAGCTGGAGCGTCATAGGTTCTTCTTTAGGCGCAGGGGCAATAGGTTTGGCTCTGGCGATGATCGGTTTGGGGCGACTTAGCAAAAAGCGTAGAGAATCATCGGAGCAAGTACAGAATTTTGGGCCAGAAACCAAACAGCGCAAACGGTGGCGCTTGTAATCAAGTAGCCTGTTGGCTACTACTCTGGGTAGTAAATTGGGGTAAAGCCCCATGCAAGAAGCTAAATAATAAAATAGTCAAGTAGCGAAGAAATACTTACCTGTATTTGCAGACGGGGCACGCAAATACAGGTAAGCGCGAAGACCCAACATTCGATCCCGCAGAGCACTCTGCTGCTTAACGCTAGCCAAGAAGAGTTTATTTATTTCGATGCCTCATCTCTATTTTCAAAATTTTGGCTGAGAGATCGTTAAATCCTTACTTGTAGTAGGGTGGGGCATAAGAAATTTATTCGACCCAGAATGGCTGTTTTTATAATAAAAACGGCAAAATTCCATCTAGGGTAGTATGGTTAAGAGTTACCTGGGTTGCTGCCTGTACTTTTGGTTTAGCATGGTAAGCTATGCTAAGTCCCGCGACCTTCAACATCTCCAAATCATTAGCTCCATCACCGATGGCGATTGTTTGCCGAGGTTTGATGGCTAATTTTTCGCATAACATAAGCAAAAACCTAGCCTTAGCACTGGCTCCTACAATCTGGCCTGCAAGGGTACCGGTAAGCCGATTATTCCTAACTTCTAGCTGGTTGGCCAACGTATAGTCCAAATCGTATTCTTGCTTCAAACGTTCGGTAAAGTAGGTAAAGCCGCCGGAGACCAAGGCGATCTTAATATCACGTTGTTTGAGTGCGGCCAGTAAGCATTCCCCGCCCGGATTGATAGTAAGACGTTTTTCATAGATTTCGGCGAGGACATTGATAGAAATACCTGCCAATAGCTTGACTCGTTGGATGAGCGAAGTTTCGAAATTGATTTCACCCCGCATAGCGGCGGTGGTAATCGCGCTGACCTGTGCTTCTTTACCGGCAAAGGCAGCGATTTCATTAATACATTCGATGTTAATAAAAGTGGAATCCATGTCAGTAACAAAAAGGCGTATCTGCTCAGGGTGGTAGTTCTCGGGAAAAAGGTTAATATCAAGGCTATTATGGGTTGAGCGCAGTGTCGCCAAGGTTTGAGGGGAAAATGGTTGCTTGCCATAAAGCCGATAATGGGCTCCGTGTGAGTGAAGCTCGGTATTTGTTTGTTGGGAAATTTTATTAGCGAGATCCAGAGTTAATCGGGGTCCTTGAAGAATAAGCGTAGCCATGGATGAGAATTTTTACCGAAATTATAGAGATCCCAAATCATAACATTCCAAAAAAAGATTGATGAGAAATAGAAGCACCAAAGAAGTGAGGAGACAGGCTGTCCCTTTCCAGCAGATTAATGGTGCCCCAAGCTCGTGGGCGTTATCAGCTATGATGAACTCTCCATACTGTACGAGCCATTGGATTTTTCCAAAAGTAGATGGTGAAAAAAGTATTAAAAATTCGTGTTTATTATGGCTTGACAGGCTTTACACGAGTGCTACACTTAGTTGCTAAAGGACTTGCATGGTTATAAGAAAGGATTTGATATTCCCTCAAAGTAATAAACTTAAAACGAGGGAAGCATATAGGAAGTGAGGGCCTAAGGGCCGGTGTTTCATGGCTGGTCAAGTGTCATCACTATTACAATGGTTTCAGTCAAATAGGAGGCTATCAATATGGCTGCAACTAGTAGAGCTGTAGCGCAAGGAGTAGCCGAGAAAGAAACTGCTGATCTCTTTGCCTGGCGTGGCATGTGGTTAGCGGTCGCGGCCTTTTTCGCGTTCTACATCTGTGTGCGTTGGTATGAAGGTGTTTATGGATGGAAGTATGGTTTAGATGCCTTTTCGCCGGAATTCCAAACATACTGGATGAATCTGCTGTACATTGAGCTCGTTGTTGAGGCACTGGCAACAGCAGCCCTGGTTTCTTACCTAATTAAGACCCGGGATCGCAATATGGAAGCCATGACTCCCCGCGAGGAGCTGCGCCGTTACTGCACCCTTTATATGTGGTGGGTTGTTTATGGCGTTGGGTTATTCTGGGGCGCGAGCTTCTTTACCGAGCAGGATGGTGCTTGGCATCAGACCGTAGTTCGGGATACAGACTTCACCCCAAGCCATATTATTGAGTTCTACATGAGCTACCCGATCTACGTAATGGTAGGTTTAGGTTCGTTCACGTATGCTAAGACCCGTATTCCTTATTTTGCAAAGGGCTGGTCTGTACCCTACCTCATGTTGGTGTTTGGACCCTTTATGATCTTCCCGAATGTGGGTCTGAATGAATGGGGTCACACCTTCTGGTTTATGGAGGAGCTGTTTGTGGCACCTCTGCACTGGGGTTTTGTATTCTTTGCTTGGTTTATCCTTGCAGTATTCGGGGTGTTTCTGCAGGTTCAGCCCCGTATGAAGGAATTGATCGGCAGAGAGCTGCAGCAGAGCGAGGACTATGCCCGTAGCTGATATTTAAGATTATCATATTTGATTTTCAGTTAGCGAAGGGTTGAATAGAAGGGCGGTCGCAATCTCCGGAATAGTTAATGAGATCGTGGCCGCCTTTTTGTATAAAGTGCTGTACAGAAATTTTATTAGGGATACGCTTATCTATATCGGGTTGAAAGAAATGGAAGTAAGCAACCTAATGAGAAAGTAGCTGTTAAAATAGGTGGCAGGAAGCATACCTTTAGAATTCATGGATTTCTGGATCCGATGAATGAATAATCATAAATTAGTTTAAATAGAACCCTTAATATTTTTAGGAGGGCAGGTTTAATGAGTGCACTTACGTCTGCGGTTCGTACACCGGAGGAAGCTGCTAAAGTCTCTAGAACGTTGGATTTTATAGCGTTAGGGGCTTTTTTTATGATTTTGCTGGCTTCCCACCACGTTCACGTCATGCTTTTAATGGGCGACTGGGATTTCTGGGTTGACTGGAAAGACCGGCGTTTTTGGGTCACCGTAGTTCCCATTGTATCGGTTGCTTACCCCGCTGCTGCACAGGCGTTTTTTTGGGAGAAGTTCCGCCTTCCCTTTGGTGCTACCCTTGTAACGCTAGGGGTGTTAGCAGGTGAGTGGGCTAACCGCTACTTTAATTTCGTAGGGTTTACCTATTTTCCGATTAATTTCGTATGGCCGACCATTCTGCTGCCCATGGCGCTGTTCTTGGATGCCATGCTTGCGATTTCCAAGAGCTACGGCTTGACGGCGGTAGTGGGTGGATTAATGTACGGTTTGTTGATGTATCCCGCTAACTGGCCGCTGCTTTCGGCATTCCATGTGCCTGCTGAGTACAATGGAGTAGTAATGTCTTTGGCCGATATTATGGGCTACCAATACGTCCGGACCGGTACTCCTGAGTATATCCGGATGATTGAGAAAGGTACCTTGAGAACGTTTGGTAAGGACGTGGTCCCGGTTTCAGCTTTCTTCTCGGGTTTTGTTGCCATGGTAATGTACTTTGTGTGGCACTTTGTTGGCCGCTGGTTCTCCAAGGACTACCATATCGACCAAGTGTAGAATCGTTTGTGATAATGAGGATAATAATTCTAAAATTCTAAAATACAAAAAGAGAGACGGAGAACATGAAAGGTACCCATATAACAAATCGAGCCAGAAAGTGGCTAGCCATTGGGTTTACTGCGGTGATAGCCTCAAGCGTTTTCTATATTCCGACAGTAGCTGCCCATGGCGAGAAGGCGCAGGCAGCTTTCCTGCGCATGCGGACAATCCATTGGTATGACATGGTATGGTCCAAGGATACCATTGCGGTTAATGAGACCTATACCATAAGCGGGAAGTTCCGGGTTTTTGAGGATTGGCCGGAAGCAGTCGAAAAACCCCATGTATCCTTTTTAAATGCGGGTCAACCTGGTCCAGTCACGGCTCGGCTTACTTCCTACGTCAATGGTATGTTCGTCCCTCGTTCGATAGGTCTTGAATTGGGCGGCGATTACGAGTTTGAGATGACGATGCAAGGGCGCCGTCCTGGGACGTGGCATGTTCATACCTTGCTAAATGTCCAAGGAGGGGGGCCGCTCATCGGTCCAGGTAAATACATCACCATTACCGGAGATATGGCTGATTTTGAGAGCAAAATCACGGATCTGACCGGTAATACGGTCAACCTGGAAACCATGGCCACGGGCACGGTTATTGGTTGGCATCTGTTCTGGTACGTTCTTGGTATCGCCTGGATTTGGTGGTGGGCCCGCCGTCCCATGTTCTTGCCCCGCTACATGAGAATAGAGGCGGGCGAGGCTAATGATCTAGTAACTGCCCAGGACAAAAAATTGACTATAGGCGTTCTTGTGGGCGTCCTGCTCATTATTTTGTTCGGCTTCAAGAGTGCTGAGGATAAATTCCCAGTCACCATTCCGTTGCAGGCTGGGCTGCTGGGCACTATTGACTCCTTGCCGGTGGATTATAATTCGATGGTAAGCGCTAACGTGCTTAAGGCTAACTATCGGGTGCCGGGGCGGACTATCAGCATGACGGTTGAAATCACTAACCATACTGACCAGGTGATTTCTATTGGCGAGTTCAATACTGGGGGCATTCGATTCATGAATGCAAATGTGCGGGTTGATGAGACGGATTATCCTGAGGAGTTGTTGGCACCGGAAGGGTTGGAAGTGAGTCAACAGGATATCGCTCCAGGTGAAACCGTAGTTGTTGACATCTCCGCCACCGATGCCGCCTGGGAAGTTCAGCGTATGGCCGACGTCATTTATGATCCAGACAGCCGCTTTGCGGGCTTGATCTTCTTCGTTGATCCAGAGGGGAATGAGATTCCGATACCTATCGGCGGTCCATTAGTTCCCACGTTTGTCTAGAAAGAAGTATCTTTAACTATCTATGTTGCATGTGGTGTACGACAGCAATATGGTAGATTAAACTGTTCCCATTGACTTAAACACCGGCCCTTCGTCCCATGGCTGGACGAAGGGCCGGTTGTTTGCTGTCCTTTCCATTCTTTTTTTTATCTTGTGGCTCGGTCTTTTCAGGCTCTGAAGCTGCGTTTTAGTTAATCCCTCAGAGCAAAAAGGTATTAGCTTATGAAAAAAGTACTACTTAGCTGCCTTGTATCGTTTGGATTATTGTTGCTAAATACTTCCGCCATGGCCCATGGGGGAGGAGGAATTGAAACAGATCAGTGCGTTGTCAATATCGGTAATTACCGAATGCATTTTTCTGCTTACCAACCGGAAACTTCTGGTGGTGAAGAGCTGTGCTGGGACTTGCCGATGACGGGAAGCACCATTTTAGTGTTTGATTTAGTGGATAGGATATTGCGTGATCGGCCGGTTGAGGTTCGGATCGTTGAAGAGCAGAAAACGGCCGCTGGCCCGTCAAATTATAATCCCATAGTAGAGCGTCCGGTTCAAAAATATCCAAAGGGAACTATTGAGCTTGATACCGATTTTACCAAAGCAGGAGAATACACTGCGGTAGTTATTCTTGGTGGTGATCAACCGATGGTCTTCAAAGCACCTCTTCGAGTGGGTCTCCAGGGAGAGCAGACCGTTCAGTGGATCGCCTCGATCGCTGGCGGTGCTCTTATTCTGGGGCTTATTTTTTGGTATAGTCGCCGTGGCGGAAAAGAGGCCAAGGCATCCTAGTTTCAATCCAATTGGAATTGGATACTTTAAATAGTATTCACAGCGTTTAGAACATAATAGAAGGAAGTTCCCCGGCATTCCATTATCCAAATAATGGAATGCCGGGGAATTCCAATTTCCTGCTACCTTGGGTGGTATGCTAAATTGGATAATCTATACAGAAGTTGATAATCTAATGCTTATTATGTTGATATAATCGCGTATTTTTGGGTAATAAAAATTCATGCTAGCAGCCTGTTTGCTCTAATGGGCTATCTCATTACTAATCAATAGAATAAGGAGCTTAGATGAAACAGTTTCTCTTGATGTTGTGTGCAGCTGTCCTTGCTTTAGGGTTGGTAGCTTGCCAATCAGGTGGTCCAAGCGTGGAAGATTTTGGACTTACGGGAACCTGGGTGACGGAGTTTGAACCCAAGCAGGAAAATGGCGAAACCTTGAAAAGCAAAGCAGAAGTTACCTTCTCTGGCAAT
Organism: Nitrosococcus oceani ATCC 19707; assembly: GCF_000012805.1. Classification (GTDB taxonomy): domain Bacteria; phylum Pseudomonadota; class Gammaproteobacteria; order Nitrosococcales; family Nitrosococcaceae; genus Nitrosococcus; species Nitrosococcus oceani. Next base: position 2,844,519 of record NC_007484.1, on the reverse strand, counting down.
ACTTATAAATACTCTTGGTTTAAAAAACTTATCGCTGAAGATGGCTCTATAATCCATAATTGGTCGGAGACTGCGAGAGAAACTGGAAGCGTTTCTGTATCATCTGACTACATGGAGTGGACGGCTAAATCTTATGGTACAGCAGAATATAATAAAGGAACCCAAGCTTGGAGTCCGGTTAATATGAAGTCTGCAACCAATGACTATGCCATCTACTATTCCATTGAGGGTGATAAACTTACTTTAATGGAAGATTATAATCTAGATGGTGATTTCGATGACGTAATTGGTGTACCTGAAACGATCGTCTATACTAAAGAGAAATGATTTTCTAGGGAGAGGCATACCTGTCTAGTAGGCAGGTATGCTTATCCTAAGCCAAACATTTAATTTTTGGCTTCGAGGTATTTTTTAATGAATGAAACTCAAGCTCGTCTAGAGCAGCGCCACCCGATAACGATTTTTCTGTCTATTTTCCTTGCTATTGCCTCTGGTATCGCCCTAATAGGCTATCTTTTCACGATTACAGGAGCTAAAAGGCTTTCTCTTGAACAACAACTGCTGATTGATACTTTAGCATGGCCAGAGGTAGGATTAACTTTATTAATTAACGCCACAATTTTTATTGCAGCATTAGCTCTTTATTTGCATCGTCGGTTAGCCCTTTATTTCTTTCTTGCTGCTATAGTAGCTGATCTCGGGAGGCTTTTATTAATAGCCTTTAAAAAGGGTTCCTTGGCTGCGGTTTTTTCAGCGGGAATAGGTGGAGAAGGATTGCTCCTGGTGTTGGTAATATTGCTTGGTACTTGTGCCTATACTTGGCGCCTTTACCGTGCCGGAATACTGGATTAGAAGGGATGAGTTTTTTGGTATCCTTTTTTATATGGTTTCCTTTCTCTTAGAAAGCTATCTTTGTATTTTGGAATAATGCTGCAAGTTTAGCTGCGGGGTCTTCCGCTTTCATGAAGGCTTCACCGATAAGAAAGGCGTTAACTCCATTTTTCTTCATTTTCCTTACGTCTGCGGGACTATGAATTCCGCTTTCGGTGACCACTAAGCGCTCAGAAGGTATCTGGGAGAGTAACTCAAAAGTAGTTTCTAATCTCGTTTCGAAACTTTTTAAATTGCGATTATTAATGCCGATAAGTGGTGTATCGAGAACCAGCGCTCGCTCTAGCTCTTCGGAATCATGGACTTCTATGAGTACATCCATATTTAAGTGTTCGGCGAGTTGAGCTAGCTCTAACATAAGGGCATCACCCAACGCTGCTACAATTAGCAGAATGCAGTCGGCGCCTATTACCCGTGCTTCATAGACCTGATAGGGGTCGATAATAAAGTCTTTTCGCAAAACAGGCAGATTACAGGCGCTGCGGGCCTTCTGTAGATCCGCCTCACTACCCCTAAAAAAATCCTGGTCTGTGAGCACGGAAAGGCAAGCTGCTCCTCCTTTTTCGTAGCTTTGGGCAATCGCCTCCGGATGAAAAGATTCGCATAAAAGCCCC